>NZ_JBDJMI010000008.1:0-143285 GCF_039673825.1 Luteimonas sp. TWI662 | reverse complement strand
CACCCGGCCCGCGATTGCCGCCACCCGGCCCCCGGGCGCCGGCGCCCTTCGGGCCGCGGTTGCCGCCCGGACGCGGGCCGCGCGGGCCGGCGTTGGGGTTGAAGCTGCCGGGGTTGGCGTGGTCGGACGGGAACGTCGGGGCGCTGTCGGGGTGGCCATATGGCGCGCGCGGCCGGCCTGCGCCGGCACCGGCCGGCTTGGAGGACCAGGGACCCTGGCCGCCGCCGCGCGGACCCTGTCCGCCCGGACCGCCGGGGCCGCGCTTCTTCGCGCCGGCACCGCCGTAGGGCTTCTTGGGGCCACGGCCGTCGGCGTTGCGATGGCCGCTGGGGCCGGTCTCCACGCCATCGGGCACGTACCAGGTGCGGAACGCGGCGGGGTTGCCCTCGGGCAGCGCGCGCGCGCCCTTGTCCTTGCGCTGCTTGAACGGCTTCTGCGACTGCTTGGCGGCGGCATCGCCGCTGACAGTCAGGCCGCCGTGCGGCTTGCGTGGGCCGCCGCGGCCACGACCGCGGTCCTCGCGCACGTGGTCGAACCGGCGCAGCTCGCGCCCTTCGTCGGCGCCGCTGGTGTGGCCGTTGACGTAGGCCTTGCCGGCGCCGCCCTTGCCCAGGTGCACGGTCGACTTGGCGGCCTTGCGCTGGCCGATCACCGGTTGCAGCGTCAGTGCCGGCGGCGGGCCTTCCTCGAGCTTGAGCTCCTTGCGCAGCGCCTCGACCTGCGCGTCGGGCAGTTCCTGCGACTGGCCGCGCAGCAGCGGCTGCGGCAGCACGACCTGGCCGTAGCGCACGCGCTTGAGCCGGCTGACCTGGCAGCCCTGCGATTCCCACAGCCGGCGGACCTCGCGGTTGCGGCCTTCCTTGAGCAGCACCTGGAACCAGTCGTGCGATTCGGTACCGCCGATGCGCTCGATCTCGTCGAACTTCGCCGGCCCGTCCTCGAGCGCGACGCCGCGGCGCAGCCGGTCGACGATCTTTTCCGACACCGTGTCCTCGCCCTCGGGCGCGCGCACGCGGCACACGTACTCGCGCTCGACCTCGTAGGAGGGGTGCATCATCGCGTTGGCGAGCTCGCCGTCGGTGGTGAGCAGCAGCAGGCCGGTGGTGTTGATGTCCAGGCGGCCAATCGCGATCCAGCGTGCCCCCTTCAGTGCGGGCAGGGCATCGAAGATCGTCGGCCGGCCTTCAGGGTCTTCGCGCGTGGTGACTTCGCCCTCGGGCTTGTTGTAGATCAGCACGCGCGCCGGCTCGGTCAGCGCGCTGGCGACGAAGACCTTGCCGTCGAGCTCGATGCGGTCGCCGCCCTTGATCGACATGCCGGTCTGCGCGACCTCGCCGTTGACCTTGACCAGGCCGTCGGCGATGCGCTGTTCGAGTGCGCGGCGCGAGCCCAGCCCGGCCTGCGCGAGCACCTTGTGCAGGCGTTCTTCCAGGCGCGGTGCGGCTTCGGCGGCGGGCGTCTCGCCGCGCTTGAGCGACAGGGTGCGGGCGGGTTTTTCGGTGTTGCGTTGCTGCGTCATGTGGGGCTCCGGTCGCTGTCGCCGTCTGCGGCGAGGGCGGGGTCTTCGTCGGGAATCGTGGAAGGTGTGGCGTCGGACGGGGCGTCCGGCGGAAGGTCTTGCGGTGCGTCTTGCGACGAGACCGGGGCCTCGTCCATTGGGTCGGGTGTGGCGTCCGACGCCTCGTGCGGTGTGGCGCTGTCGGCGTCGGCCTCGTCGGTGGAGGCGGGGGTGGGCGCGTCGTCATGCCCGGCGATGCCGCCGATGTCGCGCGCGCCCTCATCGCTGTCGCTCTCGGCGCCGGCCAGGCGCAGTTGCGGGTCGAGCTCGGCGAAATCCTTGAGCTCGGACAGCGGCGGCAATTCGTCGAGCCGCTTGAGGCCGAAGTAATCGAGAAAGGCCTTGGTGGTGCCCAGCAGCTCGGGGCGGCCAGGCATGTCGCGGTGGCCGACGACGCGGATCCACTCGCGCTCCTCGAGTGCCTTGATGATGTTGCTGTTGGTGGCCACGCCGCGGACCTGCTCGATCTCGCCGCGCGTGATCGGCTGGCGGTAGGCGATCAGCGCCAGTGTCTCGAGCGTGGCGCGGGTGTATTTGGTCTGCCGCTCGCTCCACAGCCGCGCCACCCAGCCGTGGACGTCGTGCTTGACCTGGTAGCGCCAACCCGAGGCCAACTCCACCAGCTCGACGCCGCGCTCGGCGCAGGCCGCCTGCAACTCGGCCAGGGCCTGTTTCAGGCTGTCGTCGGGCGGCGCCTCGTCGAGCGTGAACAGCGCGCCGAGCTGGGCGACGGTCAGCGGCTGCGTGGAGGCGAGCAGGGCGGCCTCGACGATGCGGTTGATCAGGGTCTGGTCCATCGGGACGGTCGTGGGATCCGGAAAGGGTCAGGATTGGGGCGGGTCGGGGACGTCGTCGTCGAACTCGCTGGAAAAGCGCGTCGGCGGTGCCTCGCCGTCGGCACTGGCCAGCGACTTGATGTAGATCGGCGCCAGCGGCGCGTCCTGCACGATGTCGAGCAGGCGTTCCTTGGTGAGCTCGAGGATCGACAGGAACGTCACCACGACGCCCAGCCGGCCTTCCTCGGGCTCGAACAACGATTCGAAGCGGTGGAACGCGCCGCCGGCCAGCCGGGTCAGCACCTCGCCCATGCGCTGGCGCACGCTCAGCGCCTCGCGCCGGATCGCATGCCCGGTGAACAACTCGGCGCGCTTGAGCACGTCGTGCAGGGCCAGCAGCATTTCGCGCAGTTCCACCTGCGGCGGCTCGCGGTTGACCGGGCGCTCGGGCAGCGCGACCTGTGCCGGCGTGGTATCGCGGTCCTGTCGCGGCAGGCGGTCGATGTCCTCGGCCGCCTGCTTGAAGCGTTCGTACTCCTGCAGCCGGCGCACCAGCTCGGCGCGCGGGTCGCCCTCGTCGCCTTCCTCGACTGCCGGCCGCGGCAACAGCATCCGCGATTTGATCTCCGCCAGGATCGCGGCCATGACCAGGTACTCGGCGGCCAGCTCGAAACGCAGCTCCTGCATCACGCCGATGTAGTCGACGTACTGCTGGGTGATCTCGGCCACCGGGATGTCGAGGATGTCGAGGTTCTGGCGACGGATCAGGTACAGCAGCAGGTCGAGCGGCCCTTCGAAGGCCTCCAGGATCACCTCGAGCGCGTCCGGCGGGATGTACAGATCCTGGGGAATCTGGAGCACCGGCTGGCCATGCACCAGCGCCAGCGGCATTTCCTGCTGCTGGGGCGAGGGGCCGGGGGCCGCGGGCGCGGTCTCGGGCTGGCTCATTCGGGGCGCGGCCCCATCGGGTCGCTCGGGAGCGGGATCACTGGCGAGGCATCATTGGCAGGGCGTGGCGACAGGACGGCGGCCACTGCGGCGCGGGTCCGATCGGGTGCGCGGCATCGGCCGGCGCGATAGGGACAACGGTGCTGCGAGGACGTCTTCGGACCGTACGCCAAGCGCGAAGCGCGTCTGCAGCTGACAGGCGCGGAGATCGGAAGGCGTCGGACCCGGACCGGTGCGACGACCGCGGGCGGGCTGGCGTCTGGAGCGACGCGCCGCCGCGGCGGAACGGGGCCGGGGTTGCTGGGCAACAGGGTACGCGCAGCGCCCCGGCCATGTCCAGCGTCCCGATGTCCCATGGGCGATCGCAGGTCGTGGCGCTCGGGTGTCGAGGCCAAGAAACGCACGAACAGGAGACAGGCCACGCGTCGTCACGCATCCGCCGCGCGCCGTGCATCTGTTGCGTTGCAGCATTACACGGGCCGATGAAAACGCTTACATTCCGCGGCAATCGCGCATAGCGGAGTGGGGATGAGCGTCACCATCAAGGACGTCGCGAAGGCCGCCAACGTGTCGGTGGCCACTGTGTCGCGCGCCCTCAACGGTCATCAGAACGTGGCCGAGGCGGTGCGTCGGCGGGTGGCCGAGGCGGCGGCCCAGTTGCGCTACAGCCCGCACCACGCCGCGCGCAGCCTGAGCAGCCGGCGCACGCAGACCGTCGGCGTGGTGCTGCCCGACCTGCACGGCGAGTTCTTCTCCGAGCTGATGCGCGGTGTCGATCAGGTCGCGCGCACGCGGGCACTGCACCTGCTGGTGTCGAGCTACCACGGCAACCCCGAGGCGCAGGGCGCGGCGCTGCGGGCGATGCGCGGCCGTGTCGACGGACTGCTGCTGATGTCGCCGTACGTGCACGACGCGGAGTTCCTGGAGCGCAATGTCGACGTCAGCCTGCCGCTGGTGCTGATGAACGCCGCGGGCGAGAGCGCCTACCGCTCGATCGGCATCGACAACTATGGTGGCGCCCGCGAGATGGTCCGCCATCTGGCCGCCGCGGGGCACCGCCGCATCGCCTTCATCACCGGCCCCGACGACAACGACGATGCGCGCGAGCGTCTGCGGGGCTATCGCGACGGCCTGGCCGCGGCCGACCTCGGCCACGCGCCCTGGGAGCTGAAGGGCCAGTTCGACGAGGACTCCGGACACCGGGCCGGCGAGGCGTTGCTGGCGATGGACGCACGCCCCGACGCGGTGTTTGCGGCCAACGACATGATGGCGATCGGTTGCCTGTACGCGCTGGGACGGGGCGGCGTCCGCACACCCGACGAGGTCGCAGTTGTTGGTTTCGACGATATCCCGCTTGCACGCTACGTTCACCCGGCGCTAACGACGATGCGCGTCGACATCGCTGAACTCGGCGCGCGCGCGCTCAAGGCGCTCGTGGCTCTGGAGGCGCATGTCGATGGCGCGCCGCCCGGCGACGACGCGCTGCTGCGTCCCGTGCTGGTGGTCCGCGACTCATGCGGCAGCCGGTCGCCGCAATGACCGCCGCGCCATGCAAGGCACCTTGGGAGGGGGGCCGATGACGATCCGCACGTCCGCACAAGACCTGCCCGGCCATCTCCTGTCCGGGTGAGGGCCGTGCGCGCCCCGCGCGTGACCGCGCCCGGCCATCGCCCCGTCTTTTGGTTTCCGCTATCCGAATCCCCCGATCCTTTCTTCGAGAATCCCAGATGAAACCCCTTCGCCAACGCTCGCGCCTGATCTCGCGTTCCCTTCTCAGCATCGCATTGACAGGTTGCCTGTCGATGACCGCGCCGGTTGTGCTGGCACAGTCCACCGCGGCGACCATCCGCGGCCAGGTGACGGTCGATTCGGCGCCGGCAAGCGACGCGCGCGTGACCGCGATCAACACCGCGACCGGCCTGACCCGCAGCGTCGCGGTCGGCGCCAACGGCAGCTACAACCTCGCCGGCCTGCCGCCGGGCACCTACCGGCTGCAGGTCGAGGCCAATGGGCAGAGCAGCTCGCAGAACGTGACCGTGGCCGTCGGCCAGACCGCCACACTGAACCTGGGTGTGGGCGGTGTTGCCGAGACGGCGACCGCGGGTGAGGCGACCAATCTGGATGCGGTCCGAGTGACTGCGGAAGCATTGGTGGAGACGAAGACCTCGGAAGTGGCGACCTATGTGTCGCAGAAGCAGATCGATTCGCTGCCCCAGAACTCCCGTAACTTTCTCTCGTTCGCCGACATTGTGCCCGGTGTGAGCGTCAGCAACTCGCCGACCGGCGCGTCGATCCGCAGCGGCGCGCAGATCTCCAATGCCGTCAATGTTTTCATTGATGGCGTCGGGCAGAAGGATTACGTGCTTAAAGGGGGAATCACCGGACAGGATTCGACGCCCGGCAATCCGTTTCCTCAGCTTGGCATTGCCGAGTACAAAGTCGTCAACTCTAACTACAAGGCCGAATACGACCAGTTGTCGAGCGCTGGCATCACGGCTGTAACGAAGTCAGGTACCAACGAGTTCGAGGGGCAATTCTTTTGGGATAACACCGCCCAAGACTTCCGGGCCAAGACGGCCGATGAGAACTATCGTGGTCGTGACAAGGTGCGTTCGGGAACCGAGCACTACGGCGTTGCCATCGGCGGCCCGATCATCATGGATCGTCTGCATTACTTCGTGACGTACGAGGCGAAGGAAATCGATCGGGTTGCCTCGATCACCCCCGGCCGCAATATCGCCATCGATGCGCTGCCGTCGCCCTACCGTGAGGAAGCACTCGCCACTACCGGGTCTCCGTTCAAGGAGGATCTGTTCTTCGGCAAGTTGAGTTGGACGCCTGGAGACGCTCATCTTGTCGAGCTGACCGCAAAGTACCGTGAGGAAGACGATGTTGTCGGCGTGGACGGTATCAATACCTACCAGTTCGGTACCACACGTGCGGGTAAGGAGACTCGTCTTGACCTGCGCTACCAGTACAGCGGCGAGAACTGGCTCAACGATGCGCATATCACATTCGAGGATGCGAGCTACGGGCCGTTGCCTCTTACTGTCGCGCCCGGACGCCGGTTGCTGATTCCCGCAGAGGGGCAGGAGACCACCAATAACCCGAATATGAGCGCTATCCTCAACATTGGCGGCGGCGCCGATCAGCAGGATAAGGGCCAGAAGGGACTCGGATTTCAGAATGATTTCACCTGGTTCGGCTTCGAAGGCCACACGATCAAGGCCGGCATCAAGTACAAGGACGTCGAGATCAGCGCGCTGCAGCGCAGTCCTCCAAATCCGCAGTACTACTTCGACCTCAGTCGCAACATCGATGTGCCCTATCAGGTGCAGTTCACCGCATCTGGCCTGGGCAATGCGCAGCCGGTGCGCTCGGACAACAAGCAGTTGGGCCTTTACATTCAAGACGACTGGGACGTCACTGACAGGTTGACTGTGAACGTCGGTGTGCGTTGGGATTACGAGGAGACGCCGAGCTACGAAAATCATGTCACGCCTCAGGCGGTCGTGGATGCGCTGGAGGCGTCGCCAGGCCTCAATGCACCCGGTGTTGACTATGATTACCGGCAGTTTGTCAGTACCGGAAGCAACCGGAAGTCGGACAAGGGGAACTTCCAGCCGCGCGTCGGGTTTTCGTACGACTTCAGTGGCGATGAGTCGTTCGTACTGTTTGGTGGCGCAGGCCGGTCGTACAATCGGAACCAGTTCGACTTCTTGGCTCGCGAGCAGTACGGTCTTGCGTTCCAGCGCTATACCTATCAATTTTCCCAGCCCGGCCACGACTGCTCTACGTCTTCGCCGCAAAGCTGTCTGACCTGGGATCCGAGCTATTTCGATCAGGCGCGGCTCGATGAGTTGGCTGCGGCGAATCCGAATGTCGGCAGTGAAGTATTCCTGATCGACAACGATCTCAAGACGCCGTATTCGGATCAATTCAGCCTGGGTGTCCGCAATGCTTTCGACATCGCGGGCAATACCTGGAACTCCTCGGTGACGCTGCTCCATGTGCTCAGCCATGACGGCATTCTGTTCACCGCCGGCAATCGGCGCGACGACGGTTCGTTCTACGAGCCGGGCCGGACCTTCGGTGGGATACCGCCGGCGAACTTGCCCGGATTCGGCCGTTTGTTGATCGGTCGCAATGCTGTCGAGACTCGTCTTAATTCCGTTCTGCTGTCGCTCGACAAGCCTTTCACCAGCGACTCGGGCTGGGGTGCAACGATTGCGTACACCTACAGCGATGCGAAGGAGAACCGCAACAACAGCGACACGTTCTCGTTCGATTATCGTGATCTCGACGATGTGGCATTCACTCGCGCCATTGGGATTCCGCGGCACAGGCTGGTCACCACCGGCATCTACGATATCGGCTGGGGGCTGACGCTCTCCGGCAAGTTCGAGATTTCGTCTCCGGCGGCGCGAGAATCGCTGAACTGCGTGAGCATTGATACCTACAATTGCTTCTTCGATTCGTACTACCCGGATACCAGCGTAGGCTTCAAACAGTTCGATGTCGCACTGCAGAAGGAGTGGGATACCGGTACGGACATCAAGCTCCGTGTGCGCGCCGACGTGCTGAACGTCTTCAACTGGTACAACTGGACCGACTACATCGACTTCCGTGGCGATGGCCGCAACCCGAGCGTGCCGGGTAGCGTTGCACGCCCCAATGAGAACTTTGGCCGGCGCAACCCGGACAGCTACGCCACTGCGTTCCCGCCGCGTACGTTCAAGCTGACGTTCGGTATCAACTGGTAACCCCCGCTGCCGGTCCCCCTCGGGAGACCGGCAGTTTTATACTTCACCCTGAAAACGATTTCACCGCGAGGTTTCCTTCACGATGCGATCCCGTCTCCGTGCGTTCTCACTCCTGCTTCTCGTCGCGCTTGCGGCCCTGTTCCTGGCCGGTTGCGGCAAGCAGGAGCCCGCCGAACCGGCGGTACCGCCGCCCAAGCCGGGACCCATCGCGCAGGTGCCCGAACCTGAGCCCGAACCCGAAGAAAAAGGACCGCCCGAGCTGCCGCCGCTGTTCGCCGATATCGAGCGGCGGACGTTCCAGTTTTTCTGGGACACCACGAACGAGGTCAACGGCCTGACGCCCGATCGCTTCCCGTCGCGGCCGTTCTCCAGCGTCGCCGCGGTCGGCTATGCGCTGACGGCGTATCCGATCGGCATCGAGCGCGGCTGGGTCAGCCGCACGCAGGCGGTTGACCGCACGCTGACCACGTTGCGGTTCTTCCGCGACGTGAAGATGGGGCCGCAGGCCACCGGTACCGGGGGCCACCAGGGCTTCTTCTATCACTTCATCGACATGGACAAGGGCCACCGGGTCGAGCCGTGGGTGGAACTGTCGAGCGTCGACACCGGCCTGATGATGATGGGCGTGCTGTTCGCGCAGTCCTACTACGACCGTGACGATCCGCGCGAAGCCGAGATCCGCAAGCTCGCCGACCAGCTCTACCGCAATGTGCGCTGGCCGTTCCTGCAGCAGCGCAAGCCGCTGATCTCGATGGGCTGGTACCCCGAGAGCGGCTTCATCGAGCACGACTGGACCGGCTACGACGAAGCGATGCTCGTGTACATCCTCGCGCTCGGCTCGCCGACGCATCCGGTCGGTCCGGAGGCATGGGAGGTGTGGACGCGTACCTATGATCGGCTGTGGGGCGTGTTCCGCGGCCAGGAGTACCTGAGCTTCGCGCCGCACTTCGGTCATCAGTACAGCCATGTCTGGGTCGACTTCCGCGGCATCCGCGACGACTACATGCGCCGTCGCGGCATTGATTACTTCGAGAACAGCCGCCGCGCGACCTATGCGCAGCGCCAGTATGCGATCGACAATCCGATGGGTTGGAAGGACTACGGCGAGAATGTCTGGGGTCTGACCGCCAGCGACGGGCCGCAGCGTACCGATCAGGACTACAACGGCGAGCAGCGCGAGTTCCGCCACTACAGCGCACGCGGCGCAGGCCTGGACGGCGCGTTCGACGACGGTACGATCGCGCCGACCGCAGCGATCGCCTCGATCGCGTTCGCGCCCGAGATCGTGATCCCGGCGACCGAGGAAATGCACGGCCGCTACGGCGACTTCCTGTACTCGAGCTATGGCTTCCTGGACGCGTTCAACCCGAGCTTCAATTACGAGGACGTGCCGCTGAAGACCGGCCGCATCGTGCCGGGCAAGGGGTGGGTGGCCAGCGACTACATCGCCATCGACCAGGGCCCGATCCTGGCGATGATCGCCAACTACCGCAATGACTTCGTCTGGAACGTGATGAAGAAGAACCCCTACATCCGCGCCGGTCTGGAGCGGGCAGGGTTCACCGGTGGCTGGCTCGCTGGCGAGGACGAGCCGAAGGACTCCGGGCCGCCGGATGCCGATGCGGCGACTGCGCGTGCAGTCGGCATCGCCGAGTCGCGCGGTGCCAATCAGACGCCGCCGCGCGATGCGCCGGCGCCGGCGCCCGCGCCCGCGCGCGCGTCCGACCCGGTGCCGGTCGAGTGAGTCGCGTCGGGCGCCGCGCGTGGCGTGCACGGGCAGGACGGGCATGACGACCGTGATCCGCCGTGCCTGGCTGTTGTGCGCACTGGTGCTGGTCTTGGCCGGTTGCGCGCGGCGGTCCGACGAGACCGTGATCCGGTTCTGGGCGATGGGCCGAGAGGCCGAGGTCGTCGCTGAATTGGTGCGCGAGTTCGAGGACCAGCATCCCGGCATCCGGGTGCAGATCCAGCAGATCCCATGGACCTCGGCGCACGAGAAGCTGCTCACCGCCTATGCCGCCGACGCGCTGCCCGATCTGTGCCAGCTCGGCAACACCTGGGTGCCGGAGTTTGCGGTGCTCGGCGCGCTCGAGCCGCTGCAATCGCGGGTCGACGCCTCGGCAACGATCGACCAGGCGGATTACTTCCCCGGCATCTGGGACACCAATGTCGTCGACGGCACGCTGCTCGGCGTGCCGTGGTATGTCGACACGCGGTTGGTGTTCTATCGCCGCGACCTGCTCGAGGCGTCCGGTGTGACGCGTTTCCCGCAGACCTGGGCCGAGTGGGAAGCGGCAATGGCGGCGGTCAAGCGCCATGTCGGGCCTTCGCGCTATGCGGTGATGCTGCCGCTCAACGAGTTCGAGCAGTTGTTGTCGTTCGGCCTGCAGCAGGGCGATCCATTGCTGCGCGACGACGACGGCCGCGGTAATTTCCAGAGTCCGGGTTTCCGCCGGGCACTGGGCTTCTACGCCAACATGTTCGAGCAAGGCTGGGCACCGCGGATGTCGGAGACGCAGATCTCCAATGTCTGGGACGAGTTCGGCCGCGGCTTTTTCACCTTCTACGTGTCGGGCCCCTGGAACATCCGCGAGTTCCGCACGCGGCTGCCGGCCGACCTGCAGGACAAGTGGGCGACCGCGCCGCTGCCCGGGCCCGATGGTCCGGGCGTGGGCATTGCCGGTGGCACGTCGCTGGTGATGTTCCGCGATTCGCCCAACAGGGAGGCGACCTGGCAACTGGTCGAGTTCCTGTCGCGGCCCGACATCCAGGCGCGGTTCTACCAGATGATCGGCAACCTGCCGCCGCGACGCAGCACCTGGGCATCGGGTGAGATGCAGTACGGGGAGGAGGCGCTGGCGTTCCGCGAACAACTCGAACGCGTGCGGCCCACGCCGAAGGTCCTCGAATGGGAGCGGATCGTGCAGGAGATGCGATTGGCCAGTGAGCGCGTGGTACGGGGCGGCATGCCGCAGGACCAGGCGCTGCAGGCGCTGGACGCACGTGTGGACACGCTGCTCGAGAAGCGGCGTTGGGTGCGCGCGCAGGCGGCGAAAGCGGACGCCTCAACGCACGCGGGCGCGGAGTCCACCGATGCGCGCTAGTACCGCAGGCTGGGTGTTCGCCGGGCCGGCGCTGATCCTGCTCGGGGTGTTCTTCGGGATCCCGGTGGCCTCGGCGCTGCTGCTGAGCCTGACCGATTTCGATCTCTATGCGCTGTCGGATACTTCGAACCTGCGCTTCGTCGCGCTGGGCAATTATCTGGATCTGCTGCAGACGCCGCTGTTCTGGAAATCGCTGGGCAATACCGCGTACTTCGTCGTCATCGGCGTGCCGCTGTCGATCGCGGTGTCGCTGGGTGCAGCGCTGCTGCTCAATGCCAAGGTCGCGCGCTTCAAGGGCCTGTTTCGCACCGCGCTGTTTGCGCCGGTGGTGACCACGCTGGTCGCGGTCGCGGTGATCTGGCGTTATCTGTTCCATACCAGCTACGGCCTGGTGAACTGGGCGCTGGGCCATGTCGGCATTGCGCCGATCGACTGGCTGGGCGATCCGACCTGGGCGATGCCGACGATCATTCTGTTCGCGGTGTGGAAGAACTTCGGCTACAACATGGTGATCTTCGTCGCCGGGCTGGCGGCGATTCCCGAGGATCTGTACGAGGCGGCGCGCATCGACGGCGCATCGCGCTGGAAGCAGTTTGTCCACGTGACGCTGCCGATGCTGGGACCGGTGCTGCTGGTGGTGGCGGTGATCACGGTCTCGGGCTATTTCCAGCTGTTCGCAGAACCCTACGTGATGACACGCGGCGATCCGCTGCAGAGCACGGTCAGCGTGCTGTACTTCATGTACGAGGAAGGCTTCATGTGGTGGAACCTGGGCCGCGCCTCGGCGGTGGCGTTCATGCTGTTTCTGATCATCCTGGGCGTGACCACGCTGCTGCTGCGCGCCGGCCGGCGCAAGGAGATGGTATGAGCGCGGTGCAACGCGAAGTCGGCGCGTCGCGCTGGTCGGGCTGGCTGGTCAATGGCGGCCTGGTCGTGCTGGCGCTGATCGCGCTGGCGCCGCTGCTGTGGATGCTGTCGGTTTCGTTCATGCCCACCGGCGAGGCCAGCAGCTTTCCACCGCCGTTGCTGCCTTCATCGCTGACCACGGCCAACTACGAGCAGTTGCTGCTGCGCGGGGGCATGGTGGGCTACTTCACCAACAGCCTGCTGGTCTCGGGCGCGATCACGCTCGGCGCGTTGCTGATCAACACCATGGCCGGCTACGCCTTCGCCAAACTGCGCTTTGCCGGGCGCGAGCGGCTGTTCCAGTTGCTGCTGGCCGCGCTGGTGATTCCCGCGCAGGTCGCGATGCTGCCGCTGTTTCTGATGATGAAGGGCATGGGCCTGGTCAACAGCTTCGGTGCGGTGATCATCCCGGGCCTGGCGACGGTGTTCGGCATCTTCCTGGTGCGCCAGTACGCGCGCTCGATCCCCGACGAACTGCTCGAGGCTGCGCGCATCGACGGGGCCGGCGAGCTGCGTATCTTCTTCCAGATCGTGCTGCCGATGCTCAAGCCGGTGCTGGTGACGCTGACGATCTTCACCTTCATGGCCGCCTGGAACGATTTCATGTGGCCGCTGATCGTGCTGACCGACCAGAGCAACTACACGCTGCCGGTGGCGCTGGCGGCGCTGTCGCGCGAGCACATCCAGGACGTGGAAATGATGATGGCCGGCGCGGTCGTCACCGTGATCCCGGTGCTCGTGCTGTTCATCGCGCTGCAGCGCTACTACATCCAGGGCCTGCTGCTCGGCAGCGTGAAGGGGTGAGGGCGCATGCCTGCGAAGCACTGCTTCGCATGCGCCCGAACGCCCGGCCATGGGTGAGAGCAGGGCGCTTGCGAGGCATTGCCTCGCGCCATGATCGAACGCCTCGCGTGCTGCGCGAGGCCGGACTGGCCGGGCCGGAGTTTCCGGAGTCGACCCTGCCGCGCCATGGATGGCCGAGGAACAATCTGGGATGTGGGAGCGCTTGCGCGGCACGGCCGCGCGTTCGCCGCCATCCACCGCACGTCCCCCAGCAGCCAGGGAGGGCTGCGTCCCGCGCATCCGCAAGGTGGATGCCGCCGCGACACGCGCACGCGCGCGTCTGATCCGATCACCGCAACACGCGAACCACGGAGGCACCGCCCCGCATGAAGATCCTCGACACCCGCGCCGACCGCGCGCCTGCCGACACCGACATGACGCCTGCCGGCGATGCCCCCGCCGTCGGTGGCCGCACCCGCACAGTCCTGCCGCTGCGCGCCACCGGTACTGCTGCGCTGATCGCCGCGTTGGCGGCCTGTTCCGTGGCGCCGACGCCGGGCAGCGAGGCCGTCGCGACGGATGACGCCGGTGCCCGCGTGCTCGACGACTTCGAGGACCCGTCGGCCTGGACGGTGGTCACCTCCAACCAGGTCACCGGCACGTTGCGCAAGATCGACGGCGATGATGGCGGCGCGCTGTGCCTGGATTACGACTACAACGGGGTGTCCGGGCACGTCGGCATCCAGCGCGAACTGCCGCTCGATTATCCGGAGAACTATCGCTTCGGCTTCCGGCTGCGCGGCGAGTCGCCGGCCAACGACCTGCAATTCAAGCTGATCGACGCCAGCGGCGACAACGTGTGGTGGGTGAACCGGCCCAAGTACGATTTTCCGACCGAGTGGACGCAAATCCAGTACCGCAAGCGCCATATCGACAAGGCCTGGGGACCGGATCCGGACAAGACCCTGCGTGCGAGCCACAAGGTCGAGTTCACGATCTACAACAATGCCGGCGGCAAGGGCAGCGTGTGCTTCGATACGTTGACCTTCGAGCCGTTGCCGGCCGACGACGACTCGCCGCTGACCGCCAGTGCGGCCTCGACGACCACGCCCGATGGCACCGGCAAGGCGGTCGACGGCAAGGCCGCGACCGCGTGGGAGGCCGGCGCCGCGCCGCAGAAGCTGGTGTTGGATCTGGGTAAGGTGCGTGAGTTCGGCGCGCTGCGGCTGCAGTGGCTCGACGGGCGCCATGCGGCCGACTACACGGTGTCACTGTCGACCGACGGCGAGCAGTGGACGCAGGTGCGCAAGGTCGACGGCGGCAATGGCGGCGTGGACTGGTTGTCGTTGCCCGAGTCGGAGGCCCGCTATGTCGGTCTCGACCTGCGGGCCGGTCCGGGGCAGGGCTTCGCGCTCGCCGAGGCGGCGCTGCAGCCGGTCGCGGTCTCGAACCATCCCAACGATTTCCTCAAGGCGGTCGCGGCCGAGCGGCCGAAGGGCCAGTTTCCGCGCGGTTTCAGCGGTGAGCAGCCGTACTGGACGATCCTGGGCCTGGACGGCGGCACCGAGCAGGGCCTGATCGGCGAGGACGGCGCGATCGAGGTTGCGGCCGGTGGCTTTTCGATCGAGCCCTTCATCCGCGCCGGCGATGGCCTGGTGACCTGGGCCGATGCCCGGATCACCCAATCGCTGCAGGACGGCTATCTGCCGATTCCGAGCGTGGACTGGGCTCACGACGCGGTGTCGCTGCGCGTGACCGGTTTTGCCCGCGGCACGCCCGAGGCATCGCAGCTCGTCGCCCGCTATCGGCTGACCAACTCGGGCCGCCAGCCGCGCGATTTCGAGTTCGCGCTGGCGGTGCGACCGATGCAGGTCAATCCGCCGACGCAGTTCCTCAATGTCATCGGCGGTGTGAGTCCGCTGCACACGCTGGCACTCGCCCCCGACCGGGTCAGCGTGGACGGCGTGCCGCGCGTGTTCGCGCGCGAGCCGGCGCAGCAGGTGTTCGCCACGACCTTCGACAGCGGCATGGACATCGAGCATCTGGCCGCCGCTGCGCTGCCGGCGACCACCGAGGTCGAGGATGCGCAAGGGCTGGCCTCTGGCGCGTTGGTCTACAGGGTGCGGCTCGAGCCGGGCCAGGCGCGCGAGTTCGACCTGCTGATTCCGATGACCGGCGCGGCGCCGTCGCTCACCGCCGACCAGTGGCAGCCGCAGGCCTGGCAGGACGAGATGGCGCGTATCTGGCATGGCAAGCTCGGCGAGGTCGGCATCGAGGTGCCCGAGGCGGGGCGCGATCTGGCGAACACGCTGCGCACTTCGCTGGCGCACATGCTGATCTCGCGCATTGGCCCGCGCCTGCAGCCGGGCACGCGCTCGTATGCGCGCAGCTGGATCCGCGACGGCGCGATGATCTCCGAAGGGCTGCTGCGGATGGGCCGGCCCGAAGTCGTCAAGGACTACGTCGAGTGGTATGCCCCGTACCAGTTCGACAACGGCATGGTGCCGTGCTGCGTGGATGACCGCGGCAGCGATCCGGTGCCCGAGAACGACAGCCACGGCGAGCTGATCTTCAATATCGCCGAGTACTGGCGCTACACCCACGACGACGCCTTCCTCGCGCGCATGTGGCCGCACGTGGTCGGTGCGTTCGACTACATGGAGACGCTGCGCGCCAGCGAGCGCACCGAGGAGAACCGCCAGGTCAACGCGGCCTTCTACGGCATGATGCCGGTCTCGATCAGCCACGAGGGCTATTCGGCCAAGCCGATGCACTCGTACTGGGACAACTTCTGGGCGCTGCGCGGCTACAAGGATGCGGTCGAGATCGCACAGGCGCTGGGCAAGAGCGAGGACGTGGCCCGGATGACCGCTGCGCGCGACGAGTTCCGTACCGATCTCGATGCCTCGCTGCGTGCCGCAGCCCGACTGCACGGCATCGACTATCTCCCCGGCGCGGCCGAACTCGGCGATTTCGATCCCACCTCGACGACGATCGCGCTGGCGCCCGGCGGCGAGCAGGGGCGGCTGCCCGAGGACCTGCTGGTCAACACTTTCGAGCGCTACTGGACGCTGTTCGCCGATCGTCGCGACGGCCGCAAGCCGTGGAAGGACTACACGCCCTACGAGTGGCGCAACGTCGCCGCGTTCGTGCGGCTGGGCTGGCGCGAGCGCGCCAATGAAGTGCGCGAGTGGTTCTTCGGCCATCGCGCGCCGCTGGCGTGGAACCAGTGGGGCGAGGTCGTCACGCCGACGCCGCGTAAGCCATTCTTCCTCGGCGACCTGCCGCATGCCTGGGTGGGCTCGGACTTCGTGCGCTCGGCGCTGGACATGTTCGCCTACGTGCGCGAGGTCGACGACAGCATCGTGCTGGCGGCGGGCGTGCCGGCCGACTGGTTCGACGGCATCGGCGTGCGGCTGCACGGCATGCGCACCCCACAGGGCAAGCTCGGCTACCGGTTGCGGCGCGAGCACGACGTGCTGGCGCTCGACGTCGATGCCGATGCCGGCCTGCCGCCCGGGGGCCTGGTGCTGCAGTGGCCGTATCCGAACGTGCCTGGCCCGACGACCATCGACGGCCATCCGGCGCAGTGGCAGGGCAACGAACTGCGCATCGCGCGTGCCGGTGCGCAGGTGCGCGTGCAGATCCCGACATCGCCCTGAGCCAAGACCGTACCTTTGAAGTCCTCGCGTTGCGCGATGCGCGCGGGGACCGCCACACCAGACGAGGAGACATCGGCGCAATGACGACCCCCCGACTCGGCCGCGCGTTGCTGTGCGCGCTGGCCATTGCCATTCCCGGCCCGGCGCTGACGGCGCAGGACTCAACGACTGCGATGCCGTGGATGGATCCGGACAAGTCGCCGGATGCGCGCGCCGCGCTGCTGGTCGCGGCGATGACCCAGGACGAGAAGTTCCAGTTACTGCGCAGCCGCTTTGCGATCGGCGAGCACAAGCCGACCGAAGCGCTGACCGCGGCCGGCTATGTGGCCTCGATTCCGCGCCTGGGCATTCCCTCGCAGGGGCTCGTCGATGCGGGCCTGGGCGTGACCAATCCCGGCGGCGCGCGCGAAGGCGATCACGCCACCGCGATGCCGTCCGGGCCGGCGACCGCCTCGACCTGGAGCCGCGAGGTCGCGTTCCTGGGCGGCCAAACGATGGGCCGCGAAGCGTGGCGGCAGGGGTTCAATGTGCTGCTGGCCGGCAGCGTCAATCTGCAGCGCGATCCGCGCAACGGCCGCAATTTCGAGTACGCAGGCGAGGATCCGCTCCTGGCCGGCACGTTGGTCGGCGAGTCGATCCGCGGCGTGCAGTCCCAGCACGTGCTTTCGACGATGAAGCACTACGCGCTCAACGACATGGAGACGCATCGCAATTTCCATAGCGCGCAGATCGGCGATCGCGCGATGCACGAATCCGACCTGCTCGCGTTCCGCATCGCGCTGGAGATCGGCGCGCCCGGCTCGGTGATGTGCAGCTACAACCGCATCAACGGCGTCTATGGCTGCGAGCACGACGAACTGCTCAACAACGTCCTCAAGCGCGATTGGAAGTACCCCGGTTACGTGATGTCCGACTGGGGCGGGGTGCACAGTGCGTCGAAGGCGGCGCTCGCGGGCTTGGACCAGCAATCTGCAGGTGAGGTGTTCGACAAGGCGGTGTACTTCGACCGCCCGCTGCGCATGGCGGTCGATGCCGGTGTCGTGCCGCAGGCGCGGGTCGACGACATGGCCCACCGCATCCTGCGCAGCCTGATCGCGGTCGGCGCGTTCGATCATCCGCCGCAGCGCCAGCCGCCCGATGCCGAACTCGACGCGGCCGGCTTCGCGGTCGCGCAGCGCACCGCCGAAGAAGGCGCGGTGTTGCTGCGCAATGCGGGCGACCTGCTGCCGCTCGGCGCCGATGTGCGCCGGATCGCGGTGATCGGCGGCCATGCCGACCGCGGCGTGATCGCTGGTGGTGGCTCATCGATGGTCGGCTGGACCTCGCGCGGGCCCAACGCCGTGCCGGGCGTGAAGCCGACCACCTGGCCTGGGCCGGTGATGTTCCAGCCGTCCTCGCCGCTGCGGGCCTTGCGCGAAGCGGCGCCGCAGGCGCGCGTGGACTACGCCGACGGTAGCGACCGCGCTACCGCGGCGCGGCTCGCGCGCGAAGCCGACGTGGCGATCGTGTTCGCGACCCAGTGGTCGGCCGAGTCGGTGGACCTGCCGGACATGCGCCTGGCCGACGGCCAGGACGCGCTGATCGAAGCTGTCGCGGCGGCCAACCCGCGGACGGTGGTGGTGCTGCAGACCAATGGCCCGGTCGAGCTGCCCTGGGCCGAGCGCGTGCCGGCGATCCTGCAGGCGTGGTACCCGGGCATCCGCGGCGGCGAGGCCATCGCGCGCCTGCTGACCGGCCAGGCCAACCCCTCCGGACGCCTGCCGGTCACCTGGCCGGTCGATGTCGCGCAACTGCCGCGGCCGCACGTGCCGGGCCTGGGCTTCGACCCGCCGCAGAAGCCCGAGGACACGATCGATTACGACATCGAAGGCGCCAACGTCGGCTACCGCTGGTTCTCAGCCAAAGCGCTGACGCCGCGCTACGCCTTCGGCCATGGTCTGTCGTACACCACGTTCGCGCTGTCGGATCTGACGGTGCACGCCGACGGCGAGCGCCTGACCGCGCGCTTCGCTGTCCGCAACACCGGCGCGCGTGCCGGCGTCGCGGTGCCGCAGCTCTACGTGCACCTGCCCGAGGGCCACACCACGCCGCTGCGCCTGGCCGGCTGGGACAAGCTCGAGCTGCAACCGGGCGAGTCGCGCGAGGTCGAAGTGGCGCTGGCCCCGCGTCTGTTCGCCGACTACGACCCGGTCACGCGCAGCTGGCGCATCCCCGCCGGCCACTATCGCGTGGTGCTCGGGCAGTCGGCGGCCGACACCGCCGACACGGCCATCCTCGACTTGCCCGAACGCCACCTAGACTGACCCGAAACACCGGGGTCAGAGTCGGTTTTTGCAAGGGGCGTTGCAGCTGGAAATTGCACGCTGACTCCGGTTTTGCGGCGCTAGGGTCGGCCCCAGTGGAGCGGGGGGCTCGTGGTTGCTACCGTCGGCAGTCCAGGCCCGGCCTGAGTTCCAGACCCGGGCTTCGTTCTTGCGGAGTTCGCGATGAATGCCCAGGTCTCGACCCACCGACCGTTCGATCCACCGCCGCCGCCTGCGGTCGATACGCTTCAAGGCGCCTCTCGTGACGCCGCCAACACTGCGGTGGCCGGCATGGACGCCGCCGCCATCGACACCTTGCGCGGCGAGGTGCAGGCGCTGCCGGCCAGCGAGCGGCAGGGGCTGCTGAACGAGCTGGCGACCCGGCTCGATGCCGATAACCTGACACGTCTGCACGACGTCTTCGGGCAGGACGCGGTGGCGTCGGCGGTCGACATGCGCGCGCCGGCCGATGTTCGCGAGGCGTATCAGGCGACGGCGGGCCGGACGACACCCGCCGCGCCCGCCCCGGGACCCGCGCTGCCGCCGATGGACATCGCGCGGATCGAGGCGCAGCAGCGCCAGCGGGCGCAGGACGATTTCTCGGCAGGGGGCCTCGATAGCGGCGCGATCAGTGGACCCTACCAACTGTCCGAACTGGCCCGCGAGCACGCGACCGAGCCTGCGTACCTCGCCGAACTGGTCCGGCTGGCGGACGACGCCGACCTGCTCGCATCGGTCGTCGCCCCCATCAACGGGCTCTACAGCCGCGACTCTGGAGGCGGCTACGCATTCGGCGGCGCCGACGGCGATGCCGCGCGCGAGGCGATGACGCACGCGCTCGATGTCGCGGTCCAGCGCGGCGTGCTCAGCGAGGGCGGCATTCGGCATGCCGCCGCAGACAGCGCGGGCTGGGCCGATGTCGCCGGCAGGTTGGGGATCGACAACGTCGGGCGTACGCAGGCAAGCAATGACGCGGCGACGAAGCTCGAGTCGCTGGGCAAGGACTACGACGACGCCAAGAAGGCGGTGGACAAGCTCGATGAGGAGCTCGCCACGTTCCTGCTGCGCGCCGGTCCGCTGGACGGCGAACAACGGGCGGCGTTCATTGAGAAGTTCCGCGAAGCCGAGGGCCATGCAGAGGTCTATGCTGCCGAAGCAGAGGCCGGCCAGGCACTCGTCGACTATGTCCAGGCCAACCGAGAGGCTGGGTTCGAAGCGGCGGTACGCGATCCTCAGGTCGCCACGCAGGTCGTCGATACGCTCGGTCGTCTGGCCGATTCGGGTCATGGCGAGTTGGCGCTCGAACTGCTCGGCGAGATCCAGGGCACGCCAGGTTCGGCCCTGGCCGAGGCGTTCGAGGCCCATACCGATACCCTGCAAGGTGAGCTCTCCGAACGGATCGCCAGCGCGGCGACCGTCGAGATCGTCACCCGGCATGATGGCGATCTGCAGGCAGCGCTCGCCGACCTGAAGGACGCCTTTGCGCCACTGAAGGATGCCAAGGGGCTGTTTGACGGCGTCAAAGGCGGTATCGGCAGCTTCAAGGACGGCATGGCGATGATGGACGCGGTTGCCGCTGGCAACTTCGATCCATTGAAGAAGCTCGGCGACGGCTTCGGCGACGCATCGCCATTCGCGCGCGCGATGTCAGGGGTCGGCGTCGTAATGGGCGCGATCAAAGCTGCGGAGAGTGGGCAGGAAGGCGCGTATCTCGAGGCGGTGCAGGGTTTCGCGTCGGCGGGCGAAAGTGGCCTTAACCTGCTGGCGGGCGCATCCAAGCATTTCGCCGACGCGGGACGCTTGGCGCAGTACGGCGATGACGCTCTGCGTTTTGGCACGTTCGCTGCAAAGATCGCGCCTGGACTGGGCGTGATCGCGAGCGCGACCTCGATCGCGATCAATCTGCAGAAGGCCTCCGACGGCGGCAACGTGGGTTACGCCGTCGCTGCGATGGGCGATGTCTTCAGCATGCTCGGTAGCGCTGTGGGTGCCCTGGCGCCCGGGCCGGGGACGGCTGCGGGCGCCATCGTCAGCGGTATCGGGGCAGTGATCTCGGCGATCGGCGGCGGCATCGGCGACGCGATCGACAAGCACCAGACGCGCGAGGAACTGCGTGGCTATCTCGAAGCCACTGGCATGGATGCCGACACGATCGAGCTGATGCTCGGAAGCGGCGAGGCGATGAACAATGTTGCGGCTGGCCTCGGTATCTCAGGAGACCAGTGGCAGGCGATGCTGGCATCCGATCCTGCGCTTGCCTACGCGCCATACGTGTTCAAGTCGGTTGCCGACGGCTATGGCTTGCAGGGCGATCAGGCAGTCGAGTTGTTCAAGCGAATGCATGCCGAAGATCCGCAAGCGATGCTCGCGCTCATGCGCGAGTTCGGTGAGAAGCCGCAGGCGGGCGTCGACGTTGGACTGTTGGCCCGTGAGTTCCTCGAACAGAACTTCCCGGATGCGCACGCCTACGCGCGCAGTCAGGAAACGTCGGCGACGCGGCCCGACGGCTCTTCCAAGACGCCGGCCGAGATCGCCGAGGGCGATTACGCTGGCATCCGCGGCGGCACGATCAGCGAGATTCACGACAAGGCTGAGGCGCTGCTCCAGGCCAATGACAATCACGATTATCGGGTCCGGGTGCTGGAATTGCTGTATGCGGACAACCGGTCCGACGCCGTCCTGGAACTCGGCATCCAGTACGGCGTGATGCCGGACGAACTGCGCTGATACCGAAGCGGCACGCGTCGCGAAAAGGAGCCGTGGCCAGTCGTCGCGGTTGACGGAACGGTGTCCGGTACGCCTGGCGTCAGATCCGGACAAAGCACCGGCCGCCCAGCGCATCAGTACGTGTACTGCAGCTGCACCCACAGTTTGTCGGTGTCTGCGGTGCGCGTGGCGTCGTCGCTGCGATAGCGTGCGAGCTTGAGCAGGCCGTCGAGGCCTTTCACGCCCGCAATCGCGTGTGCATAGGACAGGTCGAGCTCGTCGCCGTAGTCGCCGCCACCGCGTTCGGGCGCGAAGTCGTGGTACCAGGCCTGCAGACTGCCGCCGCCCAGTGGGATGGTCGCGCCGACGTAGCGGTCGACCACGCCGGCCGCCGGCGTGGTGAGGAACACATCCGCCCAGCCCTGGAAGGCATGCTTGGTTGCCAGCGGCGTCTGGAAGGCACGGTTGCCGCTGCCGTCGCCGCCGCCGAGCGATTCGTAGCCGGCCTTGAACGTGGTGCCGCGCCACTGGTAGCCCAGTTCGCCGAGCGCGTAGCGGCTATCGAGGTCCCAGGGGTTGTTGCCCAGGTCGCGCTGGCGGGCGATCTCGGCCGCGTAGCGCCAGGCACCGGAGGTGCCTTCCAGGCGCAGGCCGGTGGTGTGGCTGGATAAGGTGCCCAGCGGCGCGGTCGCGGACACCGCGATGCCGTCCAGATCGAGACGGTAGTGGTAGGCCGTCGCCGTCATTGCCGGCGCGACCCGCAGGCCCGCCTGCAGCAGATGACTGCGGCCGTCGATCGTCGCGGGGTTGGCGCGGGTTACGAAGGCGCCGTCATCGGGACCGAAAATGGTGTGGATGCGGCCGATGACCGTGTAGTCGAACACCAGCCGGTCGAGCGGCGTGAGCTGCAGGCGGATCGCATCGTAGGTCTGCTCGTTCTGGCGCCAGCCGACGCCGCCGACGAAGCGCTGGTTGCCCAGGTTGATGCGCTGGCGGCCGAAGGTCGCGCTGCCGCCGTCGAAGGCCCAGCGCACCAAGGCCTGATTGACCGCGGCGCCGTCAGGATCGGCGACGACGGGATACGCGCGCGCGCCGTTGCGGGTGTCGTTGAAGCGATCCGGTCCCAGGTGGGCGATGGCGTCGATCTCGCCGAGCGCGGACCAGCCGTGCCACTGCGGCGTGAGATAGCCCACGCGTGCGCGCAGGGTGTGGGCATCGGCGTCGCGAGGCAGGCCGCCCTGCTCGACGTGCTCATAGCGATAACGCAGGTCGAGGGACGGGCCGGGGGCGTCGGCGGCGACGCCGGCCAGCGGCAGCGTGGCGAGCAGCAGCGGCAGTGCGCGGCGGCAGAGTGTGCGAGGCGACATGTCGGTGTCTTGGTGTGGGGGTCGCCACACGTTGGACCCAGCGCATTCAGGCTGCCATGACCTCGATCAAGCGAAGGCGAGTGCGCCTGCACGCGCATGTCACTTCAAGCGCGCATCCTTGCGCACGCACGCCGGCTCGCTTCATGAGCGGGCCGATCGGCAACCGCGCCCACGCGCGGTCATGCGTCAGGCGGCGCGGGCCTCGCGCACGATCGCCGCCGCCTGGGCCGAGGCCTCGCGCACGCGCGCATAGTCGCCGGCCGCCAGCCACGCCTTGTCGAGCATCCACGAACCGCCCACGCACAGGACGTTCGGCTGTGCCAGGAACTCGGCGGCGTTGGACGCGGAGATGCCGCCGGTCGGGCAGAAGCGCATGTCCTGCACCGGGCCGGCCAGGCCCTTGAGCATCGCCAGGCCGCCGACTGCGTTGGCCGGGAACAGCTTGCAGTTGCGGAAGCCCAGGTCGCGCAGGGCGAGGAACTCGGTCGGCGTCGCGGCGCCGGGTACCGCCGGCACCGCGGCCTGCGCCAGGGCTTCGGCCAGGCGCGGGGTCGTGCCCGGGGTGACGAGGAAATCGGCGCCGGCATCGATCGAGGCGCGGATGTTCTCGGCGTTGAGCACGGTGCCGGCACCGATGACGATCTCCGGGCGCTCGCGCTTGAGCGTGGCCAGGGCCTCGATCGCGATCGGCGTGCGCAGGGTCAGTTCCAGCGTGGTGAGGCCGCCTTCGAGCAGGGCGTCGGCGAGGGCGCGCGCCTGGTCCAGGGTATCGACGGTGATCACCGGCAGCACACCGGCAGCCCGCAACAGATCGGCGGCGCGCTGCTGGCGCTCGGACATCGGGGAAACGTGGGGCATCGGGTCAGTTGTCCTTTTCGTCATGCGGCGCGTCGGCGGCCGCGCCATCGGCACCCAGATCGTACTCGGCGTCGTACTCCCACACCGCCCCATGGAGGGTCGGGGGTCCGCAGGAAATCGACAGCGCCCCCTGGTCGGCCGGGGAGACGTTGGCGCGGTTGAACGCGAACAGGTTGCGGCCGAAGTCGGTCGGCGCCGGCGCGGTGTCGGGCGCGGCCTCGCGGCGCTGCCATTCGTCGGCATCGACCAGCGCCTCGAGGGTGCCGGCCTCGCCATCCAGACGCACGATGTCGCCTTCGCGCAGGTAGGCCAGCGGCCCGCCGCGCGCAGCCTCGGGGGTGACGTGGATCGCGGCGGGAATCTTGCCCGACGCGCCCGACAGGCGGCCATCGGTGACCAGCGCGACGCGCCGGCCCTGGTTCTGCAGCATGCCCAGTAGCGGGGCCAGCGAATGCAACTCGGGCATGCCGTTGGCCTTCGGCCCCTGGTAGCGCACGACGGCGACGAAATCGCGCGGCAGTGCGCCGGCGGCGTGCAGGCGGTTGAGCGCCTGCGGGGCATCGACCACCACGGCCGGCGCCTCGATCGTGCGGAACTCCGGCTTGACCGCCGAGAGCTTGATCAGCGCGCGCCCGAGGTTGCCGCGCAGCAGGCGCAGGCCGCCGTGGGCCTCGAACGGCGCGGAGGCCGGCCGCAGCACGGCGTCGTCGGCGCTGGTGGCGATGCCCGGCGTGTACACCAGCCGGTCGCCGTCGACCTTGGGGTCGTCGCAATAGGCCCGCATGCCGCCTGCGACGACGGTCGGGATGTCGCCGTGCATCAGCCCGGCGTCGAGCAGTTCGCGGAAGACGAAGGCATTGCCGCCGGCGGCGTGATAGCGGTTCACATCCGCCTCGCCGTTGGGATACACCCGCGCCAGCAGCGGCACCACCTGCGACAGTGCGTCCATGTCGTCCCAGGTCAGCACGATGCCGGCCGCACGCGCGACTGCGATCCAGTGGATCGTGTGGTTGGTCGAGCCGCCGGTGGCCATCAGCATCGCGATCGCGTTGACGATGGCGCGCTCGTCGATCAGTTCGCCCAGCGGCCGGTAGTCGTCGCCCAGCGCGGTGATCGCCAGCGCGCGTGTGACCGCTTCGCGGGTGAACGCCTCGCGCAGCGGGGTCCCGGGGTTGATGAAGGCCGCACTGGGCAGTTGCACGCCCATCGCCTCGAGCAGGGTCTGGTTCGAGTTCGCGGTGCCGTAGAAGGTGCAGGTGCCGGGCGAGTGGTAGGACTGCGCCTCGACCTCGAGCAGCTCAGCGCGGGTGGCTTCGCCGGCGGCGTAGCGCTCGCGGACCTCGGCCTTGGTCTTGTTGGGCACGCCCGGGGTCATCGGCCCGCCCGGCACGAACACCGCAGGCAGATGGCCGTAGGCGAGGGCACCGATCAAAAGGCCCGGCACGATCTTGTCGCAGATGCCCAAGTACAGGCTGGCGTCGAACATGTCGTGCGACAGGCCGATCGCGGTCGCCTGGGCGATGACATCGCGCGAGAACAGCGACAGCTCCATGCCGGCGCGGCCTTGGGTCACGCCGTCGCACATCGCCGGCACGCCACCGGCGACCTGCGCGGTCGCGCCGAGCGCGCGCGCGGTCTCGCGGATGAACTCGGGGTAGGTCTCGTAGGGCTGATGCGCCGAGAGCATGTCGTTGTAGGCGGTGACGATGCCCAGGTTCGGCGTCGGCTCGTTGCGCAGGCGCAGCTTGTCGGTCGGCCCGCAGCCGGCGAAGCCATGGGCGAGGTTCGCGCAACTCAGGCGGCCGCGCAGTGGGCCGTCGTCGCGCATGCGCGCGATGCCGTCCAGATACGCGCGGCGCGAGGCGGCGCTGCGCTTGCGGATGCGCTCGGTGACGGAATGCAGAACGGGATGCAGGCTCATTGGCGGCGGCGATGAGACGAAAAGGAGGGAAGGGGCGCCCGGGTGCGCGGACGCACGGTGCTGAGGCTGTCGATCACGGGCACCAGTGCACGTGCAAGTCTGCGCCCGGCACGGTCAAGGCGATGCGTGCCGGATACTCGTGGACGTCGTCGCTACGCAACAGTTGCTCGAGCAGCGCACGCTTGTGCTCGCCGCGGATCAGCAGGATCCGCGTGTGCGCAGGGGCCAGGCCGGCCGGGGTCAGGCTGATGCGGCGGGCCCAGCGCTGCGCGCCGGGGCAGCCGGTCGCATCGACGCCGACGTAGGGCGTGGGCGCGGCCAGTGCCGCGTCGAGATCCTGCATGCCGGGAAACAACGAGGCGGTGTGGCCGTCGTCGCCCATGCCCAGCACCACGACGCCGGCCGGCTGGCGCGCATGCAGGTTGGCGGTCGACAGCGCCTCGTCGAACGGGCGGCCGGCGCGCGTGATCGTCTCCAGTCGTGCGTGCTGTGCCTTGTTCTGGATCAGCGTTTCGCGCACCAGGCGCGCATTGCTGTCCGGGTCCTCGGGCAGCAGCCAGCGCTCGTCGACCAGCGCGACATCGACGTTGTCCCACGGCAATGGCGACTTCGACAGTGCTGCGTAGACCGGACCGGGGGTCTTGCCGCCCGACAGCAGCAGCCGCGCACGCGGCCGCTCGCGCAGGTCGCGCGCAATTGCCGAGGAAATTGCGATCGCAGCCCCCCAGGTCCACTGGGTGGCGGAGTCGTAAGCGTGCAGGTGCATGCGGCCATCGTGACCGATTCGGGCCGCGTTGCCAAAGCCCTCGGCCTGCGCCACGGTCACGGCGCGGCCCTGCGCACGGCGATCGCCGCCGCACCGAGCAGGCCGGCGTGCGGATGCAGCACCGCCAGGCTCGGCACGCGGCCCATGTTCGGCGAGAAGCGGCCCTTGTGTTCGAAGCGCTGGCGGAAGCCCGAGTGGCGGATCGAATCGAGCATCTTGGGCACCAGCCCGCCGGTCAGGAACACGCCGTCCCAGGCCCCCAGCGTCAACACCAGGTCGCCCGCGATCGCGCCGAACACGGCGCAGAAAATGTCGACCGCGCGTGCGCACAGCGGGTCGCCCGCCTGCGCGCGCGTGGTCACGTCGGAGGGCTGCAGCGGGCCGGGGTCGACCCCGGCGATCTCGCACAGCGCGTGGTGGATGTTGACCAGGCCCGGCCCGCAGATCAGTCGTTCGTTGGACACGCGCCCGAATTGCGCGCTGAGCCGTTCGAGGATGCGCGTCTCTTCCGGTGTGCCGGGCGGAAAGCTGACGTGCCCGCCCTCGGTCTCGAGCGGGTAGTAGTGGCCGTCGCGGACCACCAGCGCACCGACCCCCAACCCGGTGCCCGGGCCGATGACCGCATACGTGCACGGTGCGTCGGCGCGCTCGGGCACCGACCACTGTACGCCGCCGATTGCGGTGTAGTCGCCGGGCTGCAGCAGCGGGATCGCCATCGCCTGCGCGGCGAAGTCATTGACCAGTTCGACGTCGCTCAGCCCCAGGCGTTCGCGGGTCCGCCGGCGCGAGATCACCCAGGGATGATTGGTGATGCGCGCCTCGTCGCCGTCCACGCGTCCGGCAACGGCGAACACGCCGCAGCGGATGCGCGCATCGCCGACGTGGCCGATCGCCTGCAGGTAATGCTGGGCGGCGTCGGCCAGCGAGGGAAAATCGGCGACGGCGAAGCCCTGCACGGTGTCGAGCTGCAGCGGCGTGGCGCTGGCGGTGTCGGCCAGCGCGAAGCGCGCATTGGTGCCGCCGATGTCGGCGAGCAGGGCAAGTGAAGCGTCGGTCACGACTTGCGTCCGTTGTGCGTGGTCAGGGTGCGCGGCAGGAACGGCACGGCCTCGGCCGGCCCCCAGTAACCGGCCGGGTAGTCGCGGACCGGCGTGCCGGCCTGGCGCCAGGCCTCGCTGACACTGTCGATCCAGCGCCACTGGGCCTCGACTTCGTCGTCGCGCACGAACAGGGTCTGGTCGCCCTTGAGCGCGTCGATCATCAGCCGTTCGTAGGCGATGCGGCGCTTGGGCGGCAGCATCGCCAAGTCCAGCGACATCGGTTGCAGTTCGTTGGCGCTCCATTCCGATGCCGCCAGGCTGCCCATCAGGCCGAGTTCGATGGTCTCTTCGGGCTGCAGCCGCACGCGCAACTGGTTGGCGCGGGCGCGCTTGCGCTCGTCGGCGCCGAACAGCCAGTGGGTGACCGGCTTTAAGGTCACCACGACCTCGGTGGTGCGCGAGGGCATGCGCTTGCCGGTCACCAGCCGGAACGGCACACCGGCCCAGCGCCAGTTGTCGATCCAGGCGCGCAGGCCGACGAAGGTCTCGACGTCGTCGCGGTGACTGAAGCCCTTGACCGCGCGGCCGTCGACCACGCCGTCGCGGTAACGGCCGCGGATGCTGTCGGCCTCGGCGGCCGACGGTGTCATCGGGCGCAGCGCGCGCAGCACCTTGCGCTTCTCGTCGCGGATCGCGTCGGGGTCCATCGCCGCCGGCGGCTCCATCGCGATCAGCGCGAGCAACTGCAGCATGTGGTTCTGCACCATGTCGCGCAGCGCGCCGTAGTCGGCGTAGTAGCCCTCGCGGCCGTCGACGCCGGCGGTCTCGGCGACGATGATGTCGACCGACTCGATCCAGCGCCGTTCCCAGACGGCCTCGAACAGCGTGTTGCCCAGCCGCAGCGCCAGCAGGTTCTGCACCGGCGCTTTGCCCAGGTAATGGTCGATGCGGAAGATCCGCGACTCGTCGAGTGCGGCCTTGAGGGTGGTGTCGATCTCGCGTGCGCTGGCCAGGTCGTGACCGATCGGCTTTTCCAGCACCAGGCGCGACGGCGCCTCGAGCAGGCCGGCGGCCTTCAGGCCGCGGCAGGCGGACGCGAACAGGTTGGGCGGCGTCGACAGATAGCTGACCGCCGGGCGGTCGGCGAACGGCGAGAGCGCCTGCGCCATGGCCTCGGGGTCGGACAGGTCGGCAGGCACATAGCGCACCCGGCCCAGCAGCTCGTCGAGCGTGGCGGCCTCATAGTCCTCGCCCAGGCGCTCGCGCAGCCAACCGCGGAAGCTCTCGTCGTCGTGCTCGCTGCGCGCGATCGCCACCACCCGGAAGTCGGCCGGCAGCAGCCGGTCGCGCAGCAGGTGCAGCAGGGACGGGAACAGGTAACGTTGCGCCAGATCGCCGGTGGCGCCAAACAGCAGCAGAGTGTCGTGCATGGACGCCTGGTTCGCCTCGTGTTCACGGAAGGGAATCGTGAAGTGTGTCGTGCAATCGCCCGGAACCGCAATGCCCGCCGCCAGCGGCCGCGCGGCGACGGGCCGGCCGGCGCGGGCTGCGTCGATCGCCGTTCCCGGTCGATCGCCGACTGGCATGTAAACGATTACATGCCAGAATAGCGTATTGCGTCCCCGATGCACGGCCCGGCCGCTGCACGGGCACACGACTCCAATCACAACACGTCCGACAGCGGGAGAAGCCATGGCGAAGGTGCGGTTCGACGCGGTACGCAAGGTCTATCCCAACGGGTACGTGGGTGTGGCGGGCGCCAGCTTCGAGGTCGCCGACGGCGAACTGCTGGTGCTGGTCGGGCCGTCGGGCTGCGGCAAGTCCACGCTGCTGCGCATGGTCGCTGGCCTGGAGGCGATCAGCAGCGGGACGCTGACCATCGGCGACCGGGTGGTCAACGACGTCGCCCCGAAGGATCGCGACATCGCGATGGTGTTTCAGAGCTACGCGCTGTACCCGCACATGAGCGTGGCCGAGAACCTCGCCTTCGGGCTCAAGCTGCGCGGCCAGGACAAGGCCGACATCGCCGCGCGCGTGGCCGAGGCCGCGCGGGTGCTGGAGCTCGACAAGGTACTCGACCGCAAGCCGGGGCAATTGTCGGGCGGCCAGCGCCAGCGCGTGGCGCTGGGCCGGGCGCTGGTCCGCCAGCCGCAGGTGTTCCTGCTCGACGAGCCCTTGTCCAACCTCGACGCCAAGTTGCGTGCGGGCATGCGGGTGGAGATCGCGCGGCTGCATCGCGCGCTGGGCACGACGATGATCTACGTCACCCATGACCAGATCGAGGCGATGACGCTGGGCCAGCGCATTGTGGTGCTCAAGGACGGGCAGATCCAGCAGATCGACACCCCGATGGCACTCTACGAAAAGCCCGCCAACCTGTTCGTGGCGACCTTCCTGGGCAGTCCGGCGATGAACGTGCTGCGCGGCCGCCTGCAGCATGGCCAGGCCGGCTGGGCGCTGGCGCTGGGTGACGGCACGGTGCTGGCGCTGGGCGCGGCCGGGCTGCCGCAGGCTTGGGATGGCCGCGAGGTCGATTTGGGCATCCGCCCCGAGCATCTGGTGCCCGCCGACCCCGCCCAGGCCGGATTGGCACCGGTGGTGGAGGTGGTCGAGGCGGTGGGCAGCGAAGTCTTCGTGAATCTGCGCCTGGGCGATCGCCCGCTGATCGCGCGGTTGCCGCCCGACCGGGTGCCGGTGCCCGGCGAAACCCTGCCGTTGGCGGTCCCGGTCGGCCGCGTGCACGCCTTCGACGTGGAGACCGGCGCCCGCCTGGTGCCGTAGCTGCGTCAAGCCAGCGCGGTGCCTCCGCGGCCCCAATGCCGGCGCGGGGCGGGGCCGGCGGCGCGATCCGGAGGCGCTGGCTATACTGGCCGCTTGCGCGCGCGCGGCGCGCGGCCCACCGTGCGTCAGCAGCGCCGGGGCCGGGTGCCGCGTGTGTCCCCGCCGTTCCACGACCCGGCGCCGGCCCGCCGGCGCCACGAGGCCCCCGACGCCCGCATGCGCCTATCCACGATCAAGCTCGCCGGTTTCAAGTCCTTCGTCGACCCGACCACGCTGCACCTGCCGACGAACATGACCGGTGTGGTCGGGCCGAACGGCTGCGGCAAGTCCAACATCATCGACGCGGTGCGTTGGGTCATGGGCGAGTCCTCGGCCAGCCGCCTGCGCGGCGACTCGCTGACCGACGTGATCTTCGCCGGGTCGACCGCGCGCAAGCCGGTGTCCCAGGCGATGGTCGAGCTGATCTTCGATAACAGCGACCACACCATCAGCGGCGAGTTCGCCGCGTTCAACGAAATCTCGGTCAAGCGCACCGTCAGTCGGGACGGGCAGAGCGGCTACTACCTCAACGGCACCAAGTGCCGCCGCCGTGACATCACCGACCTGTTCCTGGGCACGGGCCTGGGCCCGCGCAGCTACTCGATCATCGAGCAGGGCATGATCAGTCAGGTCATCGACGCCAAGCCCGAGGACCTGCGCATCTACCTCGAGGAAGCGGCCGGCATCTCCAAGTACAAGGAGCGCCGCAAGGAGACCGAGACCCGGATTCGGCATACCCGCGAGAACCTCGAGCGGCTGGGCGACCTGCGCGAGGAGGTCGGCAAGCAGTTGCAGCACCTGGCCCGCCAGGCCCGCCAGGCCGAGCAGTACACCGCGATCCAGGCCGAGCGCAAGATCCGCGACGCGGAGTGGAAGGCGCTGGAATGGCGCACGCTCGATTCGCGCCTGCGTGCGCTGCGCGAGGGCCTGGCGCAGGAGGAGACCCGGCTCGAACAACTGATCGCCGAGCAGCGCGAAGCCGAGCGCGAGCTCGAGACCGGGCGCGAGCGTCGCCACGAGGCGGCCGAGGCGCTCAACCGCGCCCAAGCCGAAAGCTACGAGGTCAGCGGTACGCTCGCCCGGATCGAGCAGCAGATCCAGCACCAGCGCGAACTGTCGGCGCGCCTGCTCAAGGCCCGTGACGAGGCGCAGGCGCAGCTGGCCGAGATCGGCGCACATATCGACCAGGACCAGGTGCGGCTCGACACCCTGCACGAGCACATCGCCGAGGCCGAGCCGCAGCTGGCGCAACTGCAGGACGAGGACGCGATCCGCCAGGATGCGCTGCGCGATGCCGAGACCGCGCTCGCCGACTGGCAGGGCCGCTGGGAGGCGCACAACCGCGAGCAGGGCGAGGCCGCGCGCGCCGGTGATGTGGAGCGCACGCGCGTCGACTATCTCGACCGCCAGGCGCTGGAAGCCGGGCGCCGGCGCGAGCAGTTGCAGGCCGAGCGCGATGGCCTCGACCTCGACGCGCTGAACGAGGCCTTCGAGGACATCCAGCTCCGGCACGAAGAGCAGAAGGCCGCCCTCGACGCGCTCGGCGACTCGGTAGAGGCGCGCAAGGCCGCGGCTGTCGAGCTGCAGGACGGCCAGCGCGTCGCGCAAGAGGACCTGTCGGGCGTGCGCAAGCGCGCGCAGGAAGCCCGCGGCCGGCTGGCGTCGCTGGAGACGCTGCAGCACGCGGCGCTCGGCCAGGAGCAGGGCGCGGCGGTCGAGTGGCTGCGTCAGCGCGGGCTCGATTCGGCCGCGCGCGTGGGCGAGCGGCTGCGCGTGGAGGCCGGCTGGGAGTTCGCGGTCGAGAGCGCGCTGGGCCAACTGATCGAAGGCGTGCTGGTCGACGGCGATGGCGTGCCCGCCGAATTGGTCGACGCACTGGGCGAACTGGGCGAGAGCCGCCTGGCGCTGGTGGCCGCCGACGAGGGGCCGGCGCAGTTCGCGCCGACCTCGCTCGCGGCCCGGGTGCAGGGCCCGCTGGCGATCCGGCGGTTGCTCGCGCGTCTGCATGTCGCCGTCACCCTGGACCAGGCACGCGCGCTGCAAGCCGGGCTGGGCGAACACGATTCGGTCATCACCCGCAGCGGCGAGCGCCTGGGCGCGGGCTGGGTGCGGGTGTCGCGCTCGGGCGCGGCCAAGCAGGGCGCGCTGCTGCGCGAGCGCGAGATCCAGGCGCTGCGCGAAGAAATCGCCGCGCTGCAGGACCAGGAACACGACCTGGAGCGCAGCCTCGCCAGCGGCCGCGACCGCCTGCTCGCCGCCGAGCAGCAGCGCGAGGAGGCGCAGCGTGCGCTGTACCTGGCCCACCGCGGCGTGTCCGAACTCGCCGGCCAGGTACAGAGCCAGCAGGGCCGGGTCGAGGCCGCGCGCACCCGCATCGCCCGCATCGATGCCGAGCTCGCGCAGCTCGACGAGACCCTGGCCCAGTCCGCGCAGCAGGCACGCGAGGCGCGCGCCCGGCTCGAGGACGCGGTCGGCAGCATGGGCGACCTGGAAACGGCGCGCGCCGCGCTCGAAGCCGAGCGCCGCAGCCTGACCGATGCCCGCGATGCCGCCCGCGCGGCCGCGCGCGAGTCCCGCGATACCGCGCATGCGCTGGCGCTGACGCTCGAGTCGCAGCGCGCGCAGGTCGCTTCGCTGACCCAAGCGCTGGCGCGCATGGGCGGCCAGCGCGGTCAGCTCGACAATCGTCTGGGCGAGCTGTCGGCGCAACTGGCCGGCGGCGACTCGCCGGTCGAGGCGCTGGAGGACCAGCGCCAGGTCGCGCTGGAGGCGCGCGTGCGCACCGAGCAGGCGCTGGCGCAGGCGCGCTCGGCGGTCGAAGGCATCGACAACGAACTGCGCACCTACGAGCAGATCCGCCAGCAGCGCGATGCGCAGGCGCTGACCCAGCGCGAGGCGATCGGCCAGCGCCGGCTCGACCAGCAGGCGCTGGTGATCGCCGCCGATCAGCTTGCCGCCCAGGTGGTGGAGGCGGGCTTCGTCGTCGACGATGTGCTCAATGGCCTCGACGATGCGGCCAATGCCAAGGACTGGGAAAAGATGGTCGTCGACTTCGATGCGCGCTTGCGGCGCCTGGAGCCGGTCAACCTGGCGGCGATCGCCGAGCATGCCGAGGCCGCGCAGCGCAAGGACTACCTCGACGCCCAGGATGCCGACCTCACCGCCGCGCTCGAAACGCTGGAGGAGGCGATTCGCAAGATCGACCGCGAAACCCGCGGCCGCTTCAAGGACACCTTCGACCGGGTCAATGCCGGCGTGCAGGCGCTGTATCCGCGTCTGTTCGGCGGCGGCCACGCTTACCTGGAGCTGACCGGCGACGACCTGCTCGACACCGGTGTGGCGATCATGGCCCGTCCGCCCGGCAAGCGCGTGTCCAATATCTCGCTGCTGTCGGGCGGCGAGAAGGCGATGACCGCCGTGGCCCTGGTGTTCTCGATCTTCCAGCTCAATCCGGCGCCGTTCTGTCTGCTCGACGAGGTCGACGCGCCGCTCGACGAGGCCAATGTCGGCCGCTTCACGGCGATGGTCCGCGAGATGAGCGAGCAGGTGCAGTTCCTGTTCGTCAGCCACAACAAGGCGACGATGGAAGCCGCATCCCAACTCAGTGGCGTTACCATGCGCGAGCCGGGCGTCAGCCGTCTGGTGTCCGTCGATCTTGCCGAAGCCACGCGACTGGCCGGCGCCGCCTAGGAGAACACCGCCAATGACCGATGAGTGGATGCTGCGTATCGGAATCATCGTCGCCGGCGCGCTGCTGATGGCGGCGATCTGGTACTTCGGGACGCGCCCGCGCGGCGGACAGGGGCGGCGCATCGCGCCCGCCGAGGACGCACGACGCGAGCCGACGCTCGGCGCGCAGCTCGAGCGCGAACTGGGCGAGGGCGAGCAGGCGCAGGCGCCGGGCGACGGTGACGCGGTGCAGGCGGAGATGGACCTGCTCGACCGCACGGTCGGCACGGTCTCGCCCAACAGTGAGCTGGGCAAGCGCAACACCGACGACTTCGACAAGATCGTCACGCTGTACATCGCCGCGCGTGCGGGCAGCGTGCTGCGCGGGCCGGACATCGTCGTTGCGGCCGAGAAGACCGGCCTGACCTACGGCCATATGAACGTGTTCCATCGCCTCGTCGACGGTCACCCCGAGCGCGGCCCGATCTTCAGCGTCGCCAATATCCGCAGCCCCGGCAGTTTCGAGATGGCCGAGATCCAGACCCTGGAGACGCCGGCGATCGCCTTCTTCCTGACGCTGCCCGCGCCGGTCCGTGCGCTCGATGCCTGGGATACGATGCTGCCGACCGCCGAGCGCATGGCCGAACTGCTCGACGGCGTGTTGCTCGACGAGCAGCGCAACGCCCTGGGCCGGCAGCGCATCGCCGGCCTGCGCGACGAACTGCGCGCCTGGGACCGCGAACGCGACGCGCCGCCGGTGACCCGCAGCCCGCGCTGGTGACCGCGCGCGGATGTCGATTTCCGGCATCAGTCACCTGACCTTCGTCGTCCGCGACCTCGCGCGCACAGCGCGACTGCTGGTCGAGGGGCTGGGCGCGACGGAGGTCTACGACAGCGGCGACCGCCCGCACGCGTTGTCGCGCGAAAAGTTCTTCGTGCTCGGCGGCGTCTGGATTGCGGTGATGGAAGGCGAGCCGCCGGCCGAACGCAGCTATCGGCATGTCGCGTTTTCGGTGAATGCCGACGATCTGCTGGGTTACCGCGTCCGGCTCGAAGCGCTGGGTGTGGAGATCCGGCCTTCACGGCCCCGGATCGCAGGCGAGGGCGACTCGCTGTACTTCTACGACTTCGACGATCATCTCTTCGAGTTGCACACGGGCACACTGGATGCGCGGCTCAGTGCCTATCGCGAGGGGGCCGAGCCGACGCGCTGACGCCGATGTGATCGATCGATTCGACGGCGCCGGGGACCAGCGCCCTCCCTCGTGAACGGGGGAGCGCTGTGTCGGCCGAGCAGACCCGATCGCGACTCGCGCGCCAACCCCGTCATCCTACAATTCGGGGCATGCCCAAGTCCTCTCCTGCCGAGCGCGTCGCCGAGCTGCGTGCACGCATCGAAGATGCCAACCATCGCTACTACGTGCTCGACGACCCGTCGATCCCGGACGCCGACTACGACGCGCTGATGCGCGAGCTCGAGGCGCTGGAGACGGCGCACCCCGAGCTCGCCAGCGAGGATTCGCCGACGCGCACGGTCGGCGCGCGGCCCGATGGCGGATTTCCCGAAGTCCAGCACGCGATCCCGATGCTGTCGCTGGCCAACGCGTTCGAGACCGCGGGCCTGCCCGACGACGCCGACGACCGCACGCGGTTTTCCGAGGTCGCCGACTTCGAGCGCCGGATCGAGCAGAAGCTCGACATCGCAGCCCCGGTGTTCTCGGTCGAGCCCAAGCTCGACGGCCTGGCGATCAGCCTGCGCTACGAGGACGGGGTGTTCGTGCAGGGCGCGACACGCGGCGACGGGACCACGGGCGAGAACGTCACCGCGAACCTGCGCCAGGTGCGCGCGGTGCCGCTCCGGCTCCGCCTCGACGGGGCGCCTGCGCCCGCGGTGCTGGAGGTGCGCGGCGAGATCTACATGCCGCGCAAGGCGTTCGCGGACTGGAATGCCAGGGCGCTGGACAACAACGAGAAACTGCTCGCCAACCCGCGCAATGGCGCGGCCGGTTCGCTGCGCCAGCTCGATCCGGCGGTCACGCGCCGCCGGCCGCTGGCGTTCTTCGCCTATTCGATCGGCGAGGTGCGCGGGCTGGAACTGCCCGAGACCCATTCGCAGACCCTGGCGTTGCTGCGCGGGTTCGGATTTCCGGTCGCGCCCGAGGTCGACACCGCCACCGGCTTCGACGGTTTGATCGCCTACTTCCGTCGCATCGGTGCGCTGCGCGACGACCTGCCGTACGACATCGACGGCGTGGTCTACAAGCTCGACGATTACGACCAGCAGGCGACGATGGGCTTCGTGTCGCGCTCGCCGCGCTGGGCGCTGGCGCACAAGTTCCCGGCGCAGGAGCAGTCGACGCTGCTGCGCGCGATCGAGGTGCAGATCGGCCGGACGGGCGCAGTCACCCCGGTCGCGCGGCTCGAGCCGGTGCAGGTCGCCGGGGTCACGGTGACCAACGCCACGCTGCACAACGCCGACCAGATCGCGCGGCTCGACGCGCGCGAGGGCGACACGGTGATCGTGCGCCGCGCCGGCGACGTGATTCCCGAGATCGTGCGCGTGATCGAAGACCAGCGTCCGCCCGGGACAGTGCCGTGGACGATGCCGGCCGCATGTCCGGTCTGCGGCTCCGAACTGGTGCGCGAGGACGGCGCCATCGCCTGGCGCTGCAGCGGCGGCCTGGCGTGTCCGGCGCAGCGCAAGGAGGCCGTGCGGCACTTCGCCTCGCGTCGCGCGCTGGACATCGAGGGCCTGGGCGACAAGCAGGCCGAGGCCCTGGTCGAGTTCGGCTTCGTGCATTCGCCTGCCGATCTCTACGCATTGACGGTCGCGGATCTCGTGCGGATGAAGACCGCGCTCGACGCCGCGACCGCCGCCGACGTCCAGCAGGCGATCGCCGACAGCAAAGGCGGGCTGGTGCTCGATGCCGAAGGCGCGGCCGTCCTGGCCGAGGAAGCGCCGGTCTGGAAGGACGCCGTGTTCCTGCGCGCGCACTTGACCGTCGAGACCGGCGGCAAGCTCGCCACCAAGTGGGCCGAGAACCTCGTCGCCGGCATCGACGCCAGCCGCCACACCACGCTGGCGCGTTTCCTGTTCGCGCTCGGCATTCCGCACCTGGGCGAAACAACGGCCAAATCGCTGGCGCAGTGGCTGGGCACGCTCGAGTTCATCCGCAGCACGCCCGCGGTGTTGCTGCAGGCGCTGCCCGACATCGGCGGCGAGGTCGCCCGCTCGATCGCGACGTTCTTCGAGCAACCCGGCAATGTCGCGGTGGTCGATGCGCTGCTCGCGGCCGGGCTGCATTTCTCCGATGAGGCGGCGCCGTCTGCCGAGCTGCGCGATCGGCTGGATCTGGCGCACCTGCTGGCCACGTTGCCGGTCGATAAGCTCGGCGGCAAGAGCGCCGAGCGCCTGGCGCAGACCTACGGCACGCTCGCGGCGCTGCTGCGTGCGAACGAAAGCGGCTGGGCCGGTGCGGGTGCGTCCAGCGCGGGCGCGGCGAATCTCGCGGCGTACCTGGCCGACGACCGGGCGCGCCAAGCGCTCATCGACGCCGACGCGGCAATGCAACGCGTGCTTGCTGCAGCCCCCGCGCGTGCGATGCGCAGCAGCGGCCCGCTCGACGGCAAGAGTGTGGTGTTGACCGGCACGCTGGCGTCGATGACCCGCGATGAGGCCGGCGAGAAGCTCGAGGCGCTGGGCGCGAAGATCGTCGGCAGCGTGTCGAAGAAGACGTCGCTGGTCGTTGCCGGCGAGGCGGCCGGCTCCAAGCTCGACAAGGCCCGGGCACTGGGCGTGGAGATCTGGGACGAGGCCGCGCTGCTGGCGTTCCTGGAGGCGCAGGCGTGAGCGTGCCGAGCGGACCGACTGCGTCGTTCGAGGCGCTGCGCCTGCGCGCGCGGCTCAATGCCGTATTGCGTGGCTTCTTCGCCGAGCGCGACGTGGTCGAGGTCGAAACGCCGGTGCTCTCGCGCGCCGGCAATACCGATCCCAACGTCGCCAGCTTCGCCACGCGCTTCGGCGGCCATGTCGATGCCGGGCCGCCGCTGCGCTGGATGCGCACATCGCCCGAGTTCCCGCTCAAGCGGTTGCTGGCCGCGGGGTTCGGCGACTGTTACGAACTGGGTCGGGTGTTCCGCGACGGCGAGGCGGGGGGGCGCCACAACCCCGAGTTCACGATGCTCGAGTGGTACCGCGTCGGCTGGGACCATCGCCGGCTCGCCGCCGAGACCGTCGCGCTGGTGCAGGCTGCCCTGGCGTTGGTCGGGCGCCGGGCGGAGGTGGTGGAGACCGACTACCGCACGCTCTACCGCGAGCAGTTGGGCATCGACCCGATGACCGCACCGGATGCGGCGCTGCAGGCGGCACTGGGCGAGGTACGGATCGATCCGGACGGCCTGGGCCGCGACGACTGGCTCGACCTGCTGATGACCCATCGCCTCCAGCCGGCCAATCCCGCCGACCGCATCCTGGTCGTGCACGACTATCCGGCCTCGCAATGCATGCTCGCGCGGATTGCCTCGCGCGACGGTGTGCCGGTGGCCGAGCGTTTCGAGCTGTACCTGGGGGCGCTGGAGCTGGCCAATGGCTATCACGAACTGGCCGACGGCGCCGAGCAGCGGGTCCGCTTCGAGCGCGACCACGCGGTGCGCACCGCACGCGGCGCGGCGCTGCCGGCGATCGACGAGGCGCTGCTGGATGCACTCGATGCCGGCTTCCCCGACTGCGCCGGGGTCGCGCTGGGTGTGGACCGGTTGATGATGGCGATGCTGGAGACGTCGCGGATCGCGGATGTGATCGCGTTCGATTTCGCGAGGGCGTAGCTGTTTGCTTTGCTTTGCTTTGCCGTTGCCGTTGCCGTTGCCGTTACAGTTGCCGTTGCCGTTGCCGTTGCCGTTGCCGTTGCTCTGCTTCTGCTTTTGCTTTGCCTTCGAGCCGTAAAGCGAGCCGAGCATCGCAGGACGACGGGGCCGAAGAGCAGCCCTTGTTTGAGCGTAGCGAGTTTGGGCTGCGTGCCCCGTCGGCCGAGCCGCGCCGGGCACCCCCGCGGTTGTAGCGCGCGGGATCGGGTCCGGCGAAAGGACATTTTGGTTACTTTTGGGTCCCGCCAAATGAAACTCGCCCGCGCAGCGGGCGAAAGCCGTGCACGTGCTTTGGCATTGGCTTTGCCGCTTTGGGTTGTTTTAAGGAAGAAGCGGGAAGCAAGATCAAGTCCACAGCTTCCGCGCGCGACGCGCGCGGCTTACTTTTGTCTTGGCAAAAGTAAGCAAAACCGCCGTCGCCGGACGCGATCCGCCGCATGAAGCCGCGGCGGTGCCCTCCGCGCCTCGCCTGGCGCGGCACGCAGCCCAAACTCGCTGCGCTCAAACAAGGGCTGCTCTTCGGCCGCGCCAGGCTCCGGTGCTCGGCTCGCTTTACGGCTCGATACATCAAAAGCTCGAAGCAAAAGCCAAAGCCAAAGCCAGAATCGAGCAGGGCACCGAGGTCTGGTGGGTTAGGAGCGGGGCGCGGGAGCCCCCAAGCGGCCTGCTCAACAGCAATCCAACCGCCCCGAACTACAATGCCCCCATGAACACATCCCCCCTCGATTTCGATCGCTACGACCACATCCGCCCGATCCTGTGGACCGGCGACACGCTCGAACTGCTCGACCAGCGCAAGCTGCCGTTCGTGGTCGAGCATGCGACCTGTACGACCAGCGACGAGGTCGCCCAGGCGATCCACGCGTTGACGGTGCGCGGCGCGCCGGCGATCGGTATCGCGGCCGCTTGGGGGGCGGTGCTGGCGGCGCGCGAGATCGAGGCCGACGACGGCGCGGCTGCGCTGGCCAAGCTCGAGCCGGCGCTGCAGCGGTTGAACGCTGCGCGCCCGACTGCGGTGAACCTGGCCTGGGCCTTGGCGCGCATGCGCCGGGTGCTGGCGGCTGCAGGCAGCGACTGGCGCGAAGTGCTGGCGCGCGAGGCGCAGGTGATCGCCGACGAGGATCTCGCCGCGAACCGCCACATGGGCGCGCTCGGCGCGGCGTTGATCGCGCCGGGCAGCGGGGTGCTGACCCATTGCAATACCGGCTCGCTGGCCACCGCCGGCTTCGGCACCGCACTGGGTGTCATTCGCGCGGGCATGGCGCAAGGACGCATCGCCAAGGTCTTCGCTGGCGAAACACGGCCGTGGCTGCAGGGCGCACGGCTCACAGTGTGGGAACTGCAGCAGGACGGCATCGACGCGACACTGATCGCAGATTCCGCCGCCTCGCACCTGATGAAGGGCGGCTTCGTGCAGTGGGTGGTGGTCGGCGCCGACCGCATCTGCGCCAACGGCGACACCGCCAACAAGATCGGCACCTATCAGCTGGCGATCGCCGCCCGCCACCATGGCGTGAAGTTCATGGTCGTCGCGCCGTCCTCGACCGTCGACATGGACACGGCGTCGGGCGAGATGATCGAGATCGAGCAGCGCGACCCGGGCGAGCTGTTCGGCCTGGGCGGCAGCCGCACGGTCGCCGACGGCATCCAGGCCTGGAATCCGGTGTTCGATGTGACGCCGGGAGCGCTGATCGACGCGATCGTGACCGAGCGCGGGGTCGTCGAGCGCCCGACGACCGAGGCGATGCGCGTACTGTTTGGCTGAGGCGTGGCGCCTTTGCGCGATCGGCGGCGGTGCGTCCGATCGGCGGCATGTCGGCCGGAAAGCGGGCCAGGGCCCGAAAATACCGCACCGTATCGAGCCAAGTGCTTGTTTTTACGTCGGAAACCCTGGGCCGGGCATGGCATTTGTGCTATGATTTCCTGTCATTTTGATCGCGTCGCCGGCGGCCGGTACGCGCAGCGTCGGCGCCTTGCGTCGATGCCGGAAAAACCGGGCCGCGCAGACAGGATGCAAGCCCTCTAGATGGTCGATTCCGCGAAAGAAATCATTCCCGTCAATCTCGAAGACGAGATGCGCCGCAGCTACCTCGATTACGCGATGAGCGTGATCGTGGGGCGCGCGCTCCCCGACGTCCGCGACGGCCTCAAGCCGGTCCACCGCCGCGTGCTGTTTGCGATGAACGAGCTCGGCGCGCACAGCAACAAGCCGTACTACAAGTCGGCGCGTATCGTCGGTGACGTCATCGGTAAGTACCACCCGCACGGCGATCAGTCGGTCTACGACACGCTGGTGCGCATGGCCCAGCCGTTCTCGCTGCGCTATCTGCTGGTCGACGGGCAGGGCAACTTCGGTTCGGTCGACGGCGACTCGGCAGCGGCGATGCGTTACACCGAGGCGCGCATGTCGCGCCTGACGCACGAGTTGATGGCCGACATCGACAAGGAAACGGTCGATTTCCAGCCCAACTACGACGAGAAGGAGCTCGAGCCGTCGGTGATGCCGACGCGCTTTCCGAACCTGCTGGTCAACGGCTCGGCCGGTATCGCGGTCGGCATGGCGACCAATATCCCGCCGCACAACCTGGGCGAGGTCGTCGACGCACTGATCGCGTTGATCGACAACCCCGAGATCGACATCGACGGGTTGATGGAATACATCCCCGGCCCCGATTTCCCGACCGCGGGCATCATCAACGGCGTGGGCGGCATCCATCTGGCCTACCGCACCGGTCGTGGCCGCGTGCGCATGCGCGCCAAGGCCGAGGTCGAGGTGGCAGACAATGGCCGCGAGTCGATCATCGTCACCGAGATTCCGTACCAGGTGAACAAGGCGCGGTTGATCGAGAAGATCGCCGAGCTGGTCAAGGAAAAGAAGCTCGAGGGCATCAGCGAGCTGCGCGACGAGTCCGACAAGGACGGCATGCGCATCTACATCGAGGTCAAGCGCGGCGAGTCGGCCGAGGTCGTGCTCAACAACCTCTATTCGCAGACGCAGATGGAGTCGGTGTTCGGCATCAACATGGTGGCGTTGGTCGACGGCCGCCCGCAGTTGCTGAACCTGCGCCAGATCCTCGAGGCGTTCGTCCGCCATCGCCGCGAGGTGGTCACCCGCCGGACGATCTTCGAGCTGCGCCGCGCCCGCAACCGCGCGCACATCCTCGAAGGCCTGACGGTCGCGCTGGCCAACATCGACGAGATGATCGAGCTGATCAAGACCTCGGAGAATCCCAACGTCGCCCGCGAGCGGATGCTCGCCAGGCGCTGGGACGCCGGGCTGGTCGGTGCGCTGCTCGCCGCCAGCGGCGCCGAGGCCTCGCGTCCCGAGGACCTGCCCGATGGCGTGGGCCTGATCGACGGCAGCTACCAGCTGACCGAGGCCCAGGCGCAGCAGATCCTGGAAATGCGCCTGCACCGCCTGACCGGGCTGGAGCAGGACCGCCTGACCGACGAGTACCGTCAGCTGCTGGAGACCATCCGCGGCCTGATCGAGATCCTCGAAGATCCCGACGTGCTGCTGGAGGTGATCCGCACCGAGCTGCGCAACGTCAAGGCCGAGTTCGGCGACGAGCGCCGCAGCGAGATCCGCGCCAGCGAAGAGGATCTGGACATCCTCGACCTGATCGCGCCCGAGGACGTGGTGGTCACGTTGTCCCATTCGGGCTACGCCAAGCGCCAGCCGGTCAGCGCCTACCGCGCGCAGAAGCGTGGCGGCCGCGGCCGCAACGCGGCGGCGACCAAGGACGAGGATTTCATCGAGCAGTTGTGGCTGGTCAATACCCACGACACGCTGCTGACGTTCACCAGCGCCGGCCGCGTGTTCTGGCTGCCGGTGCACCAGCTGCCCGACGCCGGCCCGAACGCGCGCGGGCGGCCGATCATCAACTGGATTCCGCTCGAGGCCGACGAGAAGGTGCAGGCCGTGGTGCCGGTGCGTGAGTACGTCGAGGGCCAGTACGTGTTCTTCGCCACCCGCAGCGGTACGGTCAAGAAGACCCCGCTGACCGAGTTCGCCTACCGGCTGGCGCGCGGCAAGATCGCGATCCGCCTCGACGATGGCGATGCGCTGGTCGGCGTCGCGCTGACCGACGGCGACCGCGATGTGCTGCTGTTCGCCTCCAATGGCAAGACGGTGCGCTTCAGCGAGAACCGCGTGCGCTCGATGGGCCGCACCGCCGGCGGCGTGCGCGGCATCCGGCTCGATGCCGGCGAGCACGTCGTGAGTCTGATCGTCGCCGAGAGCGCGGGCGGCATCGAGGACGAGACCTTCGAGGAGACGGTCGAGGACGCGGCGCCCGAAGCGAGCGCTGAGGCCAACGGCGAGGCCGTGGTGGTCGAAACCGGCGCCGGCGAGGATATCGGCTACATCCTCACCGCGACCGAGAACGGCTACGGCAAGCGCACGCCGCTGTCGGAGTACCCGTGCAAGGGCCGCGGTACGCGCGGCGTGATCGGCATCCAGACCACCGAGCGCAACGGTCGCCTGGTCGGTGCGGTGCTGCTGCGCAACGCCGACGAGGTGCTGCTGATCTCCAACGGCGGCACCCTGGTGCGCACCCGCGCCTCGGAGATCGCCCGGGTCGGCCGCAACACCCAGGGCGTGACCCTGATGCGCCTGTCCAAGGACGAGCGCCTGCAGGGCATCGAACGCGTCGATGGCGCGATCGACGACGAGACCGCCGACCCGATCGCACCGCCGCCTGCGGGCGACGCCCCGGCCGCCGCCATCGACGCCCAGACGCCCGACGCCTGACGGCGGCGCCAAACCGGGCCCGAAACCGGGGTCAGCGTGCTTTTCGCAAGGAAAAGGCACTCTGACCCCGGTTTCGGGCCCTTTGCATTCCTATACTGCGCCGGTTGCCAGGCGGGGAATTGGAATGTCGATCAGAGTGTGGGGGCGCATTGGCGCCCGTTGCGTCGCGGTGCTGGCCCTGGTGGCGGCAGTCGCGTTCGTGGCTGGCTGCCGCCGCGATGCCGGTGGTCAGGTACCCGCCGCAGGCGGCGAGGCGATCCGCACCGAGCGCGCGCAGGTCGAGGGCTTCGGCCTGGCGCGGGCGTTTCCCGACCAGCATGATGGCGCGCTGTCGCTGGCGCTCGAGTTCTCGCAGCCGTTGGTCGGCACGCAGGATTTCGATGCGCTGGTGACCTTGGCCGACAATGCCGGCCGTGAAGGCAGTTGGACGCTCGACGATGACGGCAAGGTGCTGCGCTTCCCTCACGTCGAGGCCAACCGCGACTACACAGTGCGCATTTCCGGCACGCTGACCGCGGCCGACGGCAGCCCGCTGGGCCAGGATCTCGAGCGCAAGGTGTTCACCGGCGATCTCGACCCGGTGGTCGGCTTCGCATCGCAGGGCAGCGTGCTGCCGGCGAAGGAATCGCGAGGCCTGCCGATCGTCTCGATCAACGTCGACGAGGTCGATGTCGAGTTCCTGCGCGTCGACGACGCTTCGCTGCCGGCCTTTTTCGCCCAGTACCAGCGCGGCGGTCGGCGCGGCAGTTGGGACCTCGACGATCGCTACGGCTACAGCGGCCGCACGCCGCTGTCGAAGCTGGCCCAGCCGGTCTATGTCAATCGCTTCTCGATCGACGGTGCGCGCAACGAGCGCGTGCTGACCTACCTGCCGCTGCAGGGCATCAAGGAGCTGCAGCAGCCCGGGCTGTACTTCGCGGTGATGAAGCGCACCGGTGCGTTCGCCGACCAGTTCGAGACCGCGTTCTTCACCGTCAGCGACATCGGCCTGCACGCACGCGCCTACCGCGAGCGGATGTTCGTACATACCGCGTCGCTGCAGGACGGCGCGCCGATCGGCAATGCCGAGCTCAAGGTCCTCGACGGCAAGGGCGAGACGGTCTTCCGCGCCAAGACCGACGCGCGCGGCAATGCGATGCTCGACTACACGCTCGACGCAGCGCATGTGCTGGTCGCCACCCGGGGCGGCGACGTGTCGATGCTGCCGTTCAACCAGCCGGCGCTGGACTTGTCGGAGTTCGCAGTCGGCGGCCGGGCGCAGGCCTGGTTCGATGTGTTCGCCTGGTCGGGACGCGATCTCTACCGCCCCGGCGAAACGGTCCGCGTCTCGGCGCTGCTGCGCGACCAGGACGGACGCCCGGTGCAGGCGAAGGACGGCCGCGCGCAGACCTTGTTCGCCCGCCTGCGCCAGCCCGATGGCAAGACCTTCCTCGAACGCCGCATCGAACCGGGCGAGGGCGGCTACGTCCGGTTCGAGCAGGAGATTCCGGTGGATGCGCCGACCGGCAGCTGGCGCGTGGAGTTCCGCACCGATCCGGCGAGCCGCGAGGCGGTGCAGGGCATGACCTTGCGGATCGAGGAGTTCCTGCCTGAGCGGATGAAGCTCGACCTCGACGCCGCGCAGGCGACGCTGCGCCCGGGTCAGCCGCTGCGGCTGCAGGCGACCGGCGCCTATCTCTACGGCGCACCGGCGGCGGGCAACCGCTTCACCGCCCGGCTGGCGGTCGCTGTCGAGCGCACGCCGGTCGAAGGCCTGCCGGGCTTCGTCTTCGGCGACCCGACCGTGACGCTGCCGCGCGAGGCCAAGGATGTCGTCGATCAGGCGCTCGATGCGCAGGGTCGCCTGCAGGTCGATATCGCGTTGCCCGACGAGGCCCGACCGGTCACGCCGATCGCCGCGATCGTCTCCGGCAGCCTGTTCGAAACCGGCGGGCGCAGCGTCAACCGCACGCTCAAGCGGGTGCTGTGGCCAGCCGAGGCGCTGGTCGGCGTGCGCCCGTTGTTCGATCCTGACGACGGCGCCGACGCCAACGGTACGGCACGCTTCGAACTGGTGCGCGTGGGCCAGGACGGCAAGCCTCGGCCGCTGCAGGGCCTGAAGGTGTCGCTGGTGCGCGAGCACCGCGATTACCACTGGCGCAACGACGACGATGGCTGGCGCTACGAGTACACGCAGCGCTTCGAGACCGTGGACACACGCAGCGTCGATGCCGGTACCGCGGCCGCGCGCTTCGATGTGCCGGTGGAGTGGGGCGAGTACCGCATCGATGTCGAGGACCCGCAGACCAAGCTGGTCTCGCGCTATCCCTTCCGCGCCGGCTGGGGCTGGGACGACGACAACCGCGGGCTCGACGCGCGCCCCGACAAGGTCAAGGTCGCGCTGGACAAGACCGGCTACCGCGCCGGTGACACGATGCGCGTCACGGTCACGCCGCCGCATCCGGGCAAGGGCCTGCTGATGGTCGAAAGCGACCGCATGCTCTATCTGCACGAGATCGATGCCAAGCCGGGCAGTACGTTCGAGATTCCGGTCACCGAGGACTGGGAGCGTCACGACGTCTACGTGACCGCGCTGGTGTTCCGCGGCGGCAGTGCCGCGAGCGCGGTCACGCCGGCGCGTGCGGTGGGCATCGCGCATGTGCCGATGCAGCGCCGCGAGCGCCGGGTCGCGGTCGGGCTGCGCGCGCCGGAACAGATCCGCCCCGAGGGCCCGATGCAGGTCACTGTGAGCGCACCGGAACTGGCCGGCCAGTCGGCCTGGGTCACGGTGTCGGCGGTCGATGTGGGCATCCTCAACATCACCCGCTTCCCGGTGCCCGACGCCTGGCGGCATTTCTTCGCGCAGCGCCGGTTCGGCGTCGATGCCTACGATGTCTATGGGCGGATCATCGAAAGCTACGAGGGCGGCACGGCGAAGCTGCGCTTCGGCGGTGACGCGCCGCTGGCCTCGCTGCCGCAGGCCCGTCGCCCCACCGCACGCGTGCAGACCGTCGATCTGTTCGCAGGCCCGGTGAAGCTCGACGCCCGCGGCAATGCGCGCGTGCCGCTGCAACTGCCCGACTTCAACGGCACGCTGCGGGTCTCGGCCCTGGTGTTCTCGGCCGACCGCTATGGCAGCCGCGACGTCGAGACCCTGGTGCGGGCGCCGGTCGTCGCCGAGGCCAGCATGCCGCGGGTGCTCGCGCCCGGGGACCGCAGCACGGTGACCCTGGACCTGACCAATTTCAGCGGCCGGGCAGGCGACTTCGACGTCCGCGTCGACGGCGTGGGGCCGCTGGCGGTCGGCGAGGGCAGTCGTCGCGTCTCGTTGGCGGCTGGCGGCAAGGCAACGCTGCGCTTCCCGGTGACCGCGCAGCCCGGCTACACCGTCGCCAAGGTCCGCGTGCGCGTCGATGGCAACGGCCACCGGGTCGATCGCAGCTACGACCTGCCGGTGCGGCCGGCGTGGCCGGCGGTGTTGCGCTCGAGCACGCGGGTGCTCGACGGCGCCACGCCGCTGACCCTCGACACCACCACGATGTCCGGGCTGATGGCCGGCTCGGTCACGGCGCGGATTTCGGTCAGCGCGCTGCCGCCGATTCCGTTCGCGGCCGCGATCGATGGGGCGTTGCACTATCCCTACGGTTGCGCCGAGCAGACCACCAGTCGCGGTTACGCGGCGCTGCAGCTCGACGATGCCACCGTCTCGATGCTCGGCATCCGCGACATCGATGCCGGCAAACGGCGCCGGGTGGTCGAGGCCGCGTTCGGGCGACTGGCGGCGATGCAGGTCGGCACCGGCCACTTCTCGATGTGGGGCAACGACGGCGACGTCAATCCGATGCTCACGCCGTACATCGTCGAGTTCCTGCTCGACGCCCGCGACGCCGGTTTCGCGGTGCCGGAAGCCGTGCTGCAGAAGGCGCTCGAGCGCTTGTCCGAAGACCTGTTGTCGGGCGGCGACGGGTTCTACGGCCAGAACGAGCGCGACCACCTGCGCTTCGCCTACCAGGCCTACGCCGGCTACGTGCTCGCGCGGGTCAACCGTGCGCCGCTGGGCACGCTGCGCGGGCTCTACGACAACGAGCGCGCGAAGACGCGGACCGGCCTGCCGCTGGTGCATCTGGGCCTGGCGCTGTCGCTGCAGGGCGACAAGGCCCGCGGCGAGCGGGCGATCGACGCCGGTTTCGCGTTCAAGGGCGACCGTCCGGGCTATCTGTGGGACTACGGCTCGCCGCTGCGCGATGCCTCGCTGATGATCGCGCTGACCCACGAGCGCGCCATGGCCAAGTCCGCCTACGACGCCCGTGCGGTCGACATCGGCCGCGAGATCGACGCCCGTCGGCAGCGCAGCTGGATGTACCTGAGCACCCAGGAGCAGATCGCGATCGCGCGGCTGGGCCGGGCGCTGATGGCCGATCAAAGCCGCCGGGTGTCGGGTACCCTGCAGGAGGGTGAGGTCGAGGAGGCGATCGCCCCGGCGGCGATCGTCGGGCGTGCCTTCGACGAGGCCGGGCTGCGTCGCGGCGTGCGCTTCGTGCCCAAGGGCGAACCGCCGATGTACGCCAGCATCGACGTCGCGGGTGTGCCGCTGCAGGCGCCGGCCGCCGATGCCAGTGCGCTCAAGGTCGAGCGTCGGCTCTACGGCACCGACGGCCAGCCGTGGACGCCCGGGCCGCTGACCGAAGGCGAAGCGCTGATCGTCGCGGTCTCGGTGGTCGCCGACCGCGACATGCCCGATGCGCTGTTGACCGACCTGTTGCCGGCGGGCCTTGAGGTGGAGAACTTCAACCTCGGCGACGGCAAGCAGTGGGCCGACGTCGTGGTCGACGGCATCCGGATCACCGAACGTGGCAGCCAGGCGACGGTGCAGCACGAGGAGTACCGCGACGACCGCTTCGTCGCCGCGCTCAAGCTCGACAGCGGCCGCACCGCACGCGTGTTCTACCTGGTCCGCGCGGTCAGCCCCGGCACCTACACCGTGCCGCCGCCGCTGGTCGAGGACATGTACCGGCCGCAGCTGCGCGGCGTCGGCGTTGCGACGCCTGCGACGATCACGGTGGTCGAGCCCTGAGGGAGGGGCGTACGATTCCGGGCGGATGCGTCCGGAATCGTACGGTCTGTCGATGTCCGTCAGTGAGGCGGGTCCTGCCGAATCAAGGGCTTGCCTCTGTCATGCAGTTGGCACGATCCCTGCGCCGTTCGGGGCATGGATATCACCAAATCTTCCCGAGCTCCGCTCTGGCAGCGACGCCCGGTACGCTGGAGCGCCCTCGGCCTGGCTGTGCTGGGGCTGCTGGTCGGCGTTGGACTGGGCATTGATCGCGCCGTCCCCGGTGTGCGCCGCTCAGAACTGTGGATCGACACCGCCGTGCAGGGCGACATGCACCGCGAGATCCGGGCGACCGGCACCTTGGTGCCGCGCCAGATCCGGTGGATCACCGCCGTCGCGACCGCGACGGTGCAGGATGTGGTGGTGCTGGCCGGGGCGCCGGTCCAGGCCGATACCGTGATCCTGCGGCTCGGCAACCCGGAATTGCAGGCCGGTCTCGACAAAGCCGAAGCGGCGCTCGCCGGCGCCGAAGCCGATGTCGTGGCGGTGCGCACGCAGTTGGCATCGCAACTGCTCGACCAGCAGGCACAGGCCGCGGCGGCCGCGTCGGCTTGGCGGATCGCCCAGGTCAAGCGCGAGGCCTTCGAGCAGGCGCATGCGGCTGGCGTGATGTCGGCGATCGACATGCGCGAGGCGCAGATCAACGAAGAGCAGGGCCAGGGCCAGGCGCGGATCGAGCGCAGCCGGGTTGCCGCGTTCCGGCAGACGATGGCCGCGCAGTTGCAGGCCGCGCGGGCTCGGCGCGACGAGGCCGCCAGTGCCGCGGCCATCGCCCGTGCGCAGGTCCGGGGGCTGGCGGTGCGCGCCGGCATCGACGGCATCCTGCAGCAGGTCGAGGTCGAGCCCGGGCAGCAGGTCGAGACCGGCGCCAAGCTGGCGCGGGTGGCGCGTCCTGACGAATTGATCGCGCGTCTCCAGGTGCCTGAGGTGCTCGCCAAGGATCTGGTGCTCGAACTGCCGGTATCGGTCGACACTCGCAACGGCGTCGTCACCGGGCGGCTGGCGCGGATCGATCCCGCGGTGCGCGAGGGCAGTGTCACCGTCGATGTCGCGTTCTCCGAGCCGTTGCCCGCTGGCGTGCGCCCGGATCTGTCGGTCGATGGCAAGGTGCTGCTCGGCACGCTGCGCGACACCTTGAGCATTGCCCGGCCCGCGTCCGCTGCACCCGATGCGCGCGGCACCCTGTTCGTGGTGCCTGCCGGCAGCAATGAAGCGCAGCGTCGGCCGGTCGAGTTCGGCGCTGTGTCCAGCGACCGCATCGAAGTGCGAAGCGGCCTCCAGCCTGGGGACACGGTGATCCTGTCCGACACCAGCCGCTGGAACGACCATGACACCCTGCGACTCCAATGATACGAGGACTGCCATCCATGCATGCCGAAACGCCCCGCACCGACGCCCCCCTGCTGCAACTGCGCGAGTTGGGCAAGGTCTTCCATACCGACGAGGTGGAGACGCACGCGCTGTCGGGCATCTCGCTGGATATCCGCCGCGGCGATTTCGTCGCGATCACCGGCCCGTCGGGCTGCGGCAAGTCGACGTTGCTGTCGATCCTCGGTCTGCTCGATCCTGCCAGCAGCGGGTGCTACGTCCTCGATGGGCAGGACGTGGCCGATCTCGATGCGCGGGGGCGGGCGCGCGTGCGCAACGGGCGGATCGGTTTCATCTTCCAGGCCTTCAATCTGATCGCCGACCTGACGGTCGAGGAGAACGTCGCGCTGCCGCTGACCTATCGCGACGACATCGCGCGCGATGCCCTGCGCCGACGCGTGCGCGAGGTGCTGGAAGTGGTGGGCATGGGGCATCGCACCCGTCATTACCCGGGGCAACTGTCGGGTGGGCAGCAGCAGCGCGTCGCGGTCGCTCGGTCATTGGCTGGTGACCCGGCGATCCTGTTGGCCGATGAACCCACCGGCAATCTCGACACCCGCAACGGCGAGGCGGTGATGCAGTTGCTCGAACAGTTGCACGGCAGCGGCACCACGCTGTGTATGGTGACCCATGACGCTGCGTTTGCCCGCCGCGCGCAGCGCATCGTGCACATGCTCGACGGGCGCATCGTCGACGAGGACAGCTTTGAGCGGTTGCGGGCCGAACACGACTTGCCGCTGCCTGGCCTGGCGGAGGCCGTACCATGAGTCCGGGCGTCGCATGGCGCGAGGCCCGGCAGGCGTGGCGTGGCCTGCTGCGGCGGCCGGGCTACCTGATGCTGGCGATGCTCACCCTGGCGTTGGGCGTGGCGACGACGACGGCGGTGTTCGCGCTGATCGACCAGGCCTTGCTTCGGCCCCTGCCATTTCCCGAATCGGCGCGATTGGTCACCATTGGCCAGTACCACGACGGCGACCGCAACGTCGCCGCGCCAGCCTATCGCGAACCGGTGCGCGCGATGGGCGCGGTGGCATCGGTGGGCATGCTGCGGGCTTGGACGATGGACGCCAACATCGCGCGCGGCGATACGGCCGAGGTGGTGCGCTCGATGCGGGCCGACCGCGGATTCCTCGACACGCTGGGATTACCGCCGATGCTGGGCCGAAACTTCAGCGTCGAGGAGGACCGCCCGCAGGGTCCGCAGGCGGTGATCCTCGCCCATGCGCACTGGCGCCAGGCCTATGGGGCCGATCCGGCGGCCGTGGGACGCGTGGTGCAACTGGAGGGGCAGGCGGCGGAAATCGTCGGGGTACTGCCAGCCAGCTTCCAGTGGCCCGAGCCCTTCGATGTTTTGCTGCCGTTGCAGCAGGACCCGGCGACGCGCTCCATGACGACGAACGAGATCCTGATCGCTCGACTCGCGCCCAGTGTCGATATCCCCGCCGCATCGGCTGAGGCGGCGACCGTCGTCGGGCAGCTAATGCTCAACGACAGCACCGCCGATCGCCGTGACATGCTCCGTCAGCATCTGCGCGAGCATCCGCCCAGCGCACTGCCGATGCTGTCAAGCCTATTCCAAGCGCAGAGCGGCAACACGTTGTGGCTGTTCTCCGCCGCCGCCGGCTGCGTGCTGCTGATCGCGGCGGTGAATCTCGCCAGCCTGATGCTGCTGCGCATCCTCGACCGCAGTCACGACCATGCGGTGCGACTGGCATTGGGCGCCTCGCTGCCGCGGTTGGGGCTGCCGATGCTGGCCGAAGGCGCGTTGATCGGCATCGGCGGTGCTGCGGCCGGATTGTTGTTCGCATGGCTGGGCCTGCGCCTGTTCGCAGGTGCCGTGCCGCTGGTCTGGCTGCGTGGCGAGCCGCCGGCGCTGTCGGCGGCGAGCATCGCATTCGCGGCCACGTGTGGTGTGGGTACCGCAGCGTTTGCTGCGCTGCTCGGTATCTGGCGCACCCGCAGGCTACCGCTCGCTGCAGAACTGGTGGGCGGCGGGCGCGGTGGCTGGAGTCGCAGCTCAGGTCGCCTGGGCAAGTCGCTCGTGGTCACGCAGGTGGCCCTGGCTGTGGTGTTGCTCACCGGCGCTGGCCTGTTCATGCGGACGCTGCAAGAACTGTCGAACATCCCGCTCGGGATCGAGAGCCAGCAAACCTATGTGTTCAACCTGTCGCCGGTGAAGGGGCGGGTGGAGACCGTCGAGGCCGTCGATCGCCAAACCACCCGGATCCTAGAGCGGCTGCGTCGGATGCCAGGTGTGGCCGACGTGGCTGCCGCGAGCAACCCGCCGGTGACCACGCAGTTGAACTTTTCGGTGGAGCTGTCGGACCGACGCGAGATCAGCAGCCAGTATCGCTTCATGACCCCGGACATGTTCGCGGTCTTCGGCATCCCAGTCCTGGTCGGGCGCGGGCTGACGCCAAGCGATGTCGCAGGCGCCGAATCGGTCTGCGTGGTCAGCGAGGCGTTCGCACGTCGCTACCTGGACGGCGATGCGCTCGGCAAGCTGCTGACGATGCCCTTCTACGACGGCCCGCGCAGCAGGGCGATGCGCGTGGTCGGCGTGGTCGGCGACGTGCGCCATGCTGGGCCTTCCGAGCCCGCGGCGCCGGTCATGTACACGCCGATGGCCCAGTTGCCCGGCGCGATCTGGCAGATCATCCGCGGGTTCGGCGGTCTCACCTATTCGCTGCGGATGCAGGGCGGCATCGCCGCGGATGAGGCCGCGCTGCAAAGCGCGATCGCCGAGGTCGCGCCCGGCCAGCCGATCTCGAACCTGCGCGCCATGACGACGGTGGTTGCGTCTACGACCGGTCAGCAGGCGCTCAATCTGCAATTGGTCGGCCTGTTCGCCGCTTTGGCGTTGCTGCTGGCGTCGGTGGGCCTGTACGCGGTGATGGCGACATCGGTCGCCGCCCGCCGCCACGAGTTCGGCGTGCGAGCTGCGCTAGGCGCGCCGCCAGCGCGATTGTTGCGCCAGGTCCTGCTCGAGAGCGCACGGCAGATCGGCCTGGGATTGGCGATCGGGCTGACGCTTGCGCTGTCGGGTTCGCGGGTGTTGCAGGGATTTCTGTTCGGTGTTGAGCCGGCCGATCCGCTGGCCGTCGGCCTGGTGCTGGCGGTGCTCGCGCTGACCGCCGTGGCGGCCGCCTGGGTGCCGGCCGTGCGTGCCGCGCGGGTGTCGCCGATGCAGGCCCTGCGGACATGAGCGACGCGGCCGTGGCGGGTGCCGGTGCGACTTCCGACTAGACTTGCACCATGCCGCTTTCGCACACCGCACACCGCATCCTGGTGGTCGACGACCAGGCCGACGTCCGCGAGGCGCTGCGTCTTCTGCTCAAGACCGTTGGGTATGGCATGGTCGGCGCCGCGTCGCCGGACGAGGCGCTGGCCTGCCTGCGTGGCGACGTGTTCGCAGCGGTCCTGGTAGACATGAACTATGCGCGCGATACCACCTCCGGCCAGGAAGGGCTGGCGCTGATCGAAGCGATCGCCGCGCAGTGGCCGGGCCTGCCGGTGGTGGCGATGACCGCCTGGGCCAGTGTCGAACTGGCGGTCGAGGCGATGCGCCGAGGCGCGGTGGACTTCATTGAGAAGCCTTGGCAGAACGCCCGCGTGCTGTCGGTGCTCGACAGCCGCATCGCGCTCGATAGCCAGCGACGCGAGTTGCAGCGGCTCGGCGCCGCCCACGCTTTGCTTGCAGGTGAGGGCAGCGATGGCTTCATCGTCGAATCGCCGGTCATGCAGCGGCTGGTGGACGACTTGCTGCGCGTGGCCGACAGCGACGCGGCGTTGCTGCTGCTGGGCGAGAACGGCACCGGCAAGAGCCTGATCGGACAACTGATCCACCAGTGGTCGCCACGGCGAGAGCGGCCGCTGGTCAAGGTCAATCTTGGTGGCCTGACGCCGACGCTATTCGAGTCCGAGCTGTTCGGTCACCTCAAGGGCGCCTATACCGATGCGCGGCAGGATCGGGTGGGGCGTTTCGAACTGGCCGATGGCGGCACGCTGTTGCTCGATGAGATCGGCAATCTGCGTTTGATCAGCAACCCAAGCTGCTGCGTGCGATCGAGGACGGCGAGTTCGAGCGCTTGGGATCCTCGCGCACCATGCGCGTGGACGTGCGCATCGTCGCGGCGACCAACGCCGACTTGCCGGCAGAGGTTGCCGCGGGACGCTTTCGTCAGGACCTGCTATACCGCATCAACACGTTCCAGGTGCGCGTACCGCCGTTGCGCGAGCGCCGCGAAGACATCCTGCCACTGGCCCGGCACGCGCTGGCGGCTGCCTGCAGGCGCTATGGCCGCACGATGCCGCGGTTGGCCGCATCGGCCGAATGCGCGCTGCATGCCTACGCGTGGCCCGGCAACGTACGCGAACTGGCGCATACGATGGAGCGTGCGGCCCTGCTCGCTCGGGGGGCGGAGCTGGTGGCCGACGATCTGCGGCTCCAGGCGGTGTCCTCGCCGGAGGCGTCGCTGGGCGACATGACCTTGGCGCAGGCAGAAGTCTGGCTGCTGCGTAAGGCCTTGCGCGACCATCCAGGCCATTTGCAGCGCAGCGCCGAGCAACTGGGTATTACCCGCCAGAGTCTGTATCGGCGCCTTGAGAAGCACGGCATCGATCCTCAGGCCGGCGACGCGTGAGAGGCGCGGCGCTGCCGCTGTGGCGCGCGTTGCTGGTGGCGCTTCCGGCGCTGTCTGCGCTGTGCATCGTGCTCATGGCCGGCGTACCGCAAGGCGCCGCTCCGGTCTGGCTGGCGATGCTGGTGGTCGGTCTGACCGTGGGTTTGGCGGCGCTGCAGGTGGCACGCAGTCGCCGCGCACTCGTCACCCTGGCCAGCCTGGTGGACGCGCTGCGCGAAGGTGATTACAGCCTGCGCGCAGCAACAATCGGTCGACCGGCCGACGTCGTGGCGGCCGAGGCCTTCAATCGTCTGGCCCTGCACCTGCAGGACGAACGTCGCCACGTGCACGAGAGTCTGCAACTGCTCGGCAAGACATTGGCGATGCTCGATGGCGCGGTGTTCGTGTTCGAGCAGGACATGCGATTGCGCATGCTCAATCCGACAGGCGAACGCGTGCTGGGCCGATCCGCGGCGACGGTGCTCGGCCAGGACGCGGCGACGCTTGGTCTGGCGCCGCTGTTCGCGTTGCCGAGTGGTGCCTTACACGCGCAGCGATTTGGCGGCCAGGCCGGCCGCTGGCAAATCAGCCATGCCGCGCTGCGCAGCCGCAGCCAGGCGGGGCATCTGCTGGTGATGCAGCCGATGGAGCGTGCCCTGCGCGAGGAGGAGGCGCAGGCCTTCCGACGCCTGCTACGTGTTCTCGGGCACGAGATCAACAATTCCCTGGCACCGATCGCATCGATGGCCGACACCTTGCAACGTCTGCTGCCGGCCGCGGGCGCATTGATGCCGGCCGAAAGTCGCGACGATGCACTCGGCGGCCTGCGCTTGATCGAGCAGCGCAGCCTCGCGCTGCAGCGGTTCCTCGGCGGGTATGCACGTCTGGCGCGACTGCCGCCGCCGGTACTCGCGCCGGTTGCGCTCGACGAGCATCTGCAACGCATTCACCGGCTGATCGGCGATGGACGGGTGTGCTTGCATGCAGTGCCGCCGTTGCGGGTGATCGCCGACGCTGACCAGCTCGAGCAAGTCCTGATCAACCTGTTACGCAATGCGCTGGAAGCCGACATGGCGGGCGGGGAGGTTGAGATCGCCTGCGAGCTCGACGGCGACCACGCGCGGATCTCGATCGCCGATCTCGGTCCTGGCCTGCCGCCGAGCGACAATCTGTTCGTGCCGTTCTTCACCACAAAGCCCGGCGGCTCGGGCATTGGGTTGGTGCTGTCGCGGCAGATCATCGAGGCGCAGACAGGCAGCCTGCAACTGCTTGCGCGTGATGACGCACCGGGCAGCGTCGCCTGCGTGCGGCTGCCGCTAGCGGGGGCGCACGTGGCCGGGGAACCGCATGTCGAGGCCTGAGCACGGCAAACAGCGTGACCGCGTCTGGCGCCGATGGCTGCTGTCCGGTGTGCGCTGGGGAACGATTGCAGTGCTGTTGTCGCTGCTCGCGCTCGATCTTGCGTTTCCGCCGCAACTGCCCACGCGCGACGATGCCAGCGTGCTGGTGGTCGCGCGCGACGGCACGCCGTTGCGCGCGTTCGCCGATGCCGATGGGGTCTGGCGCCACCCGGCCACGCCGCAGAGCGTGTCGCCTTACTATCTGCAGGCGCTGCTCGGCTACGAGGATCGCTGGTTCCAGCGCCATCCGGGCGTCAATCCGCTGGCGATGGCGCGTGCGGCCTGGCAATGGGCGCGGGGCGGGCGGATCGTGTCGGGCGGTTCGACGCTGACCATGCAGGTCGCGCGCATCCTCGATCCGCAGCCTGCACGCGGGCGGACGCTGCGCGGCAAGCTGGTGCAGCTGCTGCGGGCATTGCAGCTCGAGGCGCATCTGTCCAAGGACGAGATCCTGACCCTGTACCTCACGCGCGCGCCGTTCGGCGGCACCATCGAGGGGGTCGAGGCGGCCAGTTGGGCGTATCTGGGCAAGCCGGCGGCCCGGTTGTCGCGGGCCGAGGCCGCGTTGCTGGCAGTGTTGCCGCAGGCGCCGAGTCGGTTGCGCCCCGACCGCGCACCCGAGGCGGCGCGCACGGCGCGCGACAAGGTACTCGAGCGCATGGTCGCGCTGGAGGTCTGGACGCGCGCGGAAGTCGACGATGCGAAGATCGAGCCGGTCGTGGCGCGCAGCCTGCGGCCGCCGTTGCATGCCGCGTTGCTCGCGCAGCGGCTGCGGGCCGCCCATCCCGGGCAGGCGCGGATCGTTTCGACGATCGACATCGGTCTGCAGCGCATGCTCGAGCAGCGGGTCGCCAGCTACTTCTCGCAGTTGCCCGAGCGCACTTCCGCGGCGCTGCTGGTGGTCGACAATCGCAACTTGGAGGCGTTGGCCTATGTCGGCTCGGTCGCCTTCGGCGATCGTGCGCGGTTGGGCCATGTCGACATGGTGCGCGCCTGGCGCTCGCCCGGCTCGACGCTCAAACCGTTCCTCTACGGCATGGCGCTCGACGATGGGCTGATCCACTCGGCCAGCCTGCTGGTCGATGCCCCGCAGTCGTTCGGCGGCTATCGCCCGGGCAACTTCGATGCCGCGTTCAATGGGCCGGTCGCGGCCGCCGATGCGTTGCGCCTGTCGTTGAACGTGCCGGCGGTGGACCTGCTCGACCGAGTCGGTCCGGCGCGCTTCGCCGCGCGGCTCGACAATGCCGGTGTCACACTGCGGTTCCCGCGCGGCGCGGTGCCGAACCTGTCGTTGATTCTGGGCGGCACCGGCGCGACGCTCGAGCAACTGGTCGGCACCCATGCCGCGTTGCATCGCGATGGCATCGCCGGGCGCGTGCGTTATACCCCGGGCCCGGCCTTGCGCGACCGCCGACTGCTGTCGCCGGGGGCGGCCTGGATCGTGCGCGAAATCCTCGAAGCGGCCGATCGGCCGGGCGAGCGCGCCGACACGTTCGACACCGGCGACCGGCCGCGGGTGTCTTGGAAGACCGGGACCAGCTACGGCTATCGCGATGCCTGGGCGATCGGCGGCACCCATCGCTACACGGTCGGTGTCTGGGTGGGGCGTCCCGACGGCACGCCGTTGCCGGGACAGTACGGCGCGATCACTGCGCTGCCGCTGCTGCTCGAGACGGTCGACAGCCTCCCGCGCGGGCGGGGCGACGCGCTGCGCGTGCCGCCGCCGCGCAACGTGCGGGAACTCGATATCTGCTGGCCGCTGGGCACCGCGGCCGATGCCCAGCCCGCCCCGCTGTGCCAGCGCCGGCTGACCGCCTGGACCCTCGATGGCAATGTGCCGCCGACCTTCGCCGAGCGCGATGCAGGGCGTTGGAGCGCAGGCCGGGTGCGCTTCGAGATCGACCCGCGCAGCGGGCAGCGGCTGTCGGCCGAGTGCGAGGCCCCGCACCCGCGCGCATCGCGCGAGATCGCGCGCTGGCCGGCCCTGGTCTCGCCCTGGCTGCCCGCGGCCACGCGGCGGGCGTCGCAATTGCCTGCGCTGGCGCCGGACTGCCGGCCCGACGGCCGCCAGACCGCGGCCGCCCTGCATATCGAGGGCCTGGAGCCCGGCGTGACCCTGGTGCGGCCACCGGGCAGCGCGCATGGCGTGCGGCTGCAATTGCGGGCGCTGGGCACCGAGTCGCGCGTGCAGTGGCTGCTCGACGGACGCTGGATCGGTGAAACTCAGGGCGCACGCTGGCTGCGCACCGAGTTCGAAACCCCCGGCCGCCACGAACTGACCGCGCTCGCCGACGATGGCGCCTGGCGCAGCGTCGCCTTCCACGTGGCGCCGTAGCATCGGGCGGCGCTGCCGCCCGATGCCTCAGTCCAGATGCGCGAGCACGTGCTCGGCCGCAGACACCTTGAACTCGCCCGGGGCCTCGACGAACAGATGACGCACCACGCCGTCGTCGGCGTACAGCGCGAAGCGCTTGGCGCGCGTGCCCATGCCGTAGGCGGTCGCGTCCATCTCCAGGCCGAGCGCGCGCACGAAGTCGGCATTGCCGTCCGAGAGCATCTGCAGCCCGTCCGGCACACCGACGCTTTCGCCCCAGGCCTGCATCACGAACGGATCGTTGACGGCGATGCAGACCACGTCGATGCCGCGGCCGCGGAACGTTTCGAAGTGCTCGACGAAGCCGGGCAGGTGGCGTTCGGAGCAGGTCGGCGTGAATGCGCCCGGGACGGCGAACAGCAGTACGCGCTTGCCGGAGAACACGGTCGGGGTGTCGATGACGCGCACGCCGTCGTGGATGTGCTTGAGGGTGACTTCGGGGATGGCGTCGCCGATCTGGATGGTCATGGGGGGCTCGCAAGCAACAGGGTGAACGCAGTCTATCCGCTCGCGCGTGGCGTCGATGCGAGCGCTCTTGAAAGCGTCGGGCCGGTTCCCCAATTTTCGGACATCGCGGCCGACGGGGCCGCTTTTCAACACGGAGCCACTCCATGCGACATGAAGCCTATCGTGCTGTCGCCCGCCAGCCGGCCTTCGCCGGGCGTGCGACGTTCCAGGATGAAATGCGGCGGTTCTTCGACCAGTTCGTGCAGGGCGGCGATGCCCAGGACGAGTCGTCGGTCGTCACCAGCCAGTGGGTCCCGCGCGTGGACATCCACGAAGAGCGCGACCGGTTCGTGATCCTGGCCGACCTGCCGGGCATCGATCCGCAGGACGTCGAGATCTGGATGGACAAGGGCATCCTGAGCCTGAAGGGCGAGCGCCGGCCCCATGTCGGCGGCGAGTCGGCTGGCGATGCCGAAGCTGGCCGGAGCGAACCGAGGTTCTCGCGCATCGAACGTGCGACCGGACAGTTCCACCGTCGCTTCTCGCTGCCCGACAGCGCCGATGCCAATGCGATCACCGCGACCGGCCACAACGGCGTGCTGGAGATCAGCATTCCCAAGCGTCCCGAGACCACGCCGCGACGGATCCAGGTCGGCGCGGCCCAGGACACCGGGACCCAGGCCGTGACGCAGGCCTGAGCGGGCGCAGGGATCGCACCGCGCACCGGCGCGGCACGATGAAGACGGAGACGGCGGCCTGCAGGTATTCTGCGGGCCGCTGTCGCATCCGGCTCCTGGATCCGACGACTTCCCTTGTCGCGGCGCCGTGCGCGCCGCATCGGAACTTCCCACATGCAGTTCAAGGACTACTACGAGATTCTCGGCGTCGAGCCCAATGCCGGCGATGCGGAGATCAAGACCGCTTATCGCCGCAAGGCGCGCAAGTACCACCCGGACGTCAGCAAGGAGGCCGGCGCCGAAGAGACCTTCAAGGCGATCAACGAAGCCTATGAGGCGCTGCGCGACCCGGAGAAGCGCAAGGCCTACGATCAGCTGCGCGCGCGCGGTTACCGTCCTGGCGACGAGGTCCGACCGCCCCCCGGCGGCTTCGGCGGCGCAGGGGCGGGCGGCGTTGATTTCGACGAGATTTTCGCCGGTGGCGGCGCCGGCGGCGGCTTCAGCGATTTCTTCGAGGAACTGTTCGGCCGGCGCGCCGGCGGTGTCGGCGGCCATGCCGGCCCCGGTGCCCGCGGGCAGGCGCCGCGCGGCGATACGCGCGCGCGGCTGGCGGTGCCGCTGGAGACGGTCTATCGCGGTGACAGCGTCCGTGTGCCCGTGCTGGGCAAGACCTTCGACGTGCGCATTCCCAAGGGCATCCGCCCGGGCCAGGTCGTGCGTCTGCCCGGGCAAGGCCAGCAGGGCGGCGATCTGCTGCTGGAGATCGAGTACGCGGCGCATCCGGACTTCGAGGTCGATGGCCGCAACATCATCCATTCGCTGCCGATCGCGCCGTGGGATGCGGCGCTCGGCGCGACACTGAGCGTGGCGACGCTCGGCGGCCGCGTCGAACTGAAGATCCCGCCGGGCTCGGAAGCCGGCCGCAAGTTGCGGCTGCGCGGCCGCGGCCTGCCGGGCACGGCCGGCGCGCCTGCGGGCGACCAGCTCGTCGAGCTCGAAATCCAGGCGCCGCCGCCGCGCAGCGCCGCGCAGACGGCCGCCTACGAGGCGCTGCGCGATGCCTTCTCCGGCGAAAGCGCACCTGGCGAAACCAAGGGCGCCCGCTAGTTTGGCGCGTCGCCACGCGTCATGACACGTCCGCGTTCGGCGACGCTTTGATCGCGAAGGTGGCGTCCAATATCCGGTGTGAAAAGATCATGACCATTCGTCAGGCGACTGACGCCGACCATCCGCACCTGCTCAGCATTTGGCTGCGCTCGGTTCGCGCCACGCACCTGTTCTTGCAAGCATCCGATATAGCGGCCTTGCTGCCTCAGGTCCGTGATGCTTACCTGCCTGCCGTTGAATTGTGGGTGGCGGTCGATGTCGAGGGCAGACCGCTAGGGTTTATCGGGCTCAATGAAAGCCACGTGGAAATGCTCTTCATCGAGCCGGATCTGCGAGGGCGAGGAATTGGCCGCGCGCTGCTGGATCATGCCCGCGGGTCGCGTCGTGACATGACGGTGGATGTGAACGAGCAGAACCCCGAAGCGGTCGGGTTCTACTTGCATTACGGGTTTGTTCAAACCGGCCGGTCCCCTCTTGATGGCGAGGGCCGTCGTTTCCCCTTGCTGCATCTGCGCTTGGCCGGTTAACGCCGTCATCGTGACTCGAACCGAGGTGTTCGAGTCGCTGGTGGTGCGCCAGGCCTGGCCAGGCCCCCGACTTGTGTTCGCCAGATGCGGATCGGAGCACTGGCGCGGGCGTGCTATGGCGCAGTCTTCAGTCGCGCCCTTCTCAACCCGGCGTCGTCTGCAGCGACGTCATGGCAGATCCGTTTGCCATTCCAGTCGCCAGCGCGTCGTCGTGTGGACCCAGACATCGGCCCGGTCGCTGTTCATCTGAGCTGGCGCGCGCATGTGGGCCGGCGTGTCCACCAGACGCTTGGTCCGACCACGTCAAGCGATGCGGTGCTACTTCAACGCACTCCGCCGCTTCTCATCGATCCACTTCTCCGCCCGCGCCGGCGTATACCCCCGCATCCACGCCAGCATCGCGTCGATGTCGTCGCCGTACCACAAGTCGGCGCGCTGGTCGGGATGCAGGAACCGCTCATCGACCATCCGGTCGATCATGCCGATCAGCGGCGCATAGAAGCCGTCGATATCGAGGAAGGCGCAGGGCTTGTTGCCGATGCCCAGCTGCCGCCAGGTCAGCATCTCGAAGATCTCCTCCATCGTGCCAAAGCCGCCGGGCAGGGCGACGAAGGCGTCCGACAGCTCGAACATGCGCATCTTGCGCGCGTGCATCGAGTCGACGATCTCCAGCTGGGTGAGGCCGCGGTGCGCGACCTCCCAGTCGGCGAGCTGCTTGGGAATGACGCCGGTGACCGAGCCGCCGCCCTCGAGCACCGCATTGGCCACCGTGCCCATCAGGCCGACGTTGCCGCCGCCGTAGACCAGCTGCAGCCCGTCGCGGGCAATGCGATCGCCCAACGCCATCGCGCGTTCGGCGTAGACGGGCTTGCTGCCGGAGTTGGAGCCGCAATAGACGCAGATCGATTTCATGCGAGGGTGTCCTCTTGCAGGTGATCGCCAGGGCCGCATCTGCGGGGCCGGGCCGGAAAGCAGAAGGCTCCGCCAAAGCGGAGCCTTCCGGGGCAAGGCGAGGGCGCTTTAGTTCGCCTTGTGGATCGCGCGCTTGTCGACGGCCATCGCGGCGTCGTGGACGACTTCCGACAGCGAGGGATGCGCGTGGCAGATCCGCGCCAGGTCGTCGGCCGAGCCCTTGAACTCCATGGTCAGCACGCCTTCGTGTACGAGCTCGGAGACATTGGCCCCCACCAAGTGCATGCCCAGCACGCGGTCGGTCTCGGCGTGCGCGAGCACCTTCACGAAGCCGGCCGGCTCGACCATCGCGACCGCACGGCCGTTGGCGGCGAACGGGAAGCTGCCGGCCTTGTACGGGATGCCCTCGGCCTTGAGCTGCTGCTCGGTCTTGCCGACCCAAGCCAGTTCGGGCTCGGTGTAGATGACCCACGGGATCGTGTCGAAATTGACGTGGCCCGGCAGGCCGGCGATGAGTTCGGCGACGGCGATGCCTTCCTCGAAGCCCTTGTGCGCCAGCATCGGGCCGCGCACGCAGTCACCGACCGCCCAGACGCCGTCGACGCCGGTATGGCAATGGTCGTCGACCTGGATCTGGCCGCGGTCGGTCAGCTTCACGCCGGTGCCTTCGGCCAGCAGGCCCTGGCTGGCGGCCTTGCGGCCGACGGCGACCAACAGCTTGTCGACGGTGATCGACTGCTCGCCGTCCTTGTCGGCGTAGCTGACGACGACTTCCTTCTTCTTGCCCTTGCCGGTCACTTCGGTCTTGGAGACCTTCGCGCCGAGCTTGATGTCCAGGCCCTGCTTCTTGAATTCCTTGAGCGCGGCCTTGCCGACTTCGGCATCGGCGGCGGCGAGGAAGTCGGGCAGTGCTTCGAGGATCGTGACTTCGCTGCCCAGGCGCTTCCAGACGCTGCCCAGCTCCAGACCGATGACGCCGGCCCCGATCACCGCCAGGCGCTTGGGCACCTCGGTAAAGTCCAGGCCGCCGACGTTGTCGACGATGGTCTCGCCGTCGAACTTCGCGAACGGCAGCTCGATCGAATCGGAGCCCGCGGCGATGATGACATTCGTGCCGGTCAGCTCGATCTCCGCGCCGTCGTGCTGCTTCACCTTCACCACGCGGTCGGGGTGGAGCGTGGCGAAGCCGTAGAACGGCGTGACCTTGTTGGCCTTGAACAGCATCGCGATGCCGCCGGTGAACTGCTTGACGATCTGGTCCTTGCGGCCAACCATCGCGCCGACGTCGATCTTGGCATCCTTGAAGCTGATGCCGTGGTCGCCAAAGATGTGGCCCATGTTCCAGAACTGGCGCGAAGAATCGAGCAGCGCCTTCGACGGGATGCAGCCCACGCGCAGACATGTGCCGCCGAGCGCCGGCTTGCCGTCCTTGCCGAGCGCGGCGTCGATGCACGCGACCTTCATGCCCAGCTGCGCGGCGCGGATGGCGGCGTGGTAGCCGGCCGGGCCGGCGCCGATGACGACGACATCGAATTTCTGCTGTTCGCTCATTTCATTCGCTCACGTGATGGGGGATTCGTGATGGGGAGGGCCCAGGCCCGATGCGCGGGGCGATCCGGTCTTGGGCTTTCAACAGCCACGGGCCGGCATCACCACGCACGCATCCCCAATCACGGCATCGCATGCAACGGGCTTAGAGCCCGAGCAGCATGCGGTGCGGATTTTCCAGCTGGTTCTTGATGTCGACCAGGAACAGCACCGCGTCCTTGCCGTCGATGATGCGGTGGTCGTAGGAGATCGCGATGTACATCATCGGGGCGGCGACGACCTGGCCGTTCTCGACGATCGCGCGTTCCTTGATCGCGTGCATGCCCAGGATCGCCGACTGCGGCGGGTTGACGATCGGCGTGGACATCAGCGAGCCGAAGGTGCCGCCGTTGGTGATCGTGAACGTGCCGCCCTGCAGGTCGTCGAGGCCCAGCTTGCCGTCGCGCGCCTTCTTGGCGTAGTCGGCGATGCCCTGTTCGATCTCGGCAAAGCCCATGCGCTCGACGTTGCGCAGCACCGGCGTGACCAGGCCCTTGTCGGTGGAGACCGCGATCGAGATATCGGCATAGCCGTGGTAGATGATGTCGTCGCCATCGACCGAGGCGTTGATGATCGGGTAGCGCTGCAGCGCGTTGGCCACGGCCTTGGCGAAGAAGCTCATGAAGCCGAGCTTGATGCCGTGTTCCTTCTGGAACTGTTCGCCCAGCTCCTTGCGCAGCGCCATCACCTTGCCCAGGTTGACCTCGTTGAACGAGGTCAGCATCGCAATCGATTCCTTGGACTGCATCAGGCGCTCGGCGATGCGCTTGCGGATGCGGGTCATCGGCACGCGCTCTTCGGGACGGGCGCCGCCCGACACGCCGGGGGTCTTGCCGGCGGCGTAGTTGAGCAGGTCTTCCTTGGTCACCGCGCCGCGGCGGCCGGTGCCTTCGACCTGCGACGGGTCGATGCCCTGGCTCTGGGCGGTGAAGCGCGCACCAGGCGGCAGGTCGGCGGTCTTGTCGCCGGAGACCGACTGCGGCTTGGTCGAGGACGGCGCCTTGTCGTCGGCCTGCTTGGCCTGCGGCTTGGACTGCACTTGCTCGGCACCGGCAGCCGGGGCTTCCTTGTCCTGATTGCCCGACTCGGCGGCCGGCGGCGCGGCCGCGGCGGCGCCTTCCTCGATGATCGCGATGACCTGCTGGCTGTTGACCGTCGCGCCTTCCTCGAACTTGATCTCCTTGATCACGCCATCGACGGTCGAGGGCACTTCGAGCACGACCTTGTCGGTCTCCAGATCGACGATGTTCTCGTCGCGGCTGACCGCATCGCCGGCCTTCTTGTGCCAGGTGGCGATGGTGGCGTCGGACACGGATTCGGGCAGGACCGGGACTTTGATTTCAGTGGCCATGTGGCTTCCTGGGAAAAGCGTGGAATGTGGGGATGCGATCGGAAACTATTCGGACAGAACCTTGCCGGCGAGGTCGTTGACCAGCGCGTCGGCAATGAGCTGCTGCTGCTCGGCGACGTGGTCGTTGAAATGACCGACGGCCGGAGAGGGCGAGCGCGCGCGGCCGGCGTAGTGCAGCGACTGCTTGGGCCCGGAGCAGAACTCGAGGTGGTGCTTGATCTGGTACCAAGCGCCCTGGTTCTGCGGCTCCTCCTGACACCAGACCACCTCGGTGGCCTTGGAGAAGCGTTCGAGCTCGGCGGTCAGCAGCGCGCGCGGGAACGGATAGAGCTGCTCGACACGGACCAGCGCGACGTGGTCCAGCGACTGCTTGCGGGCTTCTTCGAGCAGGTCGTAATAGACCTTGCCCGAACACACGACCACGCGCTTGACCTTGGCCGGATCGGCGTCGTTGTCCGGGATCAGATGCTGGAATTCGCCGTTGGCGAGCTCGTCGAGGGTCGACACGGCGAGCTTGTGGCGCAGCAGCGACTTGGGCGTCATGACGACCAGCGGCTTGCGGGTGGTCATGCACAGCTGGCGCCGGATCATGTGGAACGCCTGGGCCGGCGTGGTCGGTACGCAGACCATCATGTTGTCGAGCGCGCACAGCTGCAGGAAGCGCTCCAGGCGGGCCGAGCTGTGCTCGGGACCCTGGCCTTCGTAGCCGTGCGGCAGGAACAGCGCCAGGCCGCACAGACGCTGCCACTTGGCTTCGCCCGAGGACAGGAACTGGTCGATGACGACCTGGGCGCCGTTGGCGAAGTCGCCGAACTGGCCTTCCCAGATGCACAGCGTGCCCGGCTCGGACGAGGCGTAGCCGTACTCGAACGCCATGACCGCCTCTTCGCTGAGCAGCGAGTCGATGATCGTGGCGTCCTCGGGGTTCTTCACCAGCTGGCGCAGCGGAATGTAGTCTTCGCCGTCCTGCTGGTCGTGGAGCACCGCGTGACGGTGGAAGAACGTGCCGCGGCCGCTGTCCTGGCCGACCAGCCGCAGCCGGTTGCCGGCATCGAGCAGGGTCGCGTAGGCGAGGTTCTCGGCAAAGCCCCAGTCGCCGGGAAGCTCGCCGGCGGCCATCTTGCGGCGGTCCTCGTAGATCTTGGCCACGCGCGGGTGCAGGTGCACCGAGTCGGGCAGGGTGGTGATCGTCTTGGCGAGCGCCTTGAGCTTGTCGACCGACACCCGGGTGTCGAGCGTGTCGCTGAGCCGGCCGGCAAGATAGGGATCCCAGTCGATCGTCAGTTCGTAGTCCGACGGCTTGGCGTCGGCCAGCTCCACGGTGACCTCACCGGCATCGAGCTTGTCGCGGTAGCGGTCGACGATCGCCTTGGCGTCGGCCTCGGCGAGCACGTCCTCGGCGGCCAGCCGCGCTGCGTAGAGCTCGCGCGGCGTCTTGTGCTTGCGGATCACCTGGTACATCAGCGGCTGGGTCGCCGCCGGCTCGTCGGCCTCGTTGTGGCCGTGGCGGCGGTAGCACACCAGGTCGATGACCACGTCCTTGCCGAAGGTCTGGCGGAAGTCGTAGGCCAGTTCGGCGCAGAACACGACCGCCTCGGGATCGTCCGCGTTCACGTGCAGCACCGGGGCGCCGACCATCTTGGCGACATCGGTGCAGTACAGCGTGGAGCGCGCGTCCTGGCGATCGCTGGTGGTGAAGCCGACCTGGTTGTTGATGACCACGTGGACCGTGCCGCCGACCGCGAAGCCGCGGGCCTGCGACATCTGGAACAGCTCCATGTTCACGCCCTGGCCGGCGAACGCCGCGTCGCCGTGCAGCAGCACCGGCAGCACGACCTTGCGCTCGGTGTCGCGGCGGCGGTGCTGGCGCGAACGAACGCTGCCGGCGACCACCGGGTTGACGATTTCCAGGTGCGAGGGATTGAACGCGAGCGCCAGGTGGACGGCGCCGCCGGGCGTGGCCAGGTCGGCCGAGAAGCCCATGTGGTACTTCACGTCGCCGGTGTGGGCGCGATCGTCGTCCTGGTGCTCGAACTTGCCTTCGAACTCGTCGAACAGCCGGCGCGGATTCTTGCCGAGCGTGTTGACCAGCACGTTGAGGCGGCCGCGGTGGGCCATGCCGATGACGATGTCCTTGACGCCGTCCTTGCCGGCGCGCTGGATCACGTTGTCGAGCAGCGGGATCAGGGCGTCGCCGCCTTCGAGCGAGAAGCGCTTCTGGCCGACGTACTTGGTGTGCAGATAGCGTTCCAGGCCCTCGGCCGCGGTCAGCCGCTCGAGGATGCGCTTCTTCTCCTCGGGGCTGCGCGCGAACCGGCCGCCGGCATTCTCGAGCCGGGTGTAGAGCCAGTTGCGCTGCTCGAAGTCCGGGATGTGCATGAACTCGGCACCGATCGGACCGGCATAGGTCGCCTTGAGCAGTGCCAGCAGGTCGCGCAGCTTCATGCGCGGCTGGCCGCCCACGCCGCCGGTGCTGAACTCGTCGTCGAGGTCGGCTTCGGTGAGCTGGTGGAACGGCAGCCCCAGGTCCGGCGGGTTGACCGGCGGGGTCATGTCCAGCGGGTCGAGCCGGGCGCCCAGGTGGCCGCGCGAGCGGTAGGCGGTGATCAGTCGGCCGACATGGCGTTCGCGCTCGTCACCGGCGCCCGAGGCCTGCGCCTGGACCACGCCGCGCGCGGCTTGGCGACCGGCATCGGCGACCGCCGACAGCACCGCCGAGTGCGGCACGTCGCCGGCCTCGCGGCCCTTGAAGGTGTCGAACCACCGTTTCCAGTCCGTCCCGACGCTGTCGGGGGCCACGAGATACTGCTCGTACAGGTCTTCGATATAGGCGGCATTGGCGCCGAACTGCGACGACTGCGCAAACTGCTTCAGGAGACTGTCCACGTCTGGCGATTCGGACTCTTTGGGGAGGGGGGTGCGGCGTGCCGGAAAGCCGGAAAAAGCCGGAATCTGGCGGCCATTGAGGTCACGACAGTATACGCGTGTCCTCCGCTGCGATGCACCCCGCGCGGCCGCATGCGCTGGCCTCGTGCCGCGGTCGAAGGCGTCTGCGCACCCTGTGCGCCGAGGCTGGTGCCGGGCGTGGCGGTCAAAGGCCGAGCGCGCGCAGCTCGGTCGCCGGACGTGAACGCTCCCACACCGTCTCGAACGCCTGCACCAGTCGGCGCGCCCGGCCAGGCAGCGTGGTCGCCGCTTCCCCCTCGATTCGGTGCGCGAGCGGTCGGACGACGAAGCCGCCGACGTCGTTGACGAGCACGGCGCCGGCGAAGCCGCGGTCGGCTGCGGTGTCGACCTCGCGGATCGCGAACGCGCTCGGCAACCGCTGCGCCAGCGCCACCAGGGGCGGCGGGCCGGTCCGCAGCGCGGCCGCGTCCTGCAGCAGAATGCGTGCGCCGCCGCCGCGCCCGGCGGTCGCAAACCGCTGCAGCGCGCGCAGGACCTCGGGATGATCGTAGAGGCCGGGGTCGAGGTCGTGGCTGCGCAGCCACAGGCCGCGGCGGGCGGACAGGATCACCGTCGTGCTGGCCGCGACCGCAGTCTCCAGGTCCTCCACTGCGAAAGCGGCCTGCGCATGCCGATGCATCGCACGATGCACGATGCCCGCTTCGACGACCTGCGGCCCCTCCGCGACGAAACCGTGGCGTGCATACAGGTTCATCGCGTGCAACTGGGCGTGCAGATGGGTGTGGGGCAGGCCGTCGGCCTGCGCCAGGTCGAGCAAGGCCCGCAGCAGCGCATCGCCGATGCCCCGGCCGCGCCGGTCGGCGCGCACCGCCAGCCGGCCGATCCGGCCGTCCGGCGCCAGGCGGCCGGTGCCGACCGCCGTGCCGTCGGTGTCGACCGCCAGCACGTGCCGGCACTGCGCATCGAGCGCATCGCGCTCCAGCGCGGCCGGCACGCCCTGTTCTTGCACGAAGACCTGCTCGCGCAGGGCCTGCGCGGCGGCCATGTCGGCGTCGTTCGCGATCGGAAAGACCCGGAGCGACGCCGGCACGCTCACGCGTCCTCGGGACGGGCCAGCGTGTAGTGGCCCTGTTCGAGCAGGGCGTAGACCGCGGCGCGTCCCGCTGGCGACAGCGCCGCGTGGTCGGCGGCGTCGATGCGGGCAGCGGCGGCCAGGCGCTGGGCGTCGCGGATCGACAGCGCGAACGCGCTGCCCGAGACGAACAGCCGTGCGCCGCGTGCCGCGCGGCGCCAGGCGGCGCGCGAGAACGGATTGCGCAGCAACACCGCCCGACCGCTGGTGAGCAGTGCATCGACCTCTTCCGGCGGAGGCGGCGTTTCGCCCGCGACCACCTGGTGGGCATTGCGGTACCCGGTCATGAAGCGGCCGAACCAGTCGCCCAGGCGGTCGGGGTCGTTCATGCGGATGGCGTTGAGCGCCTCGACCACGCGGCCCATCGTCGCCGCGTCGATCTCGTTGGGGTCCTTGGGCGGCGTGAGCGTCTCGTCGTGGTAGCGCACCGCGTCGTCGGCCTCGGCGGCCAGCGTGTCGATGTAGTCGCCCATCAGTTCGGCGGCTGACGGCGCCCGCATGCCCACCGACAGCGTCAGGCACGCATCTTCGGCCACGCCGTGATGCGGCACCATCGGTGGCAGATAGAGCATGTCGCCGGGACCGAGCACCCAGTCGTGGGTCGGCGTGAACTCGCGCAGCAACTTCAACTCGACATCGTCGCGGAAGTCCTGCGACGGCAGACCGTGGCCGAGCGAATGCGAGGCGTCGATCATCCAGCGGCGATGGCCCAGGCCCTGCAGCAGGAACACGTCGTAGTGATCGACGTGCGCGCCGACCGAGCCGCCGGTCGCAGCGAAACTGACCATGATGTCGTCGATGCGCCAGCGCGGCAGGAACGAGAAGTGCGGCAGCAGCGCGGCGACGTCGGCGTCCCACTTGTCCACGTCCTGGACCAGCAGCGTCCAGTCCCGGTCGCCCAGGCCCGGGAAGATGGCCTCGTCGAACGGGCCGGTCTCGACCTGCCAGCCATCGTTGGCGCGGTCGTGGCGGATCAATCGCGACAGTGCCAGTTCCTCGCAGGCCAGGCCGGCGAGGTCCTCGGGCTGCAGCGGGGATTGGAAGCCGGGAAAGGCGTTGCGGATGAGCAGCGGCCGCTTGTGCCAGTAGTCGCGCAGGAAGCGGGCAGGGGGCATGCCGAGCGGGCCGTGGCGGCCGGCATCGATCTCGAAGGGGAGGGCTTTCATGCGCGCAAGCGTACGTGATCGGCCGGGGGCGCGCATTGCGTGCGCGCATGGACGCGGCGGGCGCTTTCGGGCAGCCGGCGCCTCGTCCGAGGCGGGCCTGCGCTGCGCGCTGGGGCTACAGCACGCGGTTGTCGTGGCCGTCGTCGTGCACGTCGGGCGTGTTGCTCGGGTTGACCGTATTGCTGGCGCCCTCGAACTCGACCGACGCGACATTGCGCGCGAGCACGGTGTTGCGGTCGCCGCCGATCTGCACGTTGCCGGCCTCGGTGAGGTTGAGGGTGTTGTCGCTGCCGGTCACCACGACGTCGCCGACGCGGCGATTGAGGACGGTGACATGGTCGCCGTCGACCCGGAGCGAGGCCGCATGGTCGACGTTGATCGCGCCTCGCGAGGCGGTCACCACGACCTCACCGCAGGCCCCGTCGAGCACGAGATGAAAGTCGTCGCGCGTCACCTGCACATCCTGCCCGGCGCACATGGCGCCGCTGGCCGGATCGCGCAACGCACCCGAGGCGGTCGGCGGTGCCTCCTCGCGGGGCCTGGACGTCGCATCGTCGGCAGGCCCGCCGCAGGCGACCAAGCTCGCGGCGACGACGTGCAGCGCGAGGACGGTGACCGAGCGGGACACGGAGCGGCGCATGGGCAAGCCTGGGCAAGGGCTGGATGACCGCAGCCTGCGCTGCGGTGCGTGCAGGCGGCGTCGCGCCAACCGGCGCGCGCCGTATGCAGAGGTCAGATCGCGCGGGCCAACTGCTCGGCCAGCCCGGTGTAGGCCCCGGGCGTCAGCGCGCGCAACCGCGCCTTGTCGGCCTCCGGCAGGTCGAGGCCGTCGACGAAGGCGCGCATGGACTCGGCGGTGATGCCCTGGCCGCGGGTCAGCGCCTTGAGCTGCTCGTAGGGGTTGGGCAGCCCATGGCGACGCATGACGGTCTGCACGGCCTCGGCCAGCACTTCCCAGGCCGCATCCAGGTCCTGCGCCAGACGCTCGGGGTTGGCGCTCAGCTTGCCCAGTCCGCGCAGCAGCGCGTCGAGCGCGATCTGGGTATGGCCGAACGCCGTGCCCAAGGCGCGCAGCACGGTGGAGTCGGTGAGGTCGCGCTGCCAGCGGCTGATCGGCAGCTTGGCGGCGAAATGCTCGAACAGCGCATTGGCGATGCCGAAATTGCCCTCGGCATTCTCGAAGTCGATCGGGTTGACCTTGTGCGGCATCGTCGAGCTGCCGATCTCGCCGTCCTTGAGTGCCTGCTTGAAGTAGCCCAGCGAGATGTAGCCCCACACGTCGCGGCACAGATCGATGCCGATGGTGCCCATGCGGCGGGTGGCGTCGGCGATCTCGGCGACGCAGTCGTGCGGCTCGATCTGGGTGGTGTAGGGGTTGAACTCGATGCCCAGGGACTCGACGAAGCGGCGCGAGAACGCCGGCCAGTCGATATCCGGATACGCGGCGATGTGGGCGTTGTAGTTGCCGACCGCGCCGTTGATCTTGCCGGTCAGCGGCACCGCCGCGAGCTGCTCGCCCTGGCGCTGCAGCCGCGCGACGACGTTCGCAAGCTCCTTGCCGACGGTCGTGGGCGACGCGGTCTGGCCGTGGGTGCGCGAGAGCAACGGCAACGCCGCATGGGTGTGCGCCATCTCGCGCAGCGTCGCAATCAGCCGGTCGAGCGTGGGCAGCAGCACATGCTGGCGCGCCTTGCTGAGCATCAGCGCATACGAGAGGTTGTTGATGTCCTCGCTGGTGCAGGCGAAATGCACGAACTCCAGCGCCGGCGCGAGTGCGGCATCGTCCTTGAGCCGCTCCTTGATGAAGTATTCGACCGCCTTGACGTCGTGGTTGGTGGTGCGCTCGATCTCCTTCACGCGCGCGGCGTCGGCGACCGAGAAGTCTTCGGCCAGCGCCTGCAGCGTCGCACGCGCGGCCGCGTCGAACGCCGGCAATTCCGCGATGCCCGGCTCGTCGCCCAGCGCGATCAGCCACTCGATCTCCACCCGCACGCGCGCCCGGATCAGGCCGTACTCGGAGAAGATCGGCCGCAGCGCATCGACCTTGCCGGCATAGCGGCCATCGAGCGGAGACAGGGCGAGCAGGGCGGCGTCGGCGGTGCGGGAGTCGGTCATTGGACGGGAGCGCGGCGGGCGAAGCGGTCATTTTAGCCTGCATGGCGCTCGCGTATCCTTCCCAGGACCATCCCATCCGCCAGCGACCACGCCAGCCGGACCCTTTTCCTCCAAGGAGCCGAACGAATGAGCACGTCAGCGAACGCCCCGGCGTTCCGGATCGAACACGACAGCATGGGCGACCTGCAGGTCCCCGCCGATGCCCTGTGGGGCGCCCAGACCCAGCGCGCGGTGCAGAACTTCCCGGTCTCCGGCCGGCCGATGCCGCGCGGCTTCATCCGCGCGCTGGGCCTGATCAAGGCCGCGGCTGCCGACGTCAATACCGGCCTGGACCTGCTGCCGGGCCGGCTGGGCAAGGCGATCCGCGCCGCTGCGCTCGAGGTCGCCGACGGGGCGCACGACGCGCACTTCCCGATCGATGTCTACCAGACCGGTTCTGGCACGTCGTCGAACATGAACGCCAACGAGGTCATCGCGACGCTGGCCTCGCGGGCCGGCCGACCGGTGCACCCCAACGACCACGTCAACCTCGGCCAGAGTTCCAACGACGTCGTGCCGACCGCGATCCGCGTCTCGGCGCAACTGGCGGTGGTCGAGGACCTGCAGCCGGCGCTCAAGCACCTGCGGCGCACGATCGAGCGCCGCGCCAAGTCGCTGCAGAAGGTGGTCAAGACCGGGCGCACGCATCTGATGGATGCGATGCCGCTGACCTTCGGCCAGGAGTTCGGGGCCTGGGCCTCGCAGCTGGCCTCCGCCCAGGCGCGGCTGGAGGACACGCTCAAGCGTCTGCGCCGGCTGCCGATCGGCGGCACCGCGATCGGTACCGGCATCAATGCCCATCCGCAGTTCGGCCGCAAGGTTGCGCGCGCGCTCTCGACCCTGACCCGGACCCGGTTCGAATCGGCCGACGACAAGTTCGAGGGCATCGCGGCCCAGGACGATGCGGTCGAACTGTCGGGCCAGCTCAATGCGCTGGCGGTCGCGCTGATCAAGATCGCCAACGACCTGCGCTGGATGAACTCCGGCCCGCTCGGCGGCCTGGGCGAGATCGAGCTGCCGGCGCTGCAGCCGGGCAGCTCGATCATGCCCGGCAAGGTCAATCCGGTGATTCCCGAGGCGACGGTCATGGCGGCCGCCCAGGTCATCGGCCACCACACCGCGATCACGGTCGCCGGGCAGACCGGCAACTTCCAGCTCAACGTCGCGCTGCCGCTGATCGCAGCCAACTTGCTCGATTCGATCCAGTTGCTCGCCAACGTGTCGCGGCTGCTGGCCGACCAGGCGATCGCCGGCCTCAAGGTCCGCCGCGACAACGTCGACGCCGCGCTGGCGCGCAACCCGATCCTGGTCACCGCGCTCAACCCGATCATCGGCTACGAGAAGGCCGCCGCGATCGCCAAGCGCGCCTACAACGAGGAGCGACCGGTGCTGGATGTCGCGCTGGAGGACAGCGGACTGTCGGCCGCCGATCTGCGCGCGCTGCTCGATCCGGCCGCGTTGACCCGGGGTGGCATCCACGAGGGTGCGGGTGGCGGCGGATAGTCCGGCACAGGCGGCAATCATTCCCCCGCAGGAGGCGATCACCTTCCCCCGCAGCGCGGGGGGGGGCGATGCGTGCAGCGCGTCGGGTGGGGGCACGGGCTTGTCGCAGCGACGCGCCTTCCGATGGGGCCGTTCGCGTTACCTGGGGGTGTCGTTGCGCCCCAGGCACGCGGTGCAGGCCGCTTCGCTGAAACGGCCCTCGCAGAGGCCGCGCACCTGCGCCGGCGGCAGGCCGCCGGGCACTTCCTCGGCGAGGCCGCCGCGAAACAGCGTGCAGGTCGGTGCCGACAACGCGGCGACTTCCGGCAGTTGCACCTGCACGCGGCCATCGACCGACTGGCTCAGGCGCGCGCCGTCGGCATCCGCGCGCAGGTCCAGCATTCGGCCGCCGTGCCAGATCTGCAGTGCGGCGGCGCCGTCGGGGCCGGCGACGAACAGCGCACTCTGGCGTTCTCGGCCGTCGAGGGTCAGGCCGACGTTGTCGCCGTCGTCCCAGGTCACGTAGCCGCCGCGTTCCTGGCCGCTGCGGTCGTAGAGCATGACGCCGGCCGCGGCGCTGCCGCGATCGACGCGTTTGCCGTCGATCACCGCATCGGGCAAATCGCCGGAGACGCGCACGCGCTCGACGCCTGCCGGATCGACGACGACCAGTTCGCGTAGCCGCAAGCGGTCCGGAAGCTCGGTTGTCGATGACCGCAGCCAGAGGGCGATGCAGGCAATCGCCAGCAGCAGGCAGACGGCACCCAGCCCGAACACGGCGAGACGATGGCGGCGCTCGATCGCATCGAGGCGGTGGTGGATATCGGGATGCATGGGACGCGCCTTCCTTGGATCGGCTCGGTGACCCGAACCGGGCTACGGTGTCGTCTCGCCCGCTGCGGCCTCCACCGCCGCGCCCTTGTGTTCGGCGACATCCTCGCGGCAATCGTCGATGTCGGCGGCAGTCATCGTGGCGTAGGGTTGGAACGCCGGCAGGGCGCTCGCCAGCGTCTGCTGGGATTGGAGCAACGGCGGCAGCAGATCGCACAGCTTGCGCGCCTCGGCCTCGATGCGCGCGCCTTCTGCCTCCATGCGCGCCTCGAAGACATCGGACTTGCCCGACAGCACGCTGGTGATGGCGCCCTTGGCGGCGTCCGCACCGAGCCGCGCACCCTGCATGCCGATCGCGATGCCGGCATCGGCGATCGCCAGGATATGTCCACGGTGCGCCAGCAGCAGTTCGCGCTGGGCCGCGTCGATGGCCGAAGGCTTGCCTGCGATCAACAGGTCGCCCGCCGGGCTGATCTCGGCCCTGGGCAGGTGCGCGGTCCGCCCGTCCTTGTCGCCGACGCGGACCCCGTTGATATCGACGCCCCCGCTGCCCTTGCCGCCGATGGCGATGTTGCCCTCGGCCAGTTCGGCACGGGCCGCGTGGAGCGCGCGACGCGTGGTGCGTGCAACGAAGCCATCGTCGGCCGCGGCTGCGGTGGTCTCGTCGGTCGCAGGCGCAGTCGCGGTCGCATCGATCGCGGGATCGCGGCTGCAGCCCGGAAGTGCGGCGGTGCAGGCGAGCAGCAGCGCCAAGGAAAGCGTGTTCGAGCGAAGAAAACGAGGCATGGACCCGCTCCTGGAATGGATGAGGGCGAAAGCGTCAGCGCTTGCGCGGGAGATCGACGGTGCCACGCACTTCGCGCACCAGGACGTCGCCGCTGCCCTTCGACGAGACGATCAGGTCGCCAGCGACGCGTTGCGCATCCAGGTCGCCCGAGCCGATCGAATCGACGCGCACGCTGCCCGACGCGTCGCGGATCTCGACATCGCCCGAGCCGATGCTGCCGATGCGGATATCGCCGCCGACACGGTGCAGTTCGAGATCGCCGGAGCCGACGCTGCCGACCTCGACGTCGTGGCGGATCGCTTGCGCGCTCACGTCGCCCGAGCCCACCGACAGCAGTTTCAGCTCGCCCGCGTCCTCGACCACGATGTCGCCCGAGCTGGTCTTGACCGTCGCGCGGCCGGCGATCCGCCGCAGTTCGGCGTCGCCCGAGCCGACATCCGCGCTGGCCGCTGCGACCCCGGTCACCCAGGCCTCGCCCGAACCGGCGATGACCTGCACCAGCACATCGGCGGGCACCTGGCCGGACACATCGAGGTAGGCATAGCGGGGGCCGAACAAGCCGCCCGTGGGCGCGCGCCCCAGCTTCACCGTCAGCACTTCGCCGGCGCGGCTGACATCGACCGTCAACGACGCCAGCGCCGAGGAACTCGATGCGCAGGCGCGGCCGCGCAGGTGCGCGTCTGGCTGTGCGGCGCCCTCGACGCGCAAGGTGTGATGACCGATCTCGAAACGGACGATGCGGATCCCCTCGAAGTCCATCGCCGCTTCGCGTGGTTCGCTGTGGCGGCACTGCGGCGCATCGTCGGCCTGTGCGCCCAGCGGCGCGGCGAGCATGGACGCAATGAAAGCGAAGGCGGAGGCGCGGGAACCGGAAGGCGATTTCATCATCAAGAGTCCTGTGGTTGGCCCGGGCCGGTGCTCGGGTGATGGTGCGGGCGATGGGATGAACGGGGACGTTGCGACGTGCGCCGAGGCGTCGCCCAGGGACGGGTCAGCGCGATGCGAAGCTGCGCCGCACCTCGTCGCGGCAGGAGTCGGCATCGCGGGCCTCCAGCCGTGCATAGGGACGGAACGCGGGTAGATCCGCCGCCAACTGCTGCTGGGCGACATGCAGCGCCGGCATGCGCGCGCAGATCTGCAGTGCGCCGGGTTCCACGATCTGGCGTACGTTCCGCTCGATGCGGCGCTCCAGACTGCCGGTCAGGGCGCTGAACACGAGCCCGAACGTGCCGCGGTCCACGGCGTCCACAGCCGCCAGCGCCGCGACCTCGCCCATGTCGATGCCGGTGCGTGCGATCTCGATGACCAGGCCGCGGTAGGCCAGCAGTTGCTGACGTTGGTGGGCGTCGATGGCCACGGCGCGGTCATCGATGAGGAAGTCGCCGCGCGGCGTGATCGCGGCGCGCGGCAGCTTGGCGTCGCGATCGCGCTTGCGGCGCCCGTCGCGATCGAACCGCAGGCTGTCGCGGACATCAAGGTCCTCGGTCTCCAGCTCGGTGCGGGCCTTGGCGAGATCGGCCCTGATCTCCTGTCGCGCGTCGGCGAGCTCGCGACGCACCTCGTCGCGGACGCTGTCCTGCGGTGGGGCGGACCACGCGGCCGGCGACAGGCCCAGAGCGAACACGGCGAGCGCGGAAAAGGCGGCGGACTTCATGGATGGATGCTCCTTGCGGTCGTCAAATGGGATGCCCAAGGGTGTGGTCAGCCTTCCTCGCGCCAGCGGCGCAACCGGATCGCCAGCGCGATCATCAAGGCGCCGGCCACGATGCCGACCCACATCGAGGGCGTGGTGAAGTTCGCGTAGACCCCGGTCACGCTGAGCAGGTTGCTGATCTGGTCGCCGCTGGCCGCGGCGTGCTGCAGATACGACAGGTCCGCGCCGGTCAGCGGCACGGTGCCCAGCAGCAGCCGCGCGATCACGTTGTTCCACAGCCAGTGACGGTCCAGGCCCACCAACTGCAGCAGCCCGGTCATCGACGCGGCCGCGCCGATGGCCAGCGGCAGCAGCACCGCCCACAGGAACGGCTTGCTGCGCGCCCAGGCCGAGCACAGCAGCAGCCAACCGATGGTCGGCAGCGCCCATGCGGCGTAGACCGGGATCGCGGCGACCAACTGCGCGGCGAGCAGAAAGGCCATGCCGTTGCCCCACAGCAGCGGCAGCGGATTGGCGCCGTGCGCGGCGGCGGCCACGCTCAGCGCCGTCAGGAACAGCAACATGACGACGATGGCGATCGCGGTCGAGATTGCCGGGATCACGAAGGCGGCGGTGACGACCTTCGACAGCACGGTCGCGGTGTCCGACACCGGCAGCGACTTCCAGAACAGCACGCTGCGGTCGCGACGGTCGTCGTAGAGCGCGCCCAGGCAATAGAAGAACGCGACGAAGATCATCACCATGTACGGCCAGGCCGCCGACATCAGCAGGGTGGCATAGAGACCGTCGGCGAGTTCGCGCAGGTCGTCGCCGCTGAGCTGGCTGGCCAGTGCGCTCAGGTCCAGCCCATTGATGGTGACGCCTTCGTACTCGATCCGCGAGCCGCTGGCGATCTGGCGGCGTGCGACGAAGATCATCGTGATCAGCAGGCCCACCGACAGCAGCAGCGACAGGCTGCCTGCGATCAGCGGCGCCCACAGCATGCCGCCGCGGTGCTCCCAGTATTCGCGGCGCAGCAGTAGCCCGAACCGGTGGGTGGCATGGGGCGGCGTGCGCGCAGGTGCGGGCGCGGCGACGGTCTCGATGGTGGCATTCATGCGTAGGCTCCCTTCATCGTGGCCACGAACAGATCCGCCAGACCGGGCGTGCGGGTCTCGCCATACGCCGCCAGCGCGGCAGCGGGCACGTTGTCGAACAGCATCACGGTCTTGCCGAACGGCAGGGACCGCTCGTCGATCGGGCGATGGGCGCGGGCGGCTTCGAGCTGGTCGGCCTCGACCAGGACCTCGACGAAGCGCTCGGCGACATCGTCCATCGGTGCGTCGAGCACGATCCGGCCGTCGCGGATGAACAGCACGTCGGTGAGGATGTGTTCGATCTCCTCGACCTGGTGGGTGGTGACGACGATGGTCTTCTGTTCGTCGAAGTAGTCCTCCAACAGGCGCTGGTAGAACTGCTTGCGGTAGAGGATGTCCAGGCCGAGCGTGGGCTCGTCGAGCACCAGCAGCCGAGCGTCGATCGCCATCACCAGCGCCAGATGCAGCTGCACGATCATGCCTTTGGACATTTCGCGCACGCGCTGTTTGGGGCGCAGTTTGGTATTGGCCAGGAAGCGCTCGCAGCGCGCGCGATCAAAGCGCGGGTGCACGCCCTCGACGAAGTCGATCGCGTCGCGGACCCGCATCCAGCGCGGCAGCACCGCGACATCGGCGATGAAGCACACATCGTTCATCAGCGCATCGCGCTCGCGGCGCGGGTCGCGGCCCAACACCGACAGGTCGCCATCGCAACGGATCAGGCCGAGGATCGCCTTGAGCGCGGTGGTCTTGCCGGCCCCGTTGGGGCCGATCAGTCCGACGATGCGTCCGGCGGGGATCTGGAAACTGGCGCCGGCGAGCGCGCGCGTGCCCTTGTAGGTCTTGTCGAGGTTGCGCGCGGAGATGACGGGGGCGTCGAGCACGGCGTTCATGCATTGGCTCCATGGCCGATGGATTGCAGCAGGTCCTGGGCCGACAGCCCCAGGCGTTCGATCCGTTCCACGACCAGCGGCCATTCTTCGTGCAGGAAGCGCTCGCGCTCGCTGGTGCGCAGCTTGCGGGAGGCTTCTTCGGTCACGAACATGCCCAGGCCGCGGCGCTTCTCGACCAGCGCCTCGTCGGCCAGTTCCTGGTAGGCGCGCGAGACGGTGATCGGGTTGAGCTGGTATTCGGCGGCGACCTGGCGTACCGAGGGCAGCGCGTCGCCGGGCTTGAGCACCCCGTCGAGCATCATCGCGATCACCCGCTCCTTGAGCTGTCGGTAGATCGGGGCGCCGTCGCTCCATTCGATGTTGGCCATGTCAGCCCCTCCCGCCGGTGCCCCGGGCGAATGAGAAGTAGGGCATCGCGATCGCGCTGCGGCCACGCCGGCTGCGGCTGCGCGGGGCAGCGTCCTGCGGTTCGGCATCGCCGATGGCGACGTCGCGGGCGGCGGCCGTGGTCGCGACGTTCAGTCCGCCTGCCGCCGAAGCGGTGGCGTCGCGGCCGGCCGACAGCGAGGGGGCAGCGGCCAGCAACACGGCGCACAGGGCCGCAGCGGAAACGCCACATGCGATGATCGGGGTCTGGAGCCTGCGGGTCATGGGACCGTCCTGCTCTGGTGGGTAGGTGTTGTAGGAAACTATAACACCACGGCAGGGGGTGTCAATGCCTCGCGAGGCGGACGTCCACCCAACTGATGGCATACGAAGGCCGGTGCCTTCACGGGAGTGCGCGATGCGAAGAATCCACCTGTCCATGATCCTGGCGACCTGTGCGGCGGGCCTGCTGGCCGCGTCACTGGCGATTGCGCAGTCGGCGCCGGGAGGCTCCGACCTGCTCGGCCACAGCTTTCGTCCGCTGGCCGGCCGCGAGCCGGTCGATCTGCGACGGACCTACGGCGGCGACGTGCTGCTGATCGTCAACACCGCCAGCAAGTGCGGCTTCACGCCGCAGTTCGAGGCCCTCGAGGGCCTGCATGCGCGTTATCGCGGGCAGGGCTTTGCGGTGCTTGGATTTCCGTCGGGCGATTTCAAGGAACAGGAGTTCGAGGACGAGCAGGCAATCCAGGACTTCTGCACGCTGACCTACGGGGTGAAGTTCCCGATGTTCCAGAAAGTGCACGTGGTCGGTCCGGACGCGGCGCCGCTGTACCGCCAACTGGCGGCGGCGACCGGGCAGGCGCCGCAGTGGAATTTCCACAAGTATCTGGTCGGGCGCGATGGCCGGGTGCTGGCGCAATGGGGCAGCCGGACCAAGCCCGACGACCCGCAGATCGTCGCTGCCATCGAGCGCGCGCTGCAGGCACCGCGACCGGCTGCGCGCTGAAGCGCATCTGAGTCGTCGCAGGTCGAGATTGCCCCGCGCCGCGCTGGCCGCGACAATAATCGGCTGCATCGCCCTGACCGGGCAGGAGAACCAACGGATGTCCAATCTGATGCGCGCCGGGGTCGTGGCGCTGCTCATCGCCGTCGGTGCCCAGGCCGGCGCCGCCGAGCCGGCCGCCGATCGCACCCAGACCAGTTATGTGGTCGGCCTGGATGTCGGCCGCTCGCTGGGCCAGGTGGGCGCGGACCTGGACATGCGCGTTTTCGAGCAGGCGCTCGCGAGCGCGCTCGACGGCAAGCCGCCGTCGCTGCCGCCCGAGGAGACCCGACAGCTTGGCGTGGCGCTGGCCCAGCGCATCGCGGCGCGCAGCGGTCGTCCGGTGCCGGGCCTGCCGCCGGGCAGCGAGCCGCCCGCGATCGACACGACCAAGGTCAGCCAGATGGTGGCGGTGGATATCGCCCGATCGCTCGCGCCGCTCAAGGACGAGATCGAGGTCGCACCGCTGGTGCGTGCGGTCGCCGACTCGATCGCAGGCCGGCCGCCGACGCTCGACGAGGCGCGGATCGCGCAGATCCGCGAGGCGATGGCGGGCCGGACCCAGGCACGCGCCGCCAATGCCGCCGAGGCCAATCGCCGCGCCGGCGCGGCGTTCATGGCCGGCAATCGCGGCAAGCCCGGGGTGTTCGCCACCGCGTCGGGGATCCAGTACAGCGTCGAGCGGCAAGGGCAGGGGCCGCGCCCGCGTGCGGGCGATCGCGTCCGCGTGCATTACCGCGGCACGCTGCTCGACGGCACCGAGTTCGACAGTTCCTACGGACGCGGCGCGCCTGCGGTGTTCGGCCTGGACCAGGTCATCGCCGGTTGGACCGAGGGCCTGCAACTGATGCCGGTCGGCGGCAAGTACCGGTTCTGGATCCCGGGCGACCTGGCCTACGGGCCGAAGGGCAGCCCGCCCAACATTCCCGCCAACGCCACACTGGTGTTCGACGTCGAGCTGATCGACATTCTCTGATCGCGTTTCCATTCCCGCGGCGTTTCGCTGCCGCTTTCGCACGCTCAATTCCGCAATCCTTTTTCCCGGAGTCCTTCAAGATGAAGACCACATCGCGTATCGCCCTCGTCGGCCTGGTGGCCGTGCTGCCGCTGGCGATGATCGCCTGCAAGCCGATCGACAAGGAGACCGGCAAGCCGGTCCAGGGCGCCGCCGACGCCAGCGGCGAGGCCGCCAGCAGCACCGAGATCGCCGGGCTCAAGACCGAGCGCGAACAGGTGAGCTACATCATCGGCAACCAGATGGGCGAGTCGCTCAAGCAGGTCAAGGACGAGATCGACCTCAAGACCCTGCAGCGCGCAATCGCCGAGACGCTCGACGACAAGGCCATCGAGATCACCGACGAGCAGGCGATGAAGGTGATGCAGTCCTTCGGTGAGCGCATGCAGGCCAAGCAGCTTGCCGAGATGCAGGAGAAGGCGAAGACCAACGCCGCCGAGGCCGAGAAGTTCTTCGCCGAGAACGCCAAGCGAGAAGGCGTGCAGACCACGGCGTCGGGCCTGCAGTACCGCGTCGTTACCCAGGGCACCGGCGCCAAGCCCGGTCCCGAAGACACCGTGCGCGTGCACTACAAGGGCACGCTGCTCAACGGCGAGACCTTCGACAGCTCCTACGACCGTGGTGAGCCGGCGCAGTTCGCGCTCAACCAGGTGGTCCCGGGTTGGCAGGAAGGCCTGCAGCTGATGCCGGTCGGCAGCAAGTACGAACTGTGGATCCCGGCCAAGCTCGGCTACGGCGAGATGGGCTCGGGTCCGATCGGTCCGAACCAGGCGCTGACCTTCGAGGTCGAGCTGCAGGACATCGTCAAGTGATCCACGCACCGTCGCGGCGCGCATCGCCGGGCCGCGACGGTGGGGATGCCGTGCGATGACCGGTGCCAAGATCGATGCCGAGGTCCATTCGGCGCTCGAGCAGCGGGTGACCGAACTGGAGACGCGGCTGGCCTTCCAGGAACACACGATCTCCGAGCTCAACGACGCGCTCACCGCCGCGCGGCTCGAACTCGTGGCCCAGACCGGCCTGTTGCGCCGGGTCATGGACGACCTGCGCCAGGCGCGTACGGTGCAGTTTCCGGACCCGGGGCAGGAGCCGCCCCCGCCGCATTACTGACGCATCCGCATGATCGAAAGTCCAGTGCCGGGCCTGTGTGCCCGGTCGGTGTCCGCCACCGCTGTTTCATTGTTCACCATGTCCACTGTTTCCGTTCCAGGCGAGGTCCTTCCTCCATGAGCGATACCCTGCGCGACCAGTTGCTCGGTCTGGGCTTCAAGGCGCCGGCCAAACCGGCCAAGCCGCCACCGCGCCGCGACGAGCGCCGGGGACGTCCGGACGAGCGCCGCAGTGGCGGTAAGCGGGCCGAGGGGGGGCGACCGGATGGACCGGCGCGGCCGCCCGGCCGACGCGATGCACAGGGTCCACGCAAGCCGCGGCCGCCGCGCGAGGACATCGACCTGGCCAAGGCCTATGCGATCCGCGCCCAGCGCGAAAAGGACGAGCGCATCGAGGCCGAGCGCCAGCGGCAGGAACAGGCCCGGCTGCGCCGCGAGGCGCGCGCCAAGCTCGAAGCGTTCGTCAAGGACAAGGCGCTCAACCGCGCCGATGCCGATATCGCCCGGCATTTCGAATATGGCGGCAAGATCAAGCGCATCCATGTCGATGCCGAGCAACTGCGCGCGCTCAATGCCGGCGAACTCGGTGTGGTGCAGGTCAACGGCCGCTACCTGCTGGTGACCGCGGCGGTGCTGGCCGAGGCCGAAACGATGTTTGCGCAGGCGGTCGCGCTGAAGGTGGACCCGTCCACACCGGTGGGCGACGACCCCTACAGTGATCCCAAGTACCAAGTGCCCGACGACCTGGTCTGGTGATCATGCGCGCCGCCGGGCTGTGCCTCGCATTGTTGCCGGTCGGCGCCACCTGGGCGCAGGAGATCGCATTCGACCGACCGGGGATCGGGTTCTCGGCGGCCGTGCTCGCGCCCGGGCAGGTGGCCTGGGAGCAGGGCCTGCCTGACTTCGAGCGCGATCGCGACGAAGGCGTGCGCACGACTGAAACGACCTCCGGCAGTACGCTGCGCGTGGGCCTGGGCGCAGCGCTGGAACTGCAGCTGTCTGCGACGCCGTGGCAACGCAGCTCGACGCGCGTTGTCGGCGGCGCACGGCAGGTGGCCGAGGGCGCGGGCGACAGCAGCATCGGCCTGAAGTGGGCATTGCCCAGCGCCGGTGCGCTCGACTGGGCGCTGCTGGCGCGTTACGGCCTGGCGACCGGATCGCGCGGGCTGCGTCCCGACACCCACCTGCGCAGCTTTGGCGCGTCGGTCGAGGGCGAGACCGACGGCGGGCGCGGCTACGCGCTGTTCGCCGGCTATCAGCACGACGACGACGGCAGCGGCTGGCAGATCGCGCCGAGCCTGGACCTGTTCGAGGCCGGCACGTTCGCCGGCTATGTCGAGGCGGGTGTCGGCGGCGGAACGCAGGCCGGGACGGTCATCGGCAGCGGCCTGACCTGGCGTCCGCAACCGCGGGTGCAGTTCGACTTGTCGCTGCTGCGCGGTGTCGGCGGCGACGCGCCCGATTGGCAGGGCGGCTTCGGCGTTGCGGTCGGGTTCCGCTGACGGCGCGGGGGGCGACCGAGCGCACGGCAGCACGCGAGATTCTGCGTGACAATCCGACTCTGACCCTGGTTCTGGGGTGACTCAAGGCGCGCGGTACTCGGCAACCGGGCCCGCGACCCTGCGGCCGGCCTGCCAGACTGCTTCGATCGTGCGCAGGTTGCGGATGTCGGCCAGTGGGTCGGCGGCGACCACGATGAAGTCCGCACGTCGGCCCGGCTGCAGCAAGCCGCGGTCGTCCAGGCGCAGCAGGTGCGCCGAATCGCGGGTCGCCACCGTCAGCGCCTGTTGCGGGCTGAAACCGGCCTGCATCATCAGTTCGAGTTCGCGGTGCTCGGCGAAGCCCGGCACGCGGCGCGGCAGCGCGCCGGCATCGGTGCCGAACCCGATCCGGACGCCGGCCTCGCGCAGCGTCGACAGATTGCGCAGGTTCGTGGCGAGCGCGGCGCGCGCCTTCGCGGTCTGTGGGTCGCGCAGCGTGTCGGCACGCCACTGCGGATCGGACCACTGGGCGCGGACTGCCTCGGGCAATGCGTTGCGCAGGAATGGCGTTTCCAGCCACTCGGGATGCTCGGCATAGATGTAGTTCGCCTCGTCGATCTGCAGCGTCGCGATGTAACCGGCGCTCGAAGTGCGCAGCGCAGCGACGAATGCCGGGTCGACCGGCCGGTCGCGCACGCCGTGGGCGACGATGTCCAGGCCGCTGGCGACGAGATCGATGGCCGGCACGAGATCGTGGATATGCGCGGCGGCAAGCAGCTTCTGGCGATGGGCCTCGTCGATCGTGGCGCGATAGACCTCGGGTGCCATCGGCGGGGCCTGGCCGCCGAGGGCGTCGACCCACAACTTGACGATGTCGACGCCGTTTTCCGCCTGCGCCCGGACCGCGGTGCGGGCCGCGGCGGCGGTCGCCGGGCGCGCCACTGGATCGTGCACCAGACCCATGTTCGCGGCGGGCGGCGCGCCGCCGGGTGCGCCGATGCCGCCGCCTGCGCCGAGCAGTTGCGCACCCAGTGTCGGATCGCCGGTCACGGCGTTGCGAATGTCGCCGAACGCCGCGCCGTTCATGCCCAGCGACATCACCGTGGTGACCCCGTAGGCCTGGAACTGGCGCAGGTCGCGCACGACGTGCGTGCGGGTGTAGAAGCGGTCGCCGTGGGCAGTGCCCTCGGTGTTGCCGACGTGCGCGTGGGCGTTGACCAGGCCGGGCACGATGAACCGGCCGCGGTAGTCGATGCGCTCGGCGTCGATGGGCAGGTCGTCGGCGTCCGGCTGCGCGATGCGTGCGACGAGGCCGTCGCGGATCACCAGCGTGACCTGGCCCAGGTCGCGTTCGCCGTCGAACACCCGAGCATGCTCGATGACGATCGGCGGGGGCGAGGGCGGCGCATCGGCTTGCATGGTCGCCGATGGGCCGGTAACGGGACTGCAGGCGGCGGCCAGGCAACCGATCGCGGCCAACGTCAGGGCGCCGGCGGTACGGCGTCGAAGCATGCACAGATCCTCAGCGCGAAGCAGGCGCCGAGGATAGCGGGGCGGTCGTGATGGGCGTGCGCAGCCCGGCGCTCAATCCGGGTCGTAGTCCAGATTCGAGGCCAGCCAGCGTTCGGCCTGCGCCAGCGGCACGCCCTTGCGCTTGGCGTAGTCGTGCACCTGCTCCTTGGAAACCCGGCCGACGACGAAGTACTGGCTGCGCGGATGGCTGAAGTAATAGCCCGACACCGCCGCGGTGGGCAGCATCGCGAAGCTCTCGGTCAGCGTCATGCGAGCGTTGGCCTCGGCGCCGAGCAGGTCGAACAGCGTGCGCTTTTCGCTGTGCTCGGGGCAGGCCGGGTAGCCTGGGGCAGGGCGGATGCCGCGGTACTGCTCACCGATCAGTGCGTCGTTGTCGAGCGCTTCGTCGGCCGCGTAGCCCCAGTAGTCGGTCCGCACGCGCTGGTGCAGCTGTTCGGCCAGCGCTTCGGCCAGACGGTCTGCCAGCGCCTTGAGCAGAATCGCGTTGTAGTCGTCGTGTGCCGCCTCGAAGCGCGCGACGTGCGGCTCGATCCCGATGCCCGCGGTGACTGCGAACGCCCCGATCCAGTCCTGCACGCCGCTGTCGGCCGGCGCGATGAAGTCGGCCAGGCAGAAGTCCGGCCGCTCGACCGGCTTGTCGACCTGCTGGCGCAGGAAGTGCAAGCGGACGCGGCCGTGCGCGTGCTCGGGGACGACCACGTCGACATCGTCGCCGACGCGGGTCGCTGGCCACAGCCCGAACACCGCCTTGGCGGTGAGCCATTTCTCCTCGACGATCCGGCGCAGCATCGCCTGTGCATCGGCCAGCAACTCGCTGGCCTGCGCGCCGACGATCTCGTCGGTCAGGATCGCTGGATACTTGCCGAACAACTCCCAGGCATTGAAGAAGGGAGTCCAGTCGATGACCGGCAGCAGGTCGTCGAGCGGGTAGTCGTCGAACACGTGCAGGCCGGGGCGGCGCGGCGTTGGCGGCACATAGGTCTCCCAGCCGCCGTCGAAGGCCTGGGCACGCGCCTTGTCCAGTGCGACCAGCCGCTTGGCGTCGCCGCGATTGGCGTGGCGCGCGCGGATTTCGGCGTAGTCGGCATCGTTGGCGGCGACGAAGGCCGGTCGCAGTTCGGGGCTGATCAGCGACTGCACGACGCCGACGGCACGCGAGGCGTCCTTGACCCAGACGGTCGGCGCGCCGTAATGCGGCGCGATCTTCAGCGCGGTGTGCGCGCGCGAGGTCGTGGCCCCGCCGATCAGCAACGGCAGCGTGAAGCCCTGACGCTTCATCTCGCGCGCGACGTGGCTCATCTCTTCCAGCGATGGGGTGATCAGCCCCGACAGGCCGATGACATCGGCCTGCACCTCACGGGCTTTGTCGAGGATCGTCTGCGCCGGCACCATGACCCCCAGGTCGACGACCTCGAAGTTGTTGCAGGCCAGCACCACGCCGACGATGTTCTTGCCGATGTCGTGCACATCCCCCTTGACCGTTGCGATCACGATGCGGCCATTGGACTTGCCCGCATCGCCGGTGCGCGCCTTCTCGGCCTCGATGTGCGGCAGCAGCCAGGCGACCGCCTTCTTCATGACCCGCGCCGACTTGACCACCTGCGGCAGGAACATCTTGCCGGCGCCGAACAGGTCGCCGACGACGTTCATGCCGGCCATCAGCGGCCCTTCGATGACCTCCAGCGGCCGCGCGAACTGCAGCCGCGCTTCTTCGGTATCGGTGTCGACGTACTGGTCGATGCCGTGCACCAGGGCATGGGTCAGGCGTTGCTGGACCGGCGCTTCGCGCCAGGCGAGTGTCTCGGTCTTGGCCGCACCCTTGCGGCCCTTGTAGCGCTCGGCCAGTTCGAGCAGCCGCTCGGTCGCGTCGGGGCGGCGATTGAGCACGACATCCTCGACGCACGCGCGCAACTCGGGATCGAGTTCGTCGACGATCGGCATCGCGCCGGCGTTGACGATGCCCATGTCCATGCCGGCCGCGATCGCGTGGTACAGGAACACCGCGTGGATCGCCTGGCGCACGACCTCGTTGCCGCGGAACGAGAACGAGACGTTCGACACGCCACCCGAGACATGGCAATGCGGCAGCGTGGCGCGGATCTCGCGCGTGGCCTCGATGAAGTCGACCGCGTAGTTGTCGTGCTCGGGGATGCCGGTGGCGATCGCGAAGATGTTCGGATCGAACACGATGTCCTCGGGCGGGAAACCCACGACTTCGGTCAACAGTCGGTAGGCGCGGGTACAGATCTCGACCTTGCGCGCGCGGGTGTCGGCCTGGCCGGTCTCGTCGAAGGCCATGACCACGACCGCCGCGCCATAGCGCAGTACCTTGCGCGCCTGTGCCAGGAACGTCGCCTCGCCCTCCTTGAGCGAGATCGAGTTGACCACGCCCTTGCCCTGCAGGCAGCGCAAGCCGGCCTCGATCACACTCCACTTCGAGGAGTCGACCATCACCGGGATACGTGCGATGTCGGGTTCGGCGGCGATGAGGTTCAGGAACGTGGTCATCGCCCGCTCGGAGTCGAGCATGCCCTCGTCCATGTTGACGTCGAGGATCTGCGCGCCGCCCTCGACCTGCTGGCGCGCGACCTCCACCGCCTCGGCGTAGCGGTCTTCGCGGATCAGCTTGCGGAACGCGGCCGAGCCGGTGACGTTGGTGCGTTCGCCGACGTTGACGAACAGCAGTTCCGGGGTGATCACCAGCGGTTCGAGGCCCGATAGGCGAGTGAAACGCGGTGCTGGAGACTGGCCTGCGGGCGCGCTCATGCGGCGTCGGCCCGGTGGCCGACCGGCGTGCGCGGGGCGACATTGCGCATCGCGTCGGCAATCGCGCGGATGTGTGCAGGCGTGGTGCCGCAGCAGCCGCCGACGATGTTCAGCAGCCCGGCGGTCGCGAATTCATGCAGGGTCGCGGCCATGTCTTCGGGGGTTTCGTCGTAACCGCCGAAGGCATTGGGCAGCCCGGCATTGGGGTGGCAGGAGACATGGACCTCGGCGATCTGCGCCAGGGTGTCGACGTGGGGCCGCAGGTCCTTGGCGCCGAGTGCGCAGTTGAGCCCGATCGACAGCGGCCGCGCATGGCGCAGCGAGTACCAGAACGCTTCGGCGGTCTGTCCCGACAGCGTGCGGCCCGAGGCGTCGGTGATCGTGCCCGAGATCATCACCGGCACCCGGCCGCCGAGATCGTCGAACACCGTCTCCACCGCGAACAGCGCGGCCTTGGCATTGAGGGTGTCGAACACCGTCTCGACCATCAGCACGTCGGCGCCGCCCTCGATCAGGCCATGGGCGGCCTCGCGGTAGATGCGCACCAGGTCCTCGAACGTCACCGCGCGGAAGCCCGGATCGTTGACGTCGGGGCTGATCGATGCGGTGCGGCTGGTTGGGCCGAGGATGCCGGCGACGAAGCGCGGCCGCCCGGGCGTGCGCGCCTGCGCGGCATCGCAGGCCGCGCGCGCGAGCGCGGCGCCCTCGCGATTGAGTTCGCGTGCCAGGTGCTGCAAGCGGTAATCGGCCAGCGACACTGCGGTCGAGTTGAAGGTATTGGTCTCGACCAGGTCGGCGCCGGCCTCGAGATAGGCGGCGTGGATGCCGCCAATGATGTCGGGCCGGGTCAGCGTGAGCAGGTCGTTGTTGCCGCGCTGGTCGGCGGCCTCGCAGCCGCAACCGGCGCCATGGGCATGGCCGTCGACAGCGTGCAGCGCGTCGAAGCCGTCGGCGAAGCGCGTGCCGCGGTAATCGGCCTCGGTCAGCCCGTGCTGCTGGATCATCGTGCCCATGCCGCCGTCGAGCACGAGGATGCGCTGCGCGAGCGCGGCCTCGAGCGCGGCGACGCGGTCGGGGTGCAGCCAGGTCACGGCTTTCTCGCGATGATCGAGATCACCTGGAAGTGCGGCGGCCGCTTCTCGCGCGTCACCGTCTCGGCGCTGTGGATCTCCAGCCCGGCCTTGGTGACGAAGCGGCGCAGTTCCTTGTCCGGGAAGCCAAGGTTGGCATGGCCGTAGGCCTGCACGACCGCCTCATGGCCATGGCGGTCGAGGCTCGACAGCAGCAGCCGGCCGCCGGGGCGCAGCACCCGCGCGGCCTCGGTGACCGCCTGCGCCGGGCGCGTGGCATAGGTCAGCGCATGCATCAGCACGACGAGGTCGAAGCTGGCGTCCTCGAACGGCAGCGCGTGCATGTCGCCTTCGCGGACCTCGACGTTGCGGAAGCGCTTGAGGCGCTCGGCCGACGCGGCGACCACGCGCGCACTCGCATCGAGGCAGACGTAGCGATGGGCGTGCGGTGCCAGCAGTTCGGCGAGGACGCCATCGCCCGAGGCGATGTCGAGCACGTCGCCGGTCTCGAGCAACGGCAGTGCCGAGCGCGCGAGGGCTTCCCAGGTCCGCCCGGGCGAGTAGTGCCGCTCCATGTCGCCGGCCACGCTGTCGGCCCAGTTCTGGTCCGCGGCGCGCATCGCCAGCACCGACGGGATGCGCTCGGCGTCCTGGCGCAGCAACGGATCGTCGCTGCCGGTGCTCAGCGCCTGCCACAAGGCGCGCTGTGCCGGGTCGAGCGCGGCGTCGTCGAATCGGTAGTAAGCCGACACGCCGGCACGGCGATCGCGGACCAGGCCGGCTTCCTTGAGGCGCGCCAGGTGCGTGGAGACGCGCGGCTGCGCGAGTCGGGTGATCGACGACAGCTCGGCCACCGTCAGTTCCTCGACTTCGAGCAGCGCCAGCAGCCGGACGCGGGTCGGATCGGCGAGGGTCTTGAGCCGCGCCGACCAGGCTTCCAGGTCCATGAATATCTCCATATCGCGATACAGAGATAATTTTCGGCGCGGGGCGGGGTGCGGTCAAGCCGCAGGCATCCTGCGTTCGGGTGCCGGCCACCTTGCAGCCGCGCGGCCGAGCGCCGATGCTGCGCGTCCCCACGCTGCTCCAGGTCCGCACCGCATGTTCGCTTCCCGCCCATTTCGCGCGCCAGCGCTGGCCGCCGCCTTCGCCGACTACGCGGTTCGGCATCCTGACGAGCGCGCGACCGTCGATGAGTTCGTTGCGCTGCTCGACGATCCGCTCGATCCGTTCGTGCGCGAACGCCTCGCGGGCCATTTCACCGCATCGGCGCTGGTGGTCTCGGCCGACGGTCAGCGCACCTTGCTGACCCACCACCGCAAGCTGAATCTGTGGCTGCAGCCGGGTGGCCACGCCGACGGCGACATCGACCTGGCACGCGTGGCGCTGCGCGAGACCGAGGAGGAGACCGGCCTGCAGGGCGTGGCGGTGCTGCCGGCGATCTTCGATCTCGATCGGCACTGGATCCCCGAGCACAAGGGCGTGCCCGCGCACTGGCACTACGACGTGCGCTATCTCGTGCGTGCCGGTGCCGACGAGCGTTTCGCGGTCAGCGCCGAATCTCATGCGCTCGCGTGGCGCCCCCTTGCCGACGTCGCCGCCGGCACCGAGTACGACGCGTCCTTGCGCCGCATGGCGCGCAAGTGTCTGGACGGGCGGGGGATCTCGGCCGGCTGAGCTTCGCGAGGGACCGCCGGCCCGATGCCCCGATCCCGATGGCCTAGTACAGCACTCGCGTGCGCAGCGTGCCGTCGATCTTCGACAATTCGCTGCGCAGGCGCTCGGCCTGCTCGCGGGTCGCGCCGACGTCGATGACCACGTAGCCGACATTGGCGGTGGTGCGCAGATACTGGCCGTCGATGTTGATCGCCTGGCGCGAGAACACCTCGTTGATCTTCACCAGCACGCCGGGCACGTTGCGGTGCAGGTGCAGGATGCGGTGGCTGCCGACATGCTCGGGCAGCGTGACCTCGGGGAAATTGACCGCCGACAGCGTGCTGCCGTTGTCGCTGTAGCGCACGAGCTTGGCGGCGACCTCGATGCCGATGTTGTCCTGCGCCTCGAGCGTGCTGCCGCCCACGTGCGGGGTCAGCAGGACGTTGTCGTGGGCGGCCAGCGGAGAGTCGAAGACGTCATCGTTGCCCTTGGGCTCGACCGGGAACACGTCGATCGCCGCGCCGCCGACATGCCCGGTGCGCAGCGCGGCGTCGAGCGCGTCGATGTCGACCACGGTGCCACGCGAGGCATTGATCAAGTGCGCGCCGGGCTTCATCGCGGCGAGCTCCGCGGCGCCGAACATCAGCTTGGTCGCCGGGGTCTCGGGTACGTGCAGGGTCACCACATCGCTGCGTGCGAGCAGGTCGTCCAGCCCGGTCGCGCTGCGGGCGTTGCCAAGCGAGAGCTTGGTCTCGATGTCGTGGAACAGCACCTGCATGCCCAGCGATTCGGCGAGCACGCCGACCTGGGTGCCGATATGGCCGTAGCCGACGATGCCCAAGGTCTTGCCGCGCGCCTCGTGGCTGCCCAGCGCGGACTTGCTCCAGCCGCCGCGATGGCATTGCGCGTTCTTCTGCGGGATGCCGCGCAGCAGCATGATCGCCTCGGCGACCACCAGTTCGGCGACGCTGCGGGTGTTGGAGTAGGGCGCATTGAAGACCGGGATGCCGGCCAGTTCGGCTGCTTCCAGGTCGACTTGGTTGGTGCCGATGCAGAAGCAGCCGACCGCGAGCAGCCGGCGCGCGTGGGCGATGACCTCGGCGCTGAGCTGGGTGCGCGAGCGGATGCCGACGATGTGCGCATCGGCGATCTTGGCCAGCAGTTGGTCTTCGGGCAGCGACTTGGGGTGTACCTCGATCTGCGTGTAGCCGGCGGCCTTGAAGGTGTCGACGGCGCTCTGGCTGACGCCTTCGAGCAGCAGGACGCGGATGTCCGCGCGGGGAAACGAGGTCTTCATCGAGGCTGCGGCCGCCGGTCGGGAGGAGCGCATCATGGTGCCAGAAGGCCGCCGCTGTTGCAGCGCAGCAGATGGTGCCGGACCGAGAGATGCGCGCCAGCCGCTTCGGCCCCGGACCGAGGCGGCGCGGACGCTGGACGCCTGCAGGCGCGGCTGGCAGGCTGGCCCGCCGTACCGCGATTCCTTCACACCATGTCCGATGCCCGCATCGCCCGGCTGCAAGCCGCCGTCCCGACCCTGCAGGTGCGGACCGATCCGGCCGATCTGGCCTATTTCGGCGTCGACTGGACGCGGCGCTGGACCCCCGCGCCGCTGGCGGTCGCGCTGCCGGCCGATATCGCCGAGGTCCAGGCCACGGTGCGCTGGGCGCGCGACGAAGGCGTGGCGATCGTGCCCTCGGGCGGCCGGACCGGGCTGTCGGGCGGCGCGGTCGCCGCCCATGGCGAACTGGTGTTGAGCCTGCAACGGATGAGCCGCGTGCTCGACTTCGACCCGGTCGACCGGATCCTGACCGTGCAGCCGGGCATCGCGCTCGAAGCGGTGCAGGAGGCGGCGCGCGGCCATGGGCTGGCCTATCCGGTCGACTTCGCCGCGCGCGGCTCGTGCACGATCGGTGGCAACATCGCGACCAACGCCGGCGGCATCCGGGTGCTGCGCTACGGCAACACCCGCGAGTGGATCGCCGGTCTCAAACTGGTGACCGGCACCGGCGAGCTGCTCGATCTCGGCCGCGGGCTGGTCAAGAACTCCAGCGGCTACGACTTGCGGCACCTGGCCATCGCCTCGGAGGGCACGCTGGGCATCATCGTCGAAGCCAGCCTGAAACTGACCGCGCCGCCGCCAGCCACGCGCACGCTGCTGCTGGCGCTGCCGTCGTTCGAGGGCCTGATGCAGGTGTTCCAGGCGCTGCGCGCGCGGCTGGCCCTGGAGGCCTTCGAGTTCTTCACCGATCGCGCCCTGCACCACGTGGTCGCGCATGGCGCGCAGGCGCCGTTCGAGGCCGCGCACCCCTTCTATGTCGTCGCCGAGTTCGCCTGCGAAGGCGAGGCCGGCGAGGCCGGCGAGGTCGCCATGCTGTCGGCGTTCGAGCATTGCGTCGAGCAGGGTTGGGTCGAGGACGGCGTGATCGGTCAGAGCGAGGCGCAGGCCGCGCAGCTGTGGCGGTTGCGCGAGGGCATCACCGAAAGCCTGGCACCGCACGTGCCCTACAAGAACGACGTCTCGGTGCGGATCTCGGCGATGCCGGCGTTCCTCGAGACGGCGCAGGCGCTGCTGGCGCGCGAGTACCCGCAGTTCGACGTGGTGTGGTTCGGCCACATCGGCGATGGCAACCTGCATATCAACGTGCTCAAGCCGGCCGACCTCGCCAACGAGGCGTTCGTCGCGCAATGCGAGCGCGTGACCAAACTGCTCGCCGACACCCTGCACGCGCACGGCGGCAGCATCTCGGCCGAGCACGGCATCGGGCTGGTCAAGAAGCCCTATCTCGAATCGACCCGCAGCGCGGCCGAGATCGCGGTGATGCGCGGCATCCGCCGTGCGCTCGACCCGGACGGTGTGCTCAATCCCGGCAAGCTGTTCGATGCATGACTGTCGGTCGGCCGTCGACATGAAGGCGGCGTGAGGGCGGGGTAGAGTGTGGCCTCCCTGATGGAGATGCCCCCTGATGTCCCGATCCTCGCTCGCCTGTGCGCTGCTCGTTCTGTCCACGTCGGCGTTCGCCGGCAGTTTCGCCGGTACGACGGGCGGTGCGACGTCCGCTGGCAGCTCGGCGTCGTCGGGCAGCAGTTCGGGCAAGGACAAGATCGTCCTGCAGGCGCGCGAAGATGCTGCCGGCTTCGTCGCCAGCGACGGCCGGATCCGTGGCGCCCGTCTCGAGGCCGCATTGCGCCACCTGCGGCAGACGCGGCCCGATGCGCAGGTGGCGAGCGACCTGCAACTGGCGCAGGCCATGCTCGCGCTCTGAGCCGATGGTTTCGCGCCGTCGCCTGCGGGCCGTGGGCGTCGCGCTGTTGCTCGCCGCCGGCGCTGCGCATGCGCAGGCCTGGCGGATCGACGCAGGAACCGGCACGCCGCCGCTCGATGCCGACGCGCAGGCCGCCTCGGCCCGGCTGATCGACACGGTACTTGCGCGCCTGCCGCCGGCCTGGCGCGCCGCCGAGGGACTCGACGTGCAGCTGAGCTGGCGCGACGACCTGCCGCCGCAGGTGCACGGGCGCGCGATCGGCGACCGCATCGTGCTGCGCCGGGCGCTGCTCGATGCCGTGGCCGCCGATGGCCTGGATGCCCAGGCGATGCAGGCCGCGTCCGCCGCGCTCGTGCACGAGCTCGCGCATCGCTACGACCGCAGCCGTTACGGCGGCCTGTCGCGCGATCCGCGGCTACGCGATCTTGCAGGCTGGCCGCGCGCCCCGCTGCGGCTGGGCCTGCGGGCGCGCCACAATGCGATGACCGACCGTCGGCCCGACGCCTACGAAACCGCATCTGCGGCGGAATTCGTCGCGGTCAATCTCGAGCACTTCCTGCTCGATCCCGAGTACGCCTGCCGGCGGCCCGCACTGCACGCGTACTTCACCGCGCATTTCGCTTGGGCGCCGCCCGCCGCGGACTGCGCTGGCGGGTTGCCGTTCATCGAGGCCGAGCCGCAGGCGCAGGAGGACGGCCACCTGCTGCTGGAGCTCGATCCGGCACGGGTCTGGTCGGTCGAGTACCTGTTCGCCGAGGGGAACGCGCAGCCGATGAGTCGCTGGGGCCACAGCATGCTGCGCCTGGTGATCTGCGCGCCGGGTCGCACCCCCGGGCCCGAATGCCGCTACGACCTGGCGCACCACCGCGTGCTGTCGTTCCGGGCGTTCGTCGACGATGTGCAGATCTCCAGCCTGCGCGGGCTGACGGGACGTTATCCGGCGCGGCTGTTTGTGCTGCCGCTCGACCAAGTGATCGACGAGTACACCAGGATCGAACTGCGCGGGCTGCAGTCGATTCCGCTGCACTTGTCGCCGGGCGAAATCGCGACATTGCTCGAGCGCGCGGCCAGCGTGCACTGGAGCTACGACGGCCGCTATCGGTTCGTCGGCAACAACTGCGCGGTGGAGACCTGGAAACTGCTCGATGCCGGCGTGCCGCGGCTCGACGGCCCGCGCCTGCGCAGCATCACGCCCAACGGCCTGCTGCGCAGGCTTGTACGCGACGGCATCGCCGACGTCGCGGTGCTCGATGCGCCCGATCGCGCCATGCGTGAGGGGTATTACTTTCCGGCCGCGGACCGCGAGTACGCGGCCCTGCTGGCGGTCGCCCAGGCGGCGCAGCCATTGCCGACCGGCGATGTCGCCACCTGGCTCGATCTCGATCCCGATCTGCGCGCGCCGTGGTTGGCAACGGCAGGGCAGCGCGACGGCGCAGCGCTGCTGGTGCTCGAGCACGCCGCGCAGCGGCGGCTGGAGCTGCGGCTGCGCAACATGCTCAAGCGCCGCTGGCATCTCGCGGCCGCGGACCAGGGCGCCGCAGCCGATACGCTGCAGGCATTGCTCGCTGCCGGCGACGGCCTCAGCCGTCCGGCGCAATTGCTCGACCGCGGCTACGGCCTGCCGCAGCAGACCGAGCGCGCGGCGCTGCGAGTGCAGGCCGATGCGCTCGGCCACCGCCTGCGGGCGCTGCGCGACGCGCTGGACACCCAGGGGCGCGCGGCATTGCCGCCGGACGCGCAACGACGCCTGGCGACGACCGAGCGCAACGTCGCCATGCTCGGCGCCCACCTGCGTGAACTGCATCGCGAGGCGGGCGGGCTGCAACTCGACTGAAGCATTCGCCGCCTCGGTCGCTGGCGTTTCCAACGGCGCGACCCGAGCCGGAAAATCAGTCCGCGCGTCCGCCGAACTCGCCGGTCGTGGTGTTGACCCAGACGCGCTCACCGTTGCCGATGTACTCGGGCACCTGGATCTCGATGCCGGTGCTGAGCTTGGCGGGCTTGGGCCGCTTGGTCGCGGTGCCGCCCTTGAGTTCGGGTGGGGTGTCGACGACTTCGAGCACCACGCTCTGCGGCAGTTGCAGGCCGACCGGCGCATCTTCGATCACCTGGACATAGCAGCCGCCCAGGCCTTCGGTGATGTAGCCCGCTCCGTCGCCGACGACATCGGCGTCGAGGGTGTAGGGGGTGAAGTCTTCGTCATCCATGAACACGAAGGCGTCGCCGTCCTTGTACGAGAAACTGGCCTGGCGCCGGGCCAGATCGACCTCGCGCAGGTCGTCGTCGCCGTCGAAGCTCGCGTCGAGCTTGTTGCCGCCGGGCACGCTGTACATGGTGAAACGGAAGCGCACATTGCCGCCGCGGCCTTGCGGAGAGCTGCGTTCGATGTCGCGGATCTGGTAGACCCCGCCGTTGTGTTCGACCACGTTTCCTTTCTTGACGTCGTAGGCTTTCATCGGTGTCTGCGTTGTTCAGTGGGAGACGGATGCCGCGGGTGCGGCGGGATTGCGGAGGTGCAGCCGCAGGTTCGGGTAATCGATCACCGCCTGGCCGCGGTCGAGGACGTCGGCGCCGAGCACGCCGTCGATCGTCGGCAGCCCGCGTTGCGAGAAGGCAGTGGTGACGTGGTCGAGTGCGAGAAAGTGCGCGGTGAAATCGTCGTCCCGGTACTCGCCGATCGTCAGTCGGCTGCCTGGCAGGGTCTCGATGGCGAGGTTGCCGGCACCGGCGCCGGTCGCCTGCAGCCCGCCCGACGCATCGGCCTGGCGTCCACCGGCAAAGCGCGCCTGGCGCGCCCGGTCGATGACCGTCCGCCCAGCGCCGGTGTCGATCAGGAAGGTGCCGGCGACCCCGTTGATGCTGACTTCGACCGCGAGATGCGCCGCGCCATAGCGCCGCATCGGGATCGTGTCGTAGCCGCGCGCGGCGAGCAGGCCGGTGAGCGCGCCCGCATCGGCGGGCGCCGCGTCACCGGCATGGGCCGGCGCCAGCGACAGCAGCGCGAGCAGCAGGCCCGAGGCCAGGCCGGACGACGGGAGCGACATCGCTTACTTCGGCGCCAGCCGGACCGCGCCGTCGAGGCGGATGGTCTCGCCGTTGAGGTAGCGGCTGGCCAGGAGGTGGGCGACGAGGTCGGCGAATTCGTCCGGTCGGCCCAGGCGCGAGGGGAACGGGATCGAGGCCGACAGCGACTGCTGCACCGCCTCGGGCATGCCGTCGACCATGGGGGTCCAGAAGATGCCCGGCGCGATCGTGTTGACGCGGATGCCGAAACGCGCGAGTTCGCGCGCCATCGGCAGCGTCATGCCCACCACACCGCCCTTGGACGCCGCATAGGCGGCCTGGCCGATCTGACCTTCGTACGCGGCGACGCTGGCGGTGTTGACGATCGCGCCGCGCTCGCCGTCCTCGCCGGGCGCGTTGTGCTGCATGACCGCGGCCGCGGCCTTGGCGACGTTGAAGCTGCCGACCAGATTGACCATCACCGTGCGGCTGAAGGTCTCCAGCGGCATCGGCGCCTCGCGTCCGAGCACGCGGCCGGCGCCGAGGATACCGGCGCAGTTCACCGCGGCATTGAGGCCACCCAGAAACGCGTGCGCGGCCTCGATGTTGGTCGCGACCCCGGCCTCGTCGGTGACGTCGGTGCGCAGGTAGCGTGCGCGATCGGCGCCCAGCGCCTCGACCGCCTCGGCGCCCTTGTCGTCGTTGACGTCCAGCAGCGCGACACGGCCGCCATCGGCGACGATGCGATGGGCGACGGCCAGGCCGAGGCCGGAGACCCCACCGGTGACGATGGCGCGGACGGAATCGGGGAGCATGCGCGATCCTTTCGAAACGAAAGCGCGCAGTCTAACCGCTGCGCCCGGGCACGATGGCGCGCGGACGCAGGGCCACGCGCCTGCGCCCAGGCGCGTGACGTGGCGTCTGTGGGCCGAGCCTCGAGCGCGGCCGGAGTGCGGGGCACTGCGTTGCGCGGGCGAAACAGACCCAGGCATGACGGAGGGTGGGGCGGGCGCCTGTGTCGCGGTCGCGCGGGAGTAGAATCGCGACCCATTCCCATTTGCACCGGACCTGCCTTGAACCTCTGCCAGCTGCCGCCGCGCACCCCGGGCCTCGTCGATGCCGTCCAGGCGGTCGGCAGTCACGATCCGATCGCCCGCCGCCTGGGCGAACTGGGCTTCGTGCCCGGCGAGTCGGTCGAGGTGGTTGCGCTGGCGCCGTTCGGCGGCGACCCGTTGCTGGTGCGCGTGGGCTTTACCCGCTTCGCGCTGCGTCGCAGCGAGGCCGCGCGCGTCCAGGTCCACGCTGGCGACGCGGCATGACCACGGCGGCCATCCCGCGGCTGGCCCTGGTCGGCAGCCCGAACGCCGGCAAGACGGCACTGTTCAACCTGCTGACCGGCAGCCGACAGAAGGTCGCCAACTACGCCGGCGTCACCGTCGAGCGCAAGGAGGGGCGGATGCGCGGCCCCGATGGCGCGCACTGGGCGCTGCTCGACCTGCCCGGCGCCTACAGCCTGCAGCCGGCGAGTCTGGACGAGCAGATCACCCGCGACCTGTGCCGTGGCTTCTATCCAGGCGAGCCGGCCCCCGATGTGTTGGTCTGCGTGGTCGATGCGACCAATCTGCGGCTGCACCTGCGTTTCGTGCTGGAGCTGCGGACGCTGGGCCGGCCGATGGTGGTGGCGCTGAACATGGCCGATGCCGCGGCACGGCGTGGCATCGCCATCGATGTCCCGGCGCTGGAGGCCGCACTCGGCGTGCCCGTGGTCGAAACCGTCGCCATCCACCGCGACGGCGCGCAGGCGCTGCGCCAGCGGCTGGCCGACACGGTCGCAAGACCGCGGCCGCCCTCGAGCGGCGACGCCGAAGGCGACCTGCACGCCCAGGTGCGTGCGCTGCTGGCGGCCACAGTGAGCATGCCGCGCCGGACCGCACGGATCGACGATGCCTTCGATCGCTGGCTGCTGCATCCGGTATTCGGCCTGCTGGCGCTGGCACTGGTGATGTTCCTGATCTTCCAGGCCGTCTACGCCTGGGCGACGCCGTTGATGGACATGATCGATGCCGGCACCTCCGCGCTGGGGGCCTGGGTGTCGGCGACCTTGCCGCCCGGTCCGCTGACCAGCCTGCTCGCCGACGGCATCATCGCGGGCTTGGGCGGCGTGATCGTCTTCCTGCCGCAGATCCTGATCCTGTTTCTCTTCATCCTGGCGCTGGAGGAGTCGGGTTACCTGCCGCGCGCAGCGTTCCTGCTCGATCGGCTGATGAAGGGCGCCGGGCTGTCGGGCCGATCGTTCATCCCGCTGCTGTCGAGCTTCGCGTGCGCGATTCCCGGGATCATGGCCACCCGCTCGATCCAGGACCCGCGCGACCGGCTGGCGACGATCATGGTCGCGCCGCTGATGACGTGCTCGGCGCGGCTGCCAGTCTATGCGTTGCTGATCGGTGCGTTCATTCCGCAACGGCAGGTCTGGGGAGCGCTCAACCTGCAGGGGCTGGTGCTGTTCGCGCTGTACATGGCCGGCATTTTGAGCGCGTTGGCGGTGTCGTTCGTGATGAAGCGCTGGCGCCGCGATCGCAGCGAGCATCCGCTGCTGCTGGAGCTGCCGTCCTACCGGCTGCCGCATCCGCGCGATCTGGCGATCGGCCTGAAGGAGCGCGCGATGATCTTCCTTCGGCGTGTGGGCGGGATCATCCTCGCGCTGACCGTGCTGCTGTGGGTCCTGCTCTCGTTCCCGGCGCCGCCCGACGGCGCCACCGGGGCGGCGATCGAGTACAGCCTGGGTGGCCGCCTCGGCCATGCGCTGGCGCTGGTGTTCGCGCCGCTCGGCTTCAACTGGCAGATCTGCATCGCGCTGATCCCCGGCCTGGCCGCGCGCGAAGTCGCCGTCGCATCGCTGGCGACCGTCTATGCACTATCGGCCGCCGACGATGCCGCCGCAGCCCAGGCGCTGACGCCGATCATCACCGACGGCTGGTCATTGGCGACCGGTCTATCGTTGCTGGTGTGGTTCATCTATGCGCCGCAATGCATCTCGACCTGGGCGACGATCCGGCGCGAGACCGGCTCGTGGCGGCTGATGGCGTTCAATGCCGGCTACCTGTTTGCGCTGGCCTATCTGGCCTCGCTGCTGACCTACCAAGTGGCGCGTGCGCTGGGGGCGGGGTGAGCGCGGACCTGCAACTGGCGCTGCAGTACGCTGCGGTCGCACTGCTGGTCGCGGTCAGCGGCTGGATCGTGCTGAAGAAGCAGGCGCCTGCGACCGCACGGCGCCTGCGTATCGCGCTGGCGGTGCCGCTGGTGCGGCCGGGACGGCCTGCCTGGATCCGGGCGCTGGGGCGGCGCATCGCGCCCTCACCGCGCGGCGGTGCGAGCTGCGGCGGCTGTGATGGCTGCGGTTGAATCCGACGGCTGTGCTCGCGGGCGGGGCCGGGATCAGGCGCCCTGCTCGAACGCCTCCAAAGTGCATTCGAGATAGTCGATGGCCTCGGCGCGATGCGCCGGGGGCACTGTGGTCCCAAGCTGGCTGCGGCCATCGCGCAGGGCCACGTACGCGCCAAGCTGATCACCGCCCCACAGGAAGTCCAGCACCACGATGAAGTCGTCGGCCTCGGCGCGGTGGCATGCGGCAGCGCCGCGCAGCGGCGCGAGCATGCGCACAAGCGCTTCGACGTTCTCCGACGCGCTGAGCATCGCGATCCGGCACACGCCGGTCGCGGCGTCGTAGGCCATCGGCGGCATTCCCAGGGCAGGGTCGCGCTGCCAGGCCTCGATGATGTCTGCGACCCGACCAGCATCCACATCGGCGAGCAGGCCTGCCGGCACGCGCCCGTCGCCGGCCAGTCGATGCTGATCGAACCAGGTCTGCCAGTCGCCGAAGGCAGACGGCTGGGCAGGCGCGGCCGCCAGGAACGCCTCGAACGCGCCGGGTGCGAAGCTCAGGCGAGCATACAGCGAATACGGTTCGAACATTCGGCGTGCTGCTCGATCGCGTGGGTCAGTGCCGGCCGCGGCGGTTGGGGCTGCGTCGCATGTCGCGGGTGGGCACGACTTCGACGGCGAGGCTGAAGCTGCGTTCGTCGCCAGCGAACAGTGCGCCGACGCCGACGACCTGGCGGTTGAGTTCCTTGCCGGCTTCGTCGCGGATGACCAGCACCACCGAGTACTCCCAGGCGCCACCTTCGGGCGGGTGCCGGATCGTGCCCTCGACCTGCAGCGCGGTGGTGGCGTCCTGCGTGCCGATGCTGGTGGAGGCATCGGCATCGAAGCGCAGATAGTGCCGGCACGCCGGGCAGCGCGCCGAACTTTCGAGGATCGTGGTCTTGCAGTGCGGGCAGACGCGGGTCGCGCCTGCCGCACCGGTGCGGGGATCCATGTCAGACGCGATCGGACGCCGCTGCATCCTGGCTGCGGGAGGCGCGGCGTTCGTCGCCCTTGACCTCGCCCCAGCCGCACTCGACATGCCCGCGGATCTTCGAACCGGCGGCCACCGTCAGCGAGCCGGCCTTGAGGTCGCCGGTCATCACCGCCGAGGCGCGCAGTTCGACCAGCGAGGCCGAATCGATGTTGCCGTCGAGTTCGCCCGACACCAGCACCTGGTTGGCGCGCACGCCGCCGTTGAGCTTGGCGCCATGTTCGATCGTCAGAGTGCCCTGGACGTTGACGTCGCCCTTGAAGCGGCCCGCAATGCGGACATCGCCCGAGCCCTCGATCTTGCCCTCGATCGTCAGATCGGCCGCGATGATCGATTCCTTCGCAACGGGCGCCGGCGCGCTGCGCGGCTGTGGCATCGGGGTCGGCGTCGCGAAGTCGGCGACGGCGGGCGTCACGTCGCGGACCGGCGCAGGCGAAAGCGCGGCGTCATTGCCGGGAGCGGGCGGATCCTTCTTGGCGGAACCGGAACTTGGAAAAATAGCCATGTCGCGCGTTACCTCGGAGATGGACGGGGCCGCCCGATGCACCCAACGGGCCGGTCCGCGCCGCCGGGGGACGACGCGGAAGGCCGAGACTAGCACGCACTTTGGCGCAGGCGACGGGCGAGCGCCGGCCTCGTGTTCACTCGACAACCACCGCGAGTATCGGCCGCTACGGGGCGTGTTCCGCACCGCCAAGGGCGCGGGCGCTCCTGGTGGACGGCGCGCGCGCCGGCATTTGGCTTACTCATCGGCCGTCCGTCGGCAGGCGCTGGCCAGCACGCATCGATCTGGGCGTCCCTCCATCATTTGAACGCGTGGCCAATCCGCCAACGAAAAGCCCGCCTTGCGGCGGGCCCGGGAACGACATCGCGCAGGACTCAGCGGTCGGCGCGTTCTTCCATGCGCTCGCCGGTGTTCTCGATCGCTTCGCCGGCACGCTGGGTCGCGCGGCCCGTGGCGGCGGCAGCCTCGCGGGCGGCGGCTTCGGAGCGCGCCGCGGCGTCGTCGGCGGCGACCTGGGCGCGGTGCATCGCGTCCGACGAGGCGGCAGCGGCGGCATCGGCGCCTTCGCGCGCGGCCTCGCCGGTCGCCGACGCGGCATCGGAGATTGCGCGGCCGGCATTGTCGGCGTCAGCCGAGGCTTCGGCACGCTCGCGCTCGGCATCGGCGCTGTGGTTGTTGCAGGCGGCCAGCGTCAGGGCGGCGATCGTCGTGGCGGTCAACAGAGTGAAACGCATGGCAGGTCTCCTGTGGGCAAGTACGGAAGACGGAGCGTGAATGCGTCGATGTGAGCGCGATGGCAAGGCCGGGCAGTGCCCGACCATGAAAAAAGGCCGCCGGTACACCCGGCGGCCTTCTGCAATTCGACACAGTGGCGCGAGGGCCACCACGTGGAATTACGGTGCGACTTCCTGCGCTGCGTCCTTGGCGTCTTCGGCCTTGGTCTCAGCGTGGTCGGCAGCGTCGGCGGCGTGCTCGGCAGCAGCGTCGGTGCCAGCAGCGGCGGCGTCGGCAGCAGCCTCGGCAGCGGCGTCGGCAGCAGCGGCGGCGTCGTCAGCGGCGGTCTGCGCGGTGCCAGCGACGGCCGGATCGGTCGTCTCGTTGGCAGCGGCCTGCGCGTCGGCAGCCGCGTCAGCAGCGCCTTCGGCCGAGCTGTTGGCCTGATCGGCGTTGCTGCAGGCAGCCAGCGCAAAACCCATAGCCAGGGCAAGCAGAGCCTTGTTGATCGTCATTGTGTCTTCCTCGTCTGAAAGTGTGGGCAACGCGCTAAATGCGCGCCGGCAACATCATGACAAGCCGCGAACGGCTGTCAAGCGGGAGTTCGTGGTTTTTTCGTAAAAATCACGTTAACCGAAGTTCACGCCATTTCGACGGCAATTGCGGTCGCTTCGCCGCCACCAATACAAAGTGAAGCGACTCCGCGACTTAGGCCGCGCGCCTTGAGCGCGTGGACCAGCGTCACGATCAACCGCGCGCCGCTTGCGCCGATCGGATGGCCGAGCGCCAGTGCGCCCCCATTCACATTGAGGCGGTCGTGGGGGATGCCCAGATCCTTCATCGGCGCCATCGCGACGTTGGCAAACGCCTCGTTGACCTCGAACAGGTCGACATCTTCGACCTTCCAGCCCGCCTTGTCGAGAACATTGCGGATCGCGGTCACCGGCGCGGTGGTGAACCATTCGGGCGCCTGCGAATGGCGGCCGTGGGCGACGATGCGCGCCAGTGGGGTCAGGCCTCGCGCGGCGGCCTCGTCGGCCGAGGTCAGCACCAGTGCGGCGGCGCCGTCGGAAATGCTCGACGAGCTCGCCGCGGTGAGCAGGCCGTCCTTGCCGAAGGCCGCGCGCAGGGTCGGGATCTTGTCGACCTGGATGCGTCCGGGCTGCTCGTCGGTGTCGAAGCTCGCCTCGCCCTTGCGGGTCTTCACCACGACCGGAACGATCTCGTCCTTGAAGGCGCCCGACGCGATCGCATGCTTGGCCCGGGTCGCGCTCTCGACCGCATAGGCGTCGAGGTCCTCGCGGCTGAAGCCGTACTTCTCGCTGGCGATGTCGCCGAACACGCCCATCGCCTTGCCGTCGTACGGGTTGGTCAGGCCGTCCCAGGCCATGTGGTCGAGGAACTCGGCGCTGCCGTAGCGGATGCCGGTGCGTGCGCCGGGCAGCAGATGCGGCGCATTGGTCATCGATTCCATGCCGCCGGCGACGACGACCTTGGCGGTCCCGGCCTTGATCATGTCGTGGCCGTACATCACCGCCTGCATGCCCGAGCCGCAGACCTTGTTGATGGTCACGCACCCGGCCGCGTCGGGGATGCCGGCCGCGCGCGAGGCCTGACGCGCGGGGGCCTGGCCCAGGCCGGCCGGCAGCACGCAGCCGACGACGGTCTCGTCGACCTGCTCGGGCGCCACGCCGGCCTGCTCGAGCGCGGCGCGGATGGCCGCTGCGCCCAGCGTCGGCGTGGGAACGCCAGTGAACTGGCCGAGCATGGACCCGATGGCGGTGCGCTTGGCACCGACGATGACGATCTCGGTCATGAGGCGAAACTCCGTAGTGAGTTGCATGCGATCGGGCGATTATCGCATCCGGCCACGGGAATCGGCACCCGGCCGACTGGGATTGGCCCCGATGGCGGGATTGGGCATTTGCGCGTATAGAAGCATGCGCAGGGGAAGCAGGCGCCGGCGTGGCCGCGCGCGACGATCGATCAACGGGAGAGGGGTGCAGGATGTCGGATTCGAGGATCGTGCGGGCGCCGCAGACCATGCGTCGCGCCGTGCTCGCCATGGCACTGGGCAGCGCGCTGGCGGCCTGCGGCGGCGGGTCGGGGGGCGGGATCGTGCTGCCGACACCACCGCCGCCGGTGATCTCGCCCAATCCGCCGCCGACGGTGGTCGAGCCGCCTGAGCCGGCCTATAGCCGGCATCTGGCCGACACCGGCGCCTGGACCGCGCACGACGCCGGCTATACCGGCCGTGGTGTGCGTATCGGCTTCCTCGATAGCGGCGTCAACCGCAAGCATCCGGCGTTGCGTGATCGGGTGGTCGCCAACCTGGTCTACGTCGGTCGGGACAACAACCTGTCGGTCGACGATGTCGCCGGGCATGGCACAGCCGTCGCGCAGGCGGCGGCGGGGCGGCCGTTCGGCGCCTGGCCGGGCGGCGTGGCGCCCAATGCCGAGATCGTCTCGGCGCGCATCATCAACGACAAGCCACCGGTCGACGACGGTTCGGGCAATGGCAACCCGGTGACCGGGCGCATCGGCGTCGAGGCGATCCATGCCGACCTGATCCGCCGCGATGTGCGGGTCATGAACAACTCCTGGGGCGGGCTGTACATCAGCGGCGACAATGCAGCGCGCGAGATCGCCAGCGAGTACCGCCCATTCGTGATCGGCCACGGTGGGCTGGTGGTCTTCGCCTCGGGCAACTCGAAGCGCGCCGATCCCTCGGATCTTGCCGCACTGCCGAGTCAGCGCGGCGCCAACGGCAGCACGCCCGGCGCCGATCTCGAACGCGGCTGGCTGACCGTGTCGGCATTGGCCGAGAACAGCACCACGCAGTTGGCCGATTACTCCAACGCCTGCGGCATCGCGATGCGCTATTGCCTGGTCGCGCCCGGTACCGTCGTCGTCACCGGCACCGACGACGCGCCCAACCGCCCCGAGTACTGGAAGTACAGCGGCACCTCGCTGGCCGCCCCGCTGGTCTCGGGCGCCGCGGCGCTGGTCTGGGAGGCCTTCCCGTACTTCGACAACGACCTGGTCCGACAGACGCTCCTCGGCACCGCCACCGACATCGGCGCGCCGGGTGTCGATCCGGTGTTCGGCTACGGCGCGTTGAACGTCGCCAAGGCCGTGGGCGGCCCCGCGAAGTTCGACTGGGGCGATGTGAGCGTGAACTTCGCCGGCACCTCGACCTGGCGCAACGCCATCACCGGTGCCGGCGGGTTGGTCAAGCGCGGCAGCGGCACGCTGCAACTGGACGGGCTCATGGACTACCGCGGTGCGACGCGTGTCGAGGGCGGCACGCTGTCGTTCGCCGGTACGGTGCCGGGGGCTGTGAGCGTGTCGCCCGGCGCGACGCTGCAATTCGGCGGCGCGCGCGTTGGCGGCACGTTGCTCAACAACGGCACGGTCGCGGTCGCCGGCAACTTCGGCAGGCGGACGATCGCCGGCGATTTCCAGCAAGGCGCGGCCGGGCGGTTGGCGTGGCAGATCGGTGCGCCCTTGCAGGTGACCGGCCGTGCCTCGCTGGCCGGCGAACTGCAGGTGACCGGCATCGTCGGCGGCTACGTCCACTCGGCGCGCGAGACCGTGATCCAGGCGATGGACGGGGTCACCGGGACCTTCGGCAGCTTGACCCGCGGCCCGGGCGTGTTCCTCGACGCCACGCTCGGTTACGACGCCAACCGGGCCTGGCTCGACATCGCTCGGCTCGACGTCAGCGCAACGGCGATGTCGATGGCCGGCATCACGGCGCAGGGGCAGGGCGCGGCGGTCCGCGTCGAAGGCGCGTTCTCGCGCATCGATGCGCAGAACGCCGCCGGCGTGCCGGTCGCCGACGGCTTCGTGCGCGCGGCGGGGGCGTTGCAGCAGGTGCAGGACGAGGCGCGCGCGCTCGCCGCGCTCGACAGTCTGTCCGGTACGCAGCACGCTGCGGCGCTGTCGGCGACGTTCGACAATGTCGACATGACACGCCGCCTGGTCGCCGACCGCGTCGGTGCGCTGGCGGCCAATGCCGCAAGTATCGGGGTGTGGAAGGACGCCCTGGGACAGGGCGGCCGCGGCGGATTCGCCCGGGACGGCTTCACCGTCGACGGTTGGAGCCTGGGGCGCGATCACGCGCTCGGTGACGGCCTGGTGGCGGGATTCGCGTTCGGCGAGCTGCGCGGCGACGGCATCGCACGCAGTCGCGGCGATCGCAGCCGCGATCGCCAGACGCAGGCCAAGGCCTACGTCGCACGGACCTTCGGCGCCGGCTACGCGATGATGCAACTGGGCAGCGGCCGCTTCGATCGCGACCTGCAGCGCACGCTGTTGACTGGCGCGATGCCGCAGGGGGTCTCGACCCGCTACGCGGGTCATTACACCCAGGCGGCGATCGAGGCCGGCCGTCACTGGCGGATCGGTGCGGCCGAGATCGGGCCGTATGCCGGCGCCGAGCAGGTGCGGCTGCGCAGCGACGGCTTCGACGAACTCGGCGGCGACGGCTTCGGCCTGCGCAGCGCCGGCTGGTCGGCGCAGCGCACCCAGGCGATCGCCGGCGTGCGTGCGCGCTGGGACGGACCCGGGTTCTCGCTGCACGGCTACGGCGAATGGCAGCAGACGCTGTCTGCCAGCGGCTTCGACCTGCAGGCGAGCTTCACCGGCATCGAGGCCTGGGCGCCGATCGCGGGGCTGGATCCGGCACGCTCGGGCGGCCTGTTTGGCATCGGGCTCGACAGCCGGCTGACGCGCCGCTCGCTGCTGGGGCTGGGCCTGGACCAGCGCTTCGGCCCGCGCGGCGCCGACCGCATGCTGTCGCTGCGCTACGCCTACGGCTTCTGACCGGATCGGGGCGGCGCGCGCGATTGCATTCGGCCCCGTTCTTTCGGATCGCCGGATACGACGATGGGGCCGAAGCCCCATCGTCTTGTACCGGGTTCTTTGCCGAAGTCATCAGAAGCGCTCCGCACAGAGCGGACTGCCGGTCGGTGGCCGCGTCAAGCGCGCCATGGGTGAGTCCGCTCTGCTTGCGTGGCATGCCGCGCGAGTGGACGAACGCACGGCGCGCTGCGCCGGGCCGGACCGATCCGCACAGCGGAGCGGGCGCGCGCCCGAGTCAGGACAGGGTGAGCCTGGATGGCTTGCGCGGCATTGCCGCGCATCCAGGTGAACGCCACGCGTGCTTCGCGTGGCCGGACCGCGAAGCGGCCTGGCCGAGGGAAGAGCGGCTTCCGGCCGGCAGGCCGCTGCCCAGCCGAAGTGGAACTCCCATTTCTGAAGCGCTTTGCTCTACTTCAACCGCCTCAGGCGCCGCGGACGCGGCCCTGGAAACGCGGGGCGGCGCGACCGAGCGGCAGCTTGAGCTTGCCGATGACCTCGATGCGCTCCTCGGCCAGGCGGTCGGCGGCCCGGTAGGTCGGAATGCCGTCGCGCTCGGCGATCTCGAAGATGCGCGTGAGGTTGTGGTAGATCGTGCGCATCATGCGCATCGCACGCTCGCGGTTGTAGCCGTCGATCTCCAGCGACACGTTCATCACGCCGCCCGCGTTGACCGCGTAATCGGGCGCGTAGAGGATGCCGCGCTGCTCGACTTCGTCGCCGATCGCATTGTTGGCCAACTGGTTGTTCGCCGCGCCGCAGATGATCTTGGCCTTCAGGCGGGGCAGGGTCTTTTCGTTGACCGTGCCGCCGAGTGCGCATGGCGAATAGACATCGGCATCGACATCGTAGATCTCGTCCAGGCCCACGGCCTCGGCACCGTACTCGCTGACCGCGCGTTCGACCCGCTCCTTGTTGATGTCGGTGACGAAGATCTTCGCGCCGCGCTCCTTGAGCAGCTTCACGAACTCCAGGCCGACATGGCCCAGGCCCTGGACCGCATAGCTGTAGTTGCCGACTTCCTCGTTGCCGAACTTGCGGTTCAACGACGCCAGCAGGCCCTGCAGCGTGCCGTAGGCGGTGAACGGCGACGGGTCGCCCGAGCCGCCATGGACCTGGTGCACGCCGGTGACGTACTGGGTCTCGCGGTAGACGAACTCCATGTCGTTGACATCGATGCCGACGTCCTCGGCGGTGATGTAGCGGCCGCCGAGCGACTCGACGAACTGGCCGAATGCGCGGAACAGACCCTCGGACTTGTCGGTGGCCGGGTCGCCGATGATCACCGCCTTGCCGCCGCCGATGTTCAGGCCGGCGACCGCGTTCTTGTAGGTCATGCCGCGCGAAAGGCGCAGCACGTCATTGAGCGCGTCCTGCTCGGATTCGTACGGCCACATGCGCGTGCCGCCCAGCGCCGGGCCCAGCACCGTGTTGTGGATCGCGATGATCGCCTTCAGGCCGACGTCCTTGTTGTGGCAGAACACGATCTGCTCGTGACCGGTGGTGTCGAGGTGCTCGAAAATCATTCAATGCTCCGTCGCGGGCGATCGCCCGACGCATGGTTGGCTGGAGGCGGCATGGGGCCAGCAGGTGGGCCCGTACGTCCGTCTGCGGACGTCCGCGGACGCCGTCTGTCCGGGAACGCCGCATTTTACGCACCTCCTCCCCGGAAAGGGTCGCGCCCACCCGCGCGAGGCGGAAAACACCGCGGTATCAAGCGCTTGCGTCCGCGTCATCGGGTTGCCGCAGGTGTTGCAGTGCACCACGCGGCCGGCGTGTGGGCGCAGCGCTGGCGCGCCCGCCGACCGCGCACGGTCACAGCTGCGATTCGATCGGCAGCCAGCGCACCAGCGCTGCGATCGCGCGCTGTCGCCGGGTGGCGTCGGGCTCGCTGTCCAGGGCGGCTGGCGGGTCGCGCGCGCGGTCGAGCCAGCGCAGCCGGCCCTTGCTGTCGAGATAGACCCAATAGCTCATGTCCGGGTCGGCGAGGTGCAGGTACTCGTCGCGCAGCGCCGCGCCCAGGTCCGGGTCGTCGAACAGCACGCCCATTTCGGTGTTGAGATTGGCCGAGCGCGGGTCGAGGTTGAACGAGCCTACGAAGCCGCGATGGCCATCGATCAGCACCGCCTTGGTGTGCAGGCTCGCCCCGCTGCTGCCGAACAGGCTGCTGGCGGCCTTGGCGTCGGCCTGGCTGCGGGTCTCCAACAGATGCACGCCGCCTTCGAGCAACGGCTTGCGATAGCGCGCGTAGCCGCCGTGCACGGCCACGACGTCGTTGGCGGCCAGTGAGTTGGTGACCACCGACACATGGACGCCGCGGTCGGCCAGCGCGACCAGGCCCTCGGTACCAATCCCGCCGGGGACGAAGTACGGCGAGATCAACAACGCACTGCGCTTGGCTGCGCCGATCTGGCCGACCAGATGCTCGACCAGCCAGTTGCCGCGTTCATCGCCGCGCCACTTGATCGGCGGATCGGAGAGGATCCGGATGTCCTCGCTCCAGATTGGCGTCAGCTCCTGCGAGAAGTAACGGCGTACGCTGGGCGAGATGTCCATCGCATCGAGGAAACGGCGTGCCTCGGGGCTGCCGGCCTCGTCGCGGATCCGCGCAAGCACCGCGCGCAGCGTGTGCGGCGGCTTGCGATTGAGCGCAGCGATCGGCACCGCGGCCTCGCTGTTCCAGAAGTCGTCGAAGATCGCGCTGGCCTCGGCGACTGCGGGACCAAACACGGCGACGTCGAGGTCGTGGAAGTTGAATGCTTCGGCGGCGCTGAAGTACTCCACGCCGATGTTGCGCCCGCCGACCACCGCCAGTCGCCCGTCGGCGATCCACGCCTTGTTGTGCATGCGATGGTTCACACCCCAGGCGCGCTGGATCATTTCCAGCACCCGCAGCGGCCCGCTCCGATTGCGGAACGGGTTGTACACGCGCAGCTCGATGCGCGGATGGGCGTCCATCGCCAGCAGCGTGGCGTCCATGTCGCCCACACCCACATCGTCGAGCAGGATCCGGACCCGGACGCCGCGCTCGGCCGCTTCCCAGGCCTCGTTGGCGAGCATGCGGCCGGTCAGGTCGTCGTGCCAAATGTAGTACTGCAGGTCGAGGCTGCGTCCGGCCTGGCGTGCAGAGATCGCACGCGCGGCGTAGGCATCGATGCCGTCGGGCAGCATGATCGCGCCGGTCTGGCCCGGGTGGCGGGCGAGCAGCGGCGTCAGTTCGCGGTCCAGTGCGGTCGCATCCTCCGACAGCGGCAGCGTCGTGCTCGGCACCCCGGTCGCTGGCGGCATCAGCCGGTCGGCGACGAACACACTGCTGACCGCCATGACCAGCAGCGTGAACACACCCCAGGCGAGGATTCTCTTGACGCGCTTCTTCATCGAGGGATGGCGGCGGGAAGGCCGGCTAGGATCGCAGAAGTCGCGTCGCTGCCGCGCCATGGCCGTCCTGCGCGGCCGATCGCGGCCGCAGGTCACGCCCTGCACGGGCGCCACGGTATCCTGACGTCCCGATTCGGAACCGACGGCCTTCGCCGCCCATGACCCCACCTGTGAAACGCCGCTGGCGCGGCCTCGGCCTGCTGTTCGTGCTCTCGGCGCTGCTGGCCGGTGCCGGCGCCTATCTGCTCTACGACCGCTACACCGGCTTTGCCGACACCCCGCTGTCTGGCATCGAGGACGGTCGCACGTTCACCGTCGAGCGCGGCGATTCGTTCCAGCGCGTGCTCGCGCGGCTGCGCGAGACCGGCGTGGTTGAAGGGCATGCGCTGGAATGGCGCATGCTCGCGCGCCAGCTCGGCGCCGACGCCAAGATCCAAGTCGGCGAGTATCCGCTCGACGCCAAGACGACCCCGCGCACGCTGCTGCTGCGGATGCGCGACGGCAAGGTCATCCACCACCGTTTCACGATCGTCGAAGGCTGGAACATGCGCGAACTGCGCGCTGCCCTCGCGCGCGCCGAACTGCTGGCGCAGCGTGTGCCCGAGCTCGACGACGCGCGCCTGATGGCCGAACTCGGCCTAGAAGGCGTGCATCCCGAAGGCCGCTTCCTGCCCGAGACCTATCTCTACACCCGCGGGGACACCGACCTGGACGTGCTGGCGCGGGCCAATGCCGCGCTCGAGGCTGCGCTCGACCGCGCCTGGGAGACGCGCGACCCGGGCCTGGCGCTCGAGGACCGCGAGCAGGCGCTGGTGCTGGCTTCGATCATCGAAAAAGAGACCGGCGTGCCCGAAGAGCGCCCGCAGATCTCCGGCGTCTTCAACCGCCGGCTGCAACTGGGCATGCGCCTGCAGACCGATCCCACGGTGATCTACGGCATGGGCACCGCATACACCGGCAATATCCGGCGCCGCGATCTGCAGACCGATACGCCCTACAACACCTACACCCGCGACGGCCTGCCGCCCACGCCGATCGCGATGCCCGGCCAGGCCGCGATCGAGGCGGCCACGCACCCGGCGCCGGGCGACACGCTGTACTTTGTCGCGGTCGGCGATGGCAGTGGCCGCCATGTGTTCTCGCGCAGCTACGCCGAGCACAACGCCGCGGTCCGCGAGTACGTGCGGCGCTATCGGGCGCGCTTCGGTGGCGGCGATGCGAGCGCCGGCAGCGCCGCCCAGGCCGCCGCCGGCGACGAGACCCTGCCGCCGAACGAGGCGGAGGTTGAAGCCGCGACCAGCGAGGAGGTGCGGCCGTGAGCGGGCTGCGGTCGTATCCGCGTTTTGTCACGATCGAAGGCGGCGAAGGCGCGGGCAAGACCACGGTGTTGCGCGCGCTGTGCGCAGCGTTGCAGGCCGACGGCAGCGAGGTCGTGTGTACGCGCGAACCCGGCGGGACGCCGCTGGCCGAGATGATCCGTGGCCTGCTGCTCGATCCGGGGCACGAGCCCGCACGCCCGGACACCGAACTGCTGCTGGTGTTCGCCGCGCGCGCCCAACACGTGGCCGAGACCATCGTGCCGGCGCTCGAGCGCGGCGCCTGGGTGATCAGCGATCGGTTCACCGATTCGAGCTACGCCTACCAGGGCGGCGGGCGCGGATTGGAGGTTGCGCGGATCGCCGCGCTCGAGCGCGACTATGTCGGTATCGAGCCGGCCCTGACCCTGCTGCTCGACCTGGGCGTGGCACAGGGCCGCGCGCGTGCGCGCAGTCGCGACCCGAGTCCGGACCGCATCGAGTCCGAGCAGGACGCGTTCTTCGAGCGGGTACGCGCGACGTTCCTGCACCGCGCGCAAACGCATCCGGCGCGGTTCCGGGTGATCGATGCCGCCCGGCCGGCCGATGCGGTCGCCGCCGACGCCGTGCACGCGCTCCAGGTCCTGCAGGTGTCGGCATGAGCGCCGGCGTGGCCGACTTCGCCCCCTGGCAGCAGCGCATCTATGCGCACACCCGCGCCACGCTCGATGCGCAGCGGCTGGGCCATGCGCTGCTGTTCTGCGGGCCTGCGCTGCTGGGCAAGCGCGCGGTCGCCGACGCGCTGGCCGCGCATGTGCTCGGGGCCGACCGCGAGCCGCGCGTCGCGCAGTTGCTGGCCGCGGGCAGCCATCCCGATTTCCATCCAGTGTCGTTCGTGCCGACCAAGGACGGCACCAAGCTGCGCACCGAGATCGTCATCGAACAGATCCGGGGCCTGTCGGACAAGTTGTCGCTGACGCCGCAGTACGGGCAGGCGCAGGTCGCGATCGTCGATCCGGCCGACGCGATCAATCACGCGGCCTGCAACGCGCTGCTCAAGACCCTCGAGGAGCCGCAGCCCGGTCGTCACCTGTGGTTGGTCGCGGCCAACCCGGCGCGGTTGCCGGCGACAATCCGCAGCCGTTGCCAGCGCATCGAGTTCCGCCTGCCGCCGCGCGACGAGGCGCTGGCGTGGTTGGCGGGCAAGGGCTACGCGCAGGACGACGTGGTCGAGGCGCTCGATGCGGCGAAGGGACACCCGGGCCTGGCGGCCGACTGGCTCGCTGGCGGTGGCATGCAGTTGCGCCGCGAGGTCCATCGCGATCTGGCCGGGCTGGCCAAGGGCGAGCTGCCGGCCGTTGCGACCGCGCAGCGCTGGGCCGGCGACGAGCAGGCCGTGGACCGGCTGCGCCATGCGGCCGATCTTGCGCTTGCGCGCGCGGCCGCCTTGACCGACCCGACGGGAATCGCGAAGCTCGCGGCGTGGTTCGACGCGGCCAACCGCACGCGCGATCTGCTCAGGACCACCGTCCGCGCGGACCTGGCGATCGCCGAACTGCTCCAGGGATGGCGCAGCGCCGCTGGCCGTCCATGACCACAACCGGGGAATCGAATCGATGAGCGCCACCGGAGCCGCCGCGCGCCAGGGCATCCTGTCGCTGACCATCAAGGACAAGGCGGCGCTGTACAACGCCTACATGTCCTATCTCAAGCAGGGCGGGGTCTTCGTGCCCACGACCAAGCGCTACTTCATCGGCGATGAGGTCTTCCTGCTGCTGACGCTGCCCGAGTCGAGCGAACGCCTGCCCACCGCAGGCAAGGTGGTGTGGGTCACGCCGGCTGGCGCCCAGGGCAACCGCGCGGCCGGGGTCGGCGTCCAGTTCGCCGACACCCCCGAGGGCGAAGCGCTCAAAGGGCGGATCGAGACCTTGCTGGCCGGCGTGCTGACGTCGGAGAAGCCGACCCACACGATGTAGTGCGACGGCGCTGGGCGTGCGGCGTGGCCGCCTTCAGCGCGCGTCGGCGACCAGCGCGCGCAGGGCGGGGTGGCGGATCTGCATGACATCGAACAGACCGGCGGCGCGCAGATAGACCGCGCGGCGCAGCAGCTCGTCCTCATAACGGCGCCGCAGCGCTTCGTCGTCGTCCTCGTCGATCGCCAGGCGCGCGAGTTCGACGAACTGCTCGACCCAAGACAGCGCCGCGTAGGCATCTGCGGCAGTGACGTTGGCGCTGTCGACAAGCTCAGGTCGCGGATGAAGGGAGGTCATCACGTTGAATCCTTGACTGTACCGGCTGGACGGTATCGTCTAGACTTGTGGGCTCGTCGTCAAGCCCGGCAGCCATGACCCGAAAACCCCGCAGCGATGCCCGCGCCCGCATTCTCGACGCGGCCCTGGCTGTGTCCCAACAGGTGGGCGCGGCCCATCTCACGCTCGATGCCGTGGCGGCCGAAGCGGGCGTCAGCAAGGGCGGCCTGCTGTACCACTTCGCCAGCAAGGACGCGCTGTTGCGCGCGATGGTCGAGCATCACCTCGACGAGCACCGCACGACGCTCAAGGCGGCGATCGCGGAGCAACCGGCCACGCCTGGTGGCTACCTGCAGGCACTGGTGCAGGCGCATCGCGCAGAACGCAAGGAAGGCTTGCACGAGCCTCATGCCACCCGCTCGTTCATTGCCGCGGCGGTCAACACGCCCGAGCTCATGGAGGAGCCGCGGCGGTTCTCGGGCGAACAGATCGATCAGCTGCGGCGGCTCGGACCGCGGTTTCCCGAGGCCATGATGGTCATGCTCGCCTTCGACGGGCTGTTTTTCGGCGAGACCTTCGAGATGCTCGCCTTGACGCCGTCCGAGCGCGAAGCGGTCGTGCAGGCGATCGCCGATCGCGCCGCAGCGATCGCGGCAGCCGCCGACGGCGCGTGACGCCGACCAGGCGCTCGGCCCGGTCTCGATCGGTCCGGCAGGCTCAGCCGGCGCGTAGCGCCGCGGCGTCCCAGCCCGGTCGCGGCGCGAAGCGGTCGCCGTGGCGCGCCTGCAGCGTCCGCAGGCGTTCGAGCACCGCATCGACCCCAGTCTCGCGGATGTACTGGATCGGGCCACCGCGGAACGGGGCGAAGCCGGTGCCGAAGATCACGCCGGCATCGAGCAGGTCGGCATCGGCGACGACGCCGTCGTGCAGCGCGGCGACTGCCTCGTTGAGCAGCGGCAGCACCAACCGGTCCTGCAGATCCTCGGGCGCGCGATAGTCCTTCGGCAGGTCGGGCTTCTTCGGCTTGCCGTCTTCCCACGTGTACAGGCCCTGGCCGTCCTTCTTGCCGCGCTTGCCGGCCTCGGGCGGCGTCGCCAGCGAAGCGGGAATCTGCAGGCCGAGGAACGGCGCCAGTTCCTGTCCCACGCCCGAGGCGATGTCCAGGCCGACGGTGTCGATGAGCTCGATCGGCCCCATCGGCATACCGAACGCCACCGCTGCGCGGTCGATTGCCGCCCCCGGGATGCCTTCGGCGTACGCGGTCGCGGCCTCGAGCATGTACGGAAACAGCAGCCGGTTGACCAGGAAGCCCGGCGTGCCGGCGACCGGCACCGGCAACTTGTCGATCGCCTTGCAGAACGCCGCCAGCCGCTGGATCGTCGCTTCGGCGACGCCGTCGTGGTGGACGATCTCCACCAGCGGCATCGACGCCACCGGGTTGAAGTAGTGCAGGCCGGCGAACTGCGCCGGGCGTTGCACGTGGGCGCGCAGCTCGTCGAGCGGGATCGACGAGGTGTTGGTGGTCAGCAGCGCATCGGGGCCGAGCTTGGGTTCGACCGTCGCGTACAAGGCGCGCTTGGCCTCGGCGTTCTCGATGATCGCCTCGATGACCAGGTCGGCCTCGGCGATCCCGTCACCGGCCAGATCCGAGCGCAGCCGGGCGGCGACTTCGGGACGCTTGGCTTCGTCGCGGACCTTCTTCTCGAACAGCTTGGCCGCGCGTGCCTGCGCCTTGTCGATGAATCCCTGCTCGCGGTCCTGCAGCGTGACCTCCAGGCCCTTGTAGGCCGACCACGCGGCGATGTCTCCGCCCATCACGCCGGCGCCGACCACGTGCACGCGGCGGATCGGGGCCTGCTGCGCGCCGGCCTTGCCGCCCAGGCCCTTGAGCCGTTCCATCAGGAAGAACACGCGCGTGAGGTTGCGCGCCGTCGAGGTGCCGGCGAGCTTGACCACCGAGCGGCGTTCGGCCGAGAGCAGGGCGCGGGTATCGCCGGACGCGCGCTTCCAGGTCTCGACCAGCGCGTAGGGAGCGGGGTAGTGCGCCTTCCTTGCCTTGCGTGCGACCTGCTTGAGCAGCACCGGGGCCAGCGCCTGGCGCACCGGCCACAGATTGGTCAGCCGCGCCAGCGCGCGCTGCTTGAGCGGCCGCGTGGTGCCCTTGAGCGCGAGCGCCGCGGCTGCATCCACCAGCAGCGCCGGCTCGACGACCTTGTCGACCAGGCCGATCCCGCGCGCGGCCTTGGCCGACAACGCGCGTCCGGTGAGCATCATGTCGAACGCGGCCGGTGCACCGACCAGCCGCGGCAGGCGTACGCTGCCTCCCCAGCCGGGATAGATCCCGAGTTTGACCTCGGGCAGGCCGATCTTGGTCGAGGGATCGTTGCTGGCGACGCGATAGTCGCAGGCCAGCGCGATCTCGGTGCCGCCGCCCATGCAAAAGCCGTGGATCGCGGCGACGGTCGGGCAGGGCAGCTCGGCCAGGCGCTGGAACGTGGACTGGCCGCGGCGGATCGAGTCGCCGATCGTGCCCTTGGCATCGAATGCCTGGAATTCGCGGATGTCGGCCCCTGCGATGAAGCCCTTGGCCTTGGCCGAGCGGATCACCAGGGCCTTGGGCGGGTCGAGCGCCAGGCGTTCGAGCAGCGTGTCCAACTCGATGAGCACATCCTGGGCGAAGGTGTTGACCGACTCGCCTGCGCGGTCGAACGCGAGCACCAGGACACCGTCATCGCGCGATTGCGCTTGCCAGTGGCTGAAGCGAAGCCCGTCGAGGCCTGCAAGCATACGGCACCATTCTTTAGAGTACGGAGGTGGGTCCTATGATCCCGAGGTCGCTTCCGTGCCGTCAAATCGTGCGGCCGGCTTGCGGAACGTCGGTCGTGGCCCCAGGACATGCATTCTTTGGTGCGGCGACGATGCCATACCCGTCGTGACGGAACTTTTCGCGCGACCGCCTGTCTCATTGCCCGTGCCAGGCCGGGCCCCGAAGGAGGTCCGGCTGATGGCCGAACAACGCGACAGCCCGGAGTACGGAAATCTGGACGAGGAACTGGTCAAGCGGGTACAGCGCGGCGACACCGCGGCGTTCGACCTGTTGGTGCGCAAGTACCAGCACCGCATCGCCGCGCTGATCGGGCGCTACGTGGCCGACTGGAGCGAATGCCAGGACGTCGCCCAGGAGACCTTCATCCGCGCCTACCGCGCGATCGCCAGCTTCCGTGGCGATGCGCAGTTCTACACCTGGCTGCACCGCATCGCCGTCAACACCGCCAAGAACCATCTGGTCGCGCACAACCGGCGGCCGCCGACCGACGATGTGGACGTCGATGACGCCGAGCATTTCGATTCGGCGATCCGTCTGCGCGACGGCGATACGCCGGAACGTGAACTGATGCGTCAGCAACTGGAACAAACGGTGGTGCGCGCGGTCGAAGCCTTGCCCGAGGAACTGCGCGTCGCGATCAACCTGCGTGAGGTCGATGGCCTGAGCTACGAAGAGATCGCCGAACGCATGGGGTGCCCGATCGGCACGGTGCGTTCGCGGATCTTCCGGGCGCGCGATGCGATCGATCGCGAACTCAGGCCCCTGATGGACAACGAGAGACAAGTGGAGCGCGTGACCCGATGAGCCCTTCCGACGACATCGATGCCCTGCAGCTCGGTCCCGATCCGGACAAGCTCGAGCTGTACCACCGCCAGCAGTTGTCGGCGATGCTCGACGACGCGCTGCCCCAGGACCAGGCGCGCTTCCTGCGCCGCCGGCTGCAGCATGACGCCGAACTGTCGGCGTGCTTCGAGCGCTGGCAGGTCTGTGGCGACGTGCTGCGCGGTCGCCACGTCTCGCTGCTGCCGCCCGATTTCGCCGATCGCGTCGCCCGTGGCATTGCCAACGACGGCGTCACCGTCGCGCCGGCCTCGGCCGGGCGCCGTCCGCGCCTGCTGCGCTGGGGCGGGGGCGGCGCGGCGCTGGCGGCCTCGGTCGCGCTGGCCGCCTTGTTCGTCGGCCGCCCGGGTGGCGTGCCGGGCGCGGAAGACAAGGCCGCACTGCCGGCCGCGCAGGTCGCCGCGACCAGCGAGCCGCTGGCCACCGATGCCGCGGCCGATGCGTCGGCGTTTGCGCATGAACCCGCAGCGCCGGTCCAGGCGGCTGCGGCCGCAGGTGCGGCGGCGATCGCGATCGCCGAAGTCCCCCGGCGCAGCCGCGGCGACCGCGCGGTCGCGCCCCCGGCGGCGCGCCGCACGCGCGATGCGGCACCGGTACAGGTGGCCGCTGCGGCAACGCCTCTGGAGGTCGCCCCCGATGCCCTGGCCCCAGCGCCGGCCGCCGCGTCGCAGGTCGAGGCCGCATTCGCGGCCGCCGCGACCAACGCCGGGCTGCCGGCTGCGCCCTCGGTCGCGCGGCCCTGGCCGAAGGCGAGCGACCTGGCGCCGGATGCCCGCTTCTCGGTGCGCTACGGCGGCGGCTTCGATGCGCCCTCCTGGGCACGCAGCGACGCGCCGGCCAGCGACGTGCTGCCGAGTTTCCCGGTCGAGCCCGGCGACGCACGCCAGGTCCCCGATCAGGCGTCCGCCGCGCAGCCCTGAGCATCGCGCCGCAGCCGTTCCGGCACGTCGCCGCCCAGCGGCGACAGATCCCCCTGTCTTGAACTTCCGGACTCCCCCATGACCTCGATGAAGAAATCCTTGCTGGCCGTGTCCCTGGTCGCGGTGCTGTCGGCGGCGACCACGGCGCTGGTGCTGCCCAATGCGACCGCGCAGTCGAGCGCCGCCCCGTCGGCGGCCGATACCGCCAACACCGTCTCCGCCACGCCCCAGGCGCCGCTGGTCAGCGGGCTGCCGGACTTCACCCGGCTGGTCGAGCGCGTCGGTCCGGCCGTAGTCAGCATCGAATCGACCGCCGGCACCCGCCAGACGCGCGGGCAGCAGATGCCCGACGACGCGCAGATCCCGGAAATCTTCCGACGTTTCTTCGGTCCTGGTTTCGACTTTCCGGGCGGGCCGGGTGGCCCCGGGCAGAGCGTGCCGCGTGCCTCGATGGGCACAGGATTTCTGATCTCGTCCGACGGCTATCTGCTGACCAACCATCACGTCATCGAGGGCGCCGACGAGGTCAAGGTGCGGCTGTCGGACCGGCGCGAGTTCCAGGCCGAAGTCGTCGGTAGCGATCCCGAATCCGACGTCGCCGTGCTCAAGATCAATGCCAGCGGTCTGCCGATGCTGCGCATGGGCAACGCCGCAGCGGTCAAGCCCGGGCAGTGGGCGGTCGCGATCGGCTCGCCGTTCGGCTTCGAGCAGTCGGTGACGGCCGGCATCGTCAGTGCCGTGCAGCGCTCCAATCCCTACGCCAACCAGCAGTACGTGCCCTTCATCCAGACCGACGTGCCGATCAATCGCGGCAATTCGGGCGGCCCGCTGCTCAACGTCGCCGGAGAGGTGATCGGGATCAATTCGCAGATCTTCAGCAACTCCGGCGGCTACATGGGCGTGAGCTTCGCGATCCCGATCGACGTGGCCTCCAACGTCGCCGACCAGATCAAGCGGACCGGCAGCGTGCAGCGCGGGCAGCTCGGCGTGCAGATCGGGCTGGTCGGCGCTGACGAGGTCGCCGGCTTCAAGCTGCCCGATGCGCGCGGCGCGCTGGTGACCGTGGTCGCGCCGGGCAGTCCGGCCGAGAAGGCCGGGCTGGAGCCGGGCGACGTGATCCGCGCCGTCGACGGCACGCCGATCAACACCTTCAGCGACTTGCCGCCGCTGGTCGGCAGCAAGGCGCCTGGGACCCGGGTCAAGCTCGACGTGTTCCGTGACGGCCGCAGCCGCAATTTCGACGTGACGCTGATGCAGCTCGACGGCCAAGCGTCGGCCGGCGCGCCGCGCACCGCGCCCGAGCGCGGGACCACGCCGTCGACGCAGGGCAATCCGCTCGAACTGGCCGGTCGCGACCTCGATGCCGCGCAGCGCCGGCAGTACGGGCTATCGAACGATGAAGGCGTGCTGGTGACCGGCGTCGGCCGTGGTGCCGCGGCGACCGCGGGCATCGCCGCGGGCGATGTGATCCTGCGCGTGGGCCGGACCCCGGTCGCCAGTGCGGCCGCGCTGGACCGTGCGCTGCGCGACGTCAAGCCGGGCGATACGGTGATGCTGCTGGTGCGCGGCCGCGGTGGCGCGACCCAGTACCGCGCAGTTTCGGTGCCCGACGCGCCTTGAGCGCAGGCGCCCGCGCTGCGTTCATGCAAGGCCCGCGGCCGACGCCGCGGGCCTTCGCGTCTCCGGGCGCCCAGGCGTCGCGCTGGCAGGAGGCACGGCGAGCGCGGCGGGGCGGCGGCGCTATGCGATAATCGCCCGTTATCCCGACGACGGCCCGGCCGCCGCACATGACCCACGATCCCATGCGGAACATCCGCAACTTTTCCATCATCGCCCACGTCGACCACGGCAAGTCGACCCTGGCCGACCGCATCATCCAGCTCTGCGGCGGCCTCCAGGCGCGCGAGATGGAAGCGCAGGTGCTCGACTCGAACCCGATCGAGCGCGAGCGCGGCATCACGATCAAGGCGCAGTCGGTGTCGCTGCCGTACACCGCGCGCGATGGCCAGACCTACCATCTGAACTTCATCGACACGCCCGGACACGTCGACTTCAGCTACGAGGTCAGCCGTTCGCTGGCCGCTTGCGAAGGCGCCCTGCTGGTGGTCGACGCGGCCCAGGGCGTGGAGGCGCAGTCGGTCGCCAACTGCTATACCGCGGTCGAGCAGGGGCTCGAAGTGGTGCCGGTGCTCAACAAGATCGACCTGCCCACGGCGGACATCGAGCGGGCGAAGAGCGAGATCGAGGCGGTCATCGGCATCGATGCCGCCGATGCGGTCGCGGTCAGCGCCAAGACCGGCCTGAACGTCGAGGAGGTGCTCGAGGCGATCGTGCACCGGATCCCGCCGCCGAAGCCGCGCGACACCGACAAGCTGCAGGCGCTGATCATCGATTCGTGGTTCGACAACTACCTGGGCGTGGTTTCGCTGGTGCGCGTGATGCAGGGCGAGATCAAGCCCGGTGCGAAGCTGCTGGTGATGTCGACCGGGCGCAGCCACCAGGTCGACAACGTCGGCGTGTTCACGCCCAAGCGCAAGCCGTTGCCGCAACTGCGGGCCGGTGAGGTCGGCTGGATCACCGCATCGATCAAGGACGTGCACGGCGCGCCGGTCGGCGACACCCTGACCCTGGCCGGCGATCCGGCGCCCAGCCCGCTGCCCGGCTTCCAGGAGATGCAGCCGCGCGTGTTCGCGGGCCTGTTTCCGATCGATGCCGAGGATTATCCGGCGCTGCGCGAGGCACTCGAGAAGCTGCGCCTCAACGACGCCGCGCTGCGCTTCGAGCCCGAGAGTTCGGAGGCGATGGGCTTCGGCTTCCGCTGCGGATTCCTGGGCATGCTGCACATGGAGATCGTGCAGGAGCGGCTGGAGCGCGAGTACAACCTCGACCTGATCAGCACCGCGCCGACGGTGATCTACGAGGTGTTGCGCACGGACGGTGAGATCCTCAGCCTCGACAACCCGGCCAAGCTGCCGCCGGTCAACCAGATCGAGGAGATCCGCGAGCCGATCATCCGCGCCAACGTGCTGACCCCGCCCGATTATGTCGGCAACGTGATCACGCTGTGCGAGGAGAAGCGCGGCACGCAGATCGGTATCAGCTACCTGGGCAGCCAGGTGCAGATCAGCTACGAGCTGCCGATGGCGGAGGTCGTGCTCGACTTCTTCGACAAGCTCAAGTCGGTCAGCCGCGGCTATGCCTCGCTCGACTACCACTTCCTGCGGTTCCAGGCCGGTCCGTTCGTGCGCGTGGACACGCTGATCAACGGCGACAAGGTCGATGCGCTGTCGTTGATCGTCCATCGCCAGCACGCCGACCGCCGCGGGCGCGAGCTGACCGAGAAGATGAAGGACCTGATCCCGCGGCAGATGTTCGACGTGGCGATCCAGGCTGCGGTCGGCTCGCAGATCATCGCTCGGACCACGGTCAAGGCGATGCGCAAGAACGTGCTGGCCAAGTGCTACGGCGGCGACATCTCGCGCAAGAAGAAGCTGCTCGAGAAGCAGAAGGAAGGCAAGAAGCGCATGAAGCAGGTCGGCCGCGTCGAGATCCCGCAGGAAGCGTTCCTGGCGGTGCTCAGCAACAGTCGCGATTCGTGATCGCGTGTCGGTGAGCGGCGTGCGCAACGTGAACGCCCCGTTTTTCCGATCATCGATCGCCCATCAGGCACCACCGCTCCCGAGGAGCTCGCATGAAATGGTTTGAGACTGCATTGGTCCTCCTGACGCTGCTGACCGGCGTCATCTGGTTGCTCGACAAGCTGGTGCTGGCCAAACGGCGCGCGCGCCGCAGCGGGCTGATCGAGGAGAAGGAGCCGGTCGCGGTGGATTACGCCAAGGCCTTCTTCCCGGTCCTGTTCGTGGTGCTGATCCTGCGCAGTTTCGTCGCCGAACCCTTTCGCATCCCGTCGAGCTCGATGATGCCGACGCTGCTGATCGGCGACTTCATCCTGGTCAACAAGTTCAGTTACGGCATCCGGCTGCCGATCACCAACAAGAAGGTCATCGACATCGGCGAGCCGGCGCGTGGCGACGTGGTGGTGTTCCGTCCGCCGCAGCACCCCGACCAGGACTGGATCAAGCGGGTGATCGGCCTGCCGGGCGACACGGTCGAGTTCCGCGACAACCAGGTCTTCGTCAACGGCACCCCGTTCGGCTACCAGCGGCTGGGCACCTACGAGGGCGTGGGGCGCGGCGCGGAGATGACTGGTGCCTCGCTCTACGAAGAGACGATGCCCGGTCGCAGCCATGAGATCCTGCACATCGACGAGGCCGCGCCGTTCCACATGGGCGAGGGGCGCTACGAAGTCCCGCAGGGCCATTACTTCGTCATGGGCGACAACCGCGACCGCAGCGACGACGGCCGCTTCTGGGGTACGCTGCCCGAGACCCAACTGCGCGGCAAGGCGTTCCTGATCTGGATGAACGTCGATTCGCAGGCGCCGGGCTGGGTCGACTGGGGCCGGATCGGCAGCAGCATCCGCTGAGCCGGCGGACGCGACCTGAGGGGGACACCATGAAACGTACGCAACGCGGCATCACCTTGCTGGGCTTCGTCGTTGTGCTGGCGCTCGTCGGCTTCTTCGCCTACGTGGGCATGAAGCTGTTTCCGATGTACTCGGAGTACTACAGCGTCCGCTCCGCGCTCAAGGGCCTGGCCGCCGAGCCGGGCATCGCCAGCGCCGACACCGCGCGGATTCGCGAACTGTTCTTCCGTCGGCTGCAGATCAGCTACGCGGAGACCGTCAAGCCCCAGGACGTCACGATCACCCGCGTGCCCGAAGGCCTGCGCATGGACGTGAACTACGAGGCCCGCAAGGCATTGATCGGCAATCTCGACGTGGTCGGCCGCTTCCAGGCCACCCAGACGTTCGCAGGCGATGGCGGGCGCGGTTGACCGCCAGCAGGGCCGGTTCGCAGGGCATGTGTTCCGCGATCCGGGGTTGCTGGCGCAGGCGCTGACCCATCGCAGCGCCGGTGCGCCGCATAACGAGCGGCTCGAGTTCCTCGGCGACGCGGTGCTGGGTGCGCTGATCGCCGAGGCGCTGTTTGCGCGCTGCCCCAGTGCCGACGAAGGCACGCTGACGCGGGCACGGGCCGAACTGGTGCGCGAGTCCTCGCTCGCCGCGGTCGCGCGCGAACTCGATCTGGGATCGCGTCTGGTACTGGGCCCGGGCGAGATGAAGTCCGGTGGCCATCGTCGCGACTCGATCCTGTCCGACGCGCTCGAGGCGGTGATCGCGGCCGTCTACCTCGATGCCGGCCTGGACACCTGCCGCGCGGTGGTGCTGCCGCTGTTCGAGCGCGCGCTGGCCACCCTGGCCAGCGGCCGGATCGCCAAGGACGCCAAGACCCGGCTGCAGGAATGGCTGCAGGCGCGGCAGCGCGCGTTGCCGGTCTACGAACTGTTGGCCGAGACTGGCGAGGAGCACGCACGGACCTTCATCGTGCGCTGCGTGCTGGGCGATGCCGACATCGCCGCCGAGGGGCAGGGCAGTTCCCGCCGAGCGGCCGAACAGCAGGCCGCCGAGGGCGTGGTCGCGCTGCTCGACGCCCGCGCCTGAGCGCGGCGGCCCGCCGCCGCCGAGCGATGCGGGTTTTTCCGTAGAATGCCGGCATGACAGATCCCCATTCCGCGTCCCATCGCGCCGGCTTCGTTGCCGTCATCGGTCGACCCAATGTCGGCAAGTCCACCCTGGTCAACGCGCTCGTGGGCGCCAAGGTCAGCATCGTCTCCAACCGCCCCCAGACCACCCGGCACCGTCTGCTGGGCATCGCGACCCTGCCCGAAGGCCAGCTGTTGCTGGTCGACACCCCGGGCATCCATCGCGAGCAGAAGCGCGCGATGAACCGGGTCATGAATCGCGCCGCGCGCGGTGCGCTCGAAGGCGTGGATGTCGCCCTGCTGGTCGTGGTGGCCGGTCGCTGGGACGAGGAGGACACGCTGGCGTTCGATGCGCTGCGCGGTGCCGGCGTACCGGTGGTGCTGGTGGTCAACCAGATCGACCGGATGAAGGACAAGACCGCGTTGCTGCCGTACTTGCAGCAGGTCGCAGACGGACGCGAGTTCGCCGGCGTGGTGCCGCTGTCGGCGCTCAAGCGCAATGGCCTGCAGCAACTGGTGTCGACCGTGCTGCCGTTGCTGCCCGAGCAGCCGCCGCTGTATGGCGAGGACGAAATCACCGACAAGAGCCAGCGCTTCCTGGCCGGTGAACTCGTGCGCGAGCAACTGATGCGCCAGCTTGGTGCCGAACTGCCGTATGCCACGACGGTCGAGATCGAGAGCTTCACGGTCGACGGCGCGATGCTGCGCATCGGCGCGGTGATCTGGGTCGAGCGCGACGGCCAGAAGGCGATCGTCATTGGCAAGGGCGGCGCGCGGCTCAAGGACATCAGCACCAAGGCGCGCCTGCAGATGGAGCGGCTGTTCGACGCCAAGGTGTTCCTGGAGACCTGGGTGCGGGTGCGCCAGGGCTGGTCCGACGACGAGGCCGCGCTGAAGGCGCTGGGCTACGGCGAATGACCGAGGCTGTGGCCGTGCACGATCAGGACGAGGCGGCGCGGCTGCAAGGACGGTGTCTGTGCGGCGGGGTGGTGCTGAGTGTGCCTGCCGGGACGCGCGAGGTGCATGCCTGCCACTGTGGGGCCTGTCGCCGTTTCCATGGTAGCCCGGCGATGCTGCTGCCGGTCGCCACGTCGTTGCGGATCGAGGCCGGTGCGTCGCTGGTGCGCAGGTTCGCATCCTCCGACTGGGCCGAACGCGCGTTCTGTGCGACCTGTGGCAGCAGCCTATTCTTCGCGACCACCGACGACGGCCACCATTACATCGCCGCGGGGCTGTTCGATGCGATCCCCGATGCGCATTTCGCGCTCGAGATCTTCATCGACGCCAAGCCCGATTGGTACAGCCTGGCCGATCCGGACGAGCGGCTGACCGGCGAGGCGTTCTTCGCCCGCATCGGCGCGGGCTGAGCGCGGCGCCTGGCGCCTGTGCGCATCGACAACGAGCCCGCGTTCGTCCTGCATGCCCGACCATGGCGGGAGACGAGCCTGCTGGTCGAGGTCCTGAGCTGCGAACACGGACGCCTGGGCCTGGTGGCGCGTGGCGTCCAGGGCCCGAAGAAGCACGTACTGCGCGCGGCGCTGCAACCGCTGCAACATGTGCGGCTGGACGCGCAACTGCGCGGGGAGCTGGCGCAGTTGCGCAGCGCCGAGGCGCTCGACGCGGCGCCCCGGCTGCTCGGCGATGCGATGCTTGCCGGCTTCTACCTCAACGAGCTGGTGTTGCGGTTGGCGCCGCGCCAGGATCCGCTGCCCGAGTTGTACGAGGCCTATGCGCGCGTGCGTGGGCGTCTGGCGTTGCCGGGCGAGTTGGCCTGGAGCCTGCGCCGGTTCGAACGCGACTTGCTCGATGCGCTTGGCGTGGGTCTGCCGCTCGATACCGATGGCGATGGCCGGGCGATCGACCCCGCGGCGCGCTACCTGCTCGATCCCGAGCATGGCCCGCGCCGTCTGCATCTCGACGGCGGCGCGGCCTCGCGCAGCGCGGCGGCGACCGGGCGCGCATTGCTCGCGCTGGCCGCCGATGGTGCGGCGCCCGACAGCGCGGACCTCGCCAATCTGCGGCGCGCACTGCGCGCGGTCCTGGCGCATCACCTAGGGCCGCGGGGCCTCAAGTCCTGGGAACTTGCGTCCCAGTTCGCGCGGCGCGGAACGCCGGGCGACCGTTAGCCGCCCGCGCGCTCACGCCGCCGCGAGCGTCGCGTCGATGGCGGCGAGAAACCTATGCAGCGCCGGCTCCGACTCCGGGGCGGCGTGCAGGCTGGCGGCGGCTGCGCACAGGCGGTCGGCGCCGACGAACCCGCAGCCAGCCCGCAGCTTGTGCAGCAGGCTGCGCATGACCGCGGCATCGCCGCGTCGTGCCGCCAGCACGATCCCATCGCGGGCCTGCGGCAGTTCGCCGATGAACAGCCCGCGCAACGCATCGGCGTTGCCGACGTTGCCGCCGACCGCGGCCAGCGCGGCCTGGGTGTTCCAGACGGGGGGACGTGCGGAGGCGCTGGGTTCGAGGTCGTCGTCGGCCGGGGTCGGTCGCGGCGGTGGCGGCGGGGCGACGACCGGCGCTGCCACCAGGGTGCGGATCGCGGCGCGCCAGTTGGCGGCCGTCACCGGCTTGCTCAGCGCGAGCAGGAAGCCGGCCGCGCGCAGGGCATCGAGCGATTCGCGTTCGCGCTCGGCGGTGTGCGCCAGGGCCGGCGTGTCCAGCCCCTGGGCGCGCAGGCGGGCGAGCAGCTCGATGCCGCTGCCGTCGGGCAGGTTGGCGTCGATGAGCCAGGCATCGTGGGTGTCGTCGGCGGCCAGTGCCAGGGCATCGGCGACCGTGCCGGCCACGTCCACCTCGGCCGGCAACGCCGCCGCTGCGGCGAGCAGGAAACTGCGGCTCGTGGGGTCGTCTTCGACCAGCAGCAATCTGGGCATCGGTCGCTCCATGCGATGAAGGTATCCTGCGGCGATGCCTCGCCGCCTGCTGCCGATCCTACCGCTGTTGCTGGCCTGTGTGCCGGTCGCACAGGCGCGGACGATGGCGGCGCGAATCGCGCATGTCGACACCCCGGTCGCGGCGATGACGCAGGTCCGGCTGGCGCTCGACTGGCCGGCCGACGCGCCCGATGGCCGGCTCCGGCTGCGCGCTGCGGACGTCGACGCCGGGGCATTGGGGTGGCGGCTGCGCGATGTCGATTGGCAGTGCCCGCTGCAACGGATCGTGAACGAGGGGCGGGTGCGCTGGCGCTGCGATGGTCCGGTCCGCGACGGCTCGGGGTCGGTGCTGCGGCTGGCGCTCGAACTCGATGCGCAGGACCTCGATGCCCGCCTGTCGGGCGAGGGGGGCACGCTGACGCTGACGCGCCGGGCGGCCACGCCCGAGCGCACGACGATCGACCTCAAGCGCGTCCCGGCGGCCTGGGCGCAGGCGCTGGTGCGCACCGCTTGGGAGGCCGCGCAATTGCGCAAGGGACGGCTGGACGGCGCACTGCAGATCGACGCGCCGGACGCGCAGCCGTTGCGCGTCGCCGGTCCCCTGGCCGTGCACGACCTTGCGCTTGAGACTGCGGACGGCGCGATCGCGACCGAAGGGGTCGCCGCCGATCTGCGGCTCGACCTGCGTCTGCCCGATGCCGGCCCCACGCTGCGGCTGGACGGCACGCTGCACGGCGGGGAATGGCTGTTCGGTGCGGCGTATCTGGCCTTGCCTGCTGCGCCGATCGGGATCGGGCTCGACCTCCAGCGCATCGCCGATGGCGGCTGGGCACTGCCGCGCCTGGCCTGGCGCGACAGCGATGCGTTGCAACTCGGCGGCACTGCGGCACTGGCGGCCGATGGCACGTTGCAGGCCTTGTCGCTCGATGCGACGAGCCGGGACGCCCATGCGCTGCCGGCACGCTACCTCTCCGGCTGGCTCGGCCCGGCCGGGCTGTCGGGGCTGTCGCTGCAGGGCGGGTTCGAGGCGTCGTTGGAGGTGGCGGGGGGCGTCCTGCGGACGGCGGACCTGCGCCTGCGCGGCCTGGATGTCGGCGATGCGCAGGCGCGGTTCCGCTTCGACCGCATGGACGGCGCGCTCCGCTACTCCGCCACCGCGCCCGTGCACAGTACGTTCGCCTGGCGGGGCGGGGCGCTGTACGGCATGCCGTTCGATGCAGCGGCCTGGAGCCTGGAAAGCGCGGCGGGCCGTATGCGGCTGCGCGAGCCGGTCGCGCTGTCGTTCCTCGGCGGCGAGGTCGGGTTCGACGCGTTGGCGCTGCAATTGCCAGGGCATGCGCAGAGCGATGGCGACGGCCTGCGGATGCGTACCGCGCTGCGGCTCGACGGTCTGGATATCGGTCGACTGGCGCAGGCGCTGGCCTGGCCCGCGTTCGAAGGCCGCCTGAGCGGTCGCATTCCGACAGTGCGCTATGCGGACAACCGGATCGACTTCGACGGCGGATTGGCGATGCAGCTCTTCGACGGACGCGTCGATGTGTCGTCGCTGTCGATCGAGCGCCCGTTCGGCGTCGCGCCGACGGTCACCAGCGACCTGGCGCTGCAGGGGCTGGACCTGCAGGCGCTGACCGGCGTGTTCGGCTTCGGCAGCATCGAGGGGCGGCTGCACGGACGGATCGATGGGTTGCGCCTGGTCGATTGGGGCGCGACCGCGTTCGATGCCGAACTGCATACCGAACGCACGCCCGGCGTGCGCCAGCGCATCAGCCAGCGCGCGGTGCAGGACATCTCCAGTGTCGGCGATGCGTCGTTCGTCACCAGCCTGCAGGGCAGGGCGATCGCGCTGTTCGACGACTTCGGCTATCGCGGCATCGGCATCTCCTGCCGGCTGCGCAACCAGGTGTGCCGAATGGGGGGTCTGCATTCAGCGGGCAACGCCTTTACTATCGTCGACGGCGCGGGCCTGCCGCGGCTGGACGTCGTCGGCTACAACCGCGACGTCGACTGGCCGACGCTGGTCGAGCGTCTGGCTGCCGCCGCTGGCGGCGATGTGGCCCCGGTCATCGACTGAGCGCCACGCCCCGTATCGATACAGGAGAACACCCGATGGCGCGTTGGATGGGACTGCCGGCCGTGGCCGCGCTCGCACTTACCGCATGCGTGACGATCAACGTCTATTTTCCCGCCGCCGAGGCCAAGGAAGCGGCGCGCGAGTTCGTCGAGAACGTGATCGGCGACACGCCGGCCGCACAGCCGCCTGCGCCGTCGACGACGCCCGGTGGCGGCATGGCCCAGCGCGGCATGCGCTTTGATCCTTGGATGCTGCTGGGCATCGGTACCGCCCAGGCCCAGACCCCGGACGTCACGATCCGCACGCCGGCGATCCAGGCGATCCAGTCGCGCATGGAGCAGCGTTTCAACGGCACGCTGCGGCCGCATTTCGATTCGGGCGCGCTCGGCTTCGGCAGCAATGGCCTGATCGTGGTCCGCGATGCCTCGCAGTTGCCGATCAAGGACCGGGTCGCGGTCAACACCGCGGTCGCCGACGACAACCGCGACCGCCAGGCGGTGTACCGCGAGATCGCGGTCGCCAACGGTCATCCCGAATGGGAGTCGCAGATCCGCGATGTGTTCGCGCGCCAGTGGATCCAGAGCGCGCGTTCGGGCTGGTGGTATCAGCAGGGCGGGAGCTGGACGCAGAAGTAGGGTCTGTTAGGCGCTTCGACGTCGGTAGCGGCGTTGCGTCGGCCGGGGAGTGCTACTCGGCTCGGCAGCCCGCTCCGCGGTCCGGCCCGGCGAAGCACGCCGTGCGTTCGTGCAGGCTGCGCGACATGCCGCGCGAGCAGCCCACACTCACCCATGGCCGACTCGCCGCCGCGGGCCATCCATGGCCCGCTCTCCGCACCCTCCAGCCGCCACAACGCGCTGCGGCTCGAAGTTCGCGGCTTCTTCGAACGCGTGATTCTCGATCAAAACCGGGGTCAGAGTGCAATTTCGTGGAGCGAAATTGCACTCTGACCCCGGTTTACCGCAGCTTTCCCGGAGGCGGCGCGGGCTTGCCCATGACGTGCTTGACGCGGGCACCCGGTCCGATGTCGCGTTAGGTTCTGCGACAATACGCGGCCTTTCCGCCCGCAGCCTTCGCCACGTGGCCCGCAAACGCCTCGATCAGACTCCCTTCCAGGTCGACATCCTCGACCTGACCCACGATGGCCGCGGCGTCGCGCGGCTGCCCGACGGCAAGGCCGTGTTCGTCGCTGGCGCGTTGCCGCGCGAGCAGGTCGTCGCCCAGCGCACCGCGCGTTCGCGCAGCTTCGACGAGGCGGTGACGCTGGAGGTGCTGCGTGCGTCCGAGCACCGGGTCACACCACGCTGTGCGCATTTCGGCGTCTGCGGTGGCTGCGTGTTGCAGCATCTGGATGCCGACCAGCAGATCCAGGCCAAGCAGCGCGTGCTGCGCGAGAACTTCGAGCGCATCGGTCACGTCACGCCGCAGCGCTGGATGGCGCCGCTGGTCGACCGCGCCTGGGGCTACCGCCGCAAGGGCCGCTTCTCGGTGCGGCGCGTGGAGAAGAAAGACAAGACGCTGGTGGGCTTTCGCGAGCGCGATCCACGCTTCGTCGCCGACCTGCACGAATGCCACACGGTGATCCCGCCGATCGGCGCTGCGATCCTGGCGCTGTGCGCGCTGGTCGATGGCCTGGACGCCCGCGCCGATATTCCGCAGATCGAGTTCATTGCCGGCGACCCGACCCCCGAGTTCGACGGCGTGGCGCTGGTGTTCCGGCACCTGCAGCCGTTGGGCGAGCGCGATCTCGCGGCGCTGACCACGTTCGGCCAGCAGCAGCGGATGGCGATCTTCCTGCAGCCGGGCGGCAACGACAGCGTGCACCCGCTGTGGCCGCAGGCTCCGGCGCTGTCGTTCCGGCTCGAGGCCTGGGATGTGGAGCTGAAATTCCGGCCGCTGGATTTCATCCAGGTCAACGCCGGCCTCAACGGCACGATGATCGCGCGCACGCTCGACCTGCTCGACGTGCAGCCCGACGACCGCGTGCTCGACCTGTTCTGCGGCCTGGGCAACTTCACGCTGCCGCTGGCGCGCCGCGTGCGCGAGGTTGTCGGTGTGGAGGGCGAGGCCGGGCTGGTCGCGCGTGCGCGGGAGAATGCCGCGCACAACGGCCTGGACAATGCGCAGTTCCATGCCGCCGACCTGACCCAGGACCAGCGCGGGGCGCCCTGGATGCGCCAGGGCTTCGACAAACTGCTGCTCGACCCGCCGCGCTCGGGCGCGATCGATGTGTTGCGCCAACTGCCACTTGAACGGTTCGCCCGCATCGTCTACGTCAGCTGCCACCCCGCGTCGCTGGCGCGCGATGCCGGCTACCTGGTCAACGAGCGCGGCTGGCGGCTGGTCGACGCCGGCGTGATGGACATGTTCCCGCAGACCGCGCACGTGGAGTCGATCGCGGTGTTCGAGAGCAAGAAGTAGCGCCATGGCGATCGAGATCGAACGCAAGTTCCTGGTGACGTCCGAGGCGTGGCGCGATGCGGCGCATGCGGTGGTGCCAATGGCGCAGGGCTATCTCAACGACATGGCTGCGCTCGACAGCGGCGCGCAGAAGGCCTCGGTGCGCGTGCGCATCGAGGGCGAAGCGGCGTTCGTGAACATCAAGTCGCGCGCGCTCGGCCATACCCGGCAGGAGTTCGAGTTGCCGCTGCCGATCGCCGATGCGCACGCGCTGCTGACGCTGTGCGTCGGCGGCCGGGTCGAAAAACGCCGGCATCTGGTGCACCACGGCGACCATCTGTGGGAGGTCGATGAGTTTCTCGGCGATAACGCCGGGCTGGTCGTGGCCGAGATCGAGCTGGACCACGCCGACGAGGCCTTCGCGCGCCCCGGCTGGCTGGGTGAGGAGGTCACCGACCACAAGCGCTACTACAACCTGGCACTCGCCGCGTATCCGTTCTCCCGCTGGGACGCTGCGGAACGGGGCTGAGGCGAGCGCAGCGCCAGCAACCGGCGCATGATGCACACATGAGAATCGACATCTGGTCCGACGTCGTGTGCCCGTGGTGCTGGATCGGCAAGCGCCGATTGCAGCGCGCCATCGCGCTGCTGGGCGAGGATGCGCCGGCGATCGACATCCATTGGCATCCCTTCCTGCTCGACCCCGACGCGGATGCCACGCCGGTGCCGCTGCGCGAGGCCTATGCCCGCAAGTTCGGCGGCGCCGAGCGCACCGCGCAGCTGCTGGCGCAGACCCAGGCCACTGCCCGCGCCGAGGGCCTGCCGTTCGACTTCGACCGCGGCCAGGTCCGCGTGACCACGTTGCCGGCGCACCGGCTGCTGGCGCTGGCTGCGCGTGAGGGCGACGCCGACGCGGTTGGCGAGGCGCTGTTCCATGCTCACTTCGCGCAAGGCCGTAATCTGGCCGATGTCGAGGTGCTGGTGGAGGCGGGCGCAGCGGGTGGGCTCGACGCGGCGCGCGTGCGGGCGCTGCTGGCCAGCGATGAAGGCGAGGCGGAGGTGCAGGCGCAGATTGCGCAGGCGCAGGCGATCGGTATCCGCGCCGTGCCGACCTTCATCATCGACGGGCGGCTGGCGGTGCAGGGCGCGCAGCGGCCCGAGCAACTGGCCCAGACGTTGCGCCAGGCGCTGGCCGCCGCTGGGCCTGCGTCGGCATCCGGTGCCGTTTGCGGCCCGGACGGCTGCGCCTGAACACCGGGCTGCGCACGCTCGGCGCGATGCGTGCATCTGCGACAATGCCCGTCTGCGCCGCCCGGCGCGCTCGATGGAGATGTCCGCAATGCTCGTGATCGGCGTGGCCGGCACCGAACTCACCGCGCAGGAGCGCGACTGGCTGCAGCACGATGCCTGCGCCGGTGTGATCCTGTTCAAGCGTAACGTCGCCTCGCGCGCGCAGATCGCCGAACTGGCCGCCGCGATCCGCGAGGCCGCGCCGCGCCCGCAGTTGGTCTGCGTCGACCAGGAAGGCGGCCGCGTACAGCGCTTCGTGGACGGCTACACGGCGCTGCCGCCGCTGGCCGGCTTCGGCGTGCAGTACTTGAGCGATCCCGATGCGGCGCTCGCCCAGGCGCGCGCGCATGCGCGACGCATGGCCGAGGAGGTGCACGGCAGCGGCGTCGACTTGAGTTTCGCGCCGGTGGTCGATGTCGGCCACGGCAACCTCGCGATTGGCGACCGGGCGTTCTCGGACGATCCGCAGATCGTCGCTGCGCTCACGCGCGCCTACGTCGAAGGGATGCACGAGGCGGGCATGGCGGCCACGCTCAAGCATTTCCCCGGCCACGGCTCGGTCCGCGAGGACACGCATTTCGATCAGGCGGTGGATCGCCGCAGCCTCGAGGAGATCCGCGCGCACGACCTGGTGCCGTTCGTCGCCGGCATCGACGCCGGTGCCGATGCCGTGATGCTCGCGCACGTGACCTATCCGCAGGTCGCGCCGGAGCCGGCGGGGTACTCGCCGCGCTGGATCGAGACCATCCTGCGCGGTGAGCTGGGCTTTCGCGGCGTCGTGTTCTCCGACGACATCGGCATGGCCGCCGCATTCTCGGCCGGAGGCATCAAGGCGCGCGTCGATGCGCACCTCGATGCCGGCTGCGACGTGGTGCTGGTCTGTCATCCCGAACTCGTCGCCGAATCGCTCGCCGCCGTCGAAGGCCGCGCCCTCAACACCATGGCGTTGACCGGCCTGATCGGTCGCGGCCCCCTCGGTTGGGACGGCGCATTCGCCGCGACCGCCACGCGCAACGGAGACATCGCATGAACATCCCCCGGCTCGACGACGTGCTCGATAGCGCGGACCTGCTGTTTGATCGCGATGTGCTCGACGAGGCGATCGAGGCGATGGCCGACGGCATCGCCGACGACTACGGCGACGACGAGGTGCCGCCGCTGTTCATCACGGTGATGCACGGCGGCATGCCATTTGCCGCGCAACTGGCGTTCGCGCTGGGCGAGCGCGAACTGGACCTGCAGTTCGACTATCTGCACGCCACCCGCTACCGCGGCGCGACCACCGGCTCGGGCCTGGCCTGGCTGCACCGTCCGGCCACACCGCTGCAGGGCCGGCGCGTGCTGCTGGTCGACGACATTCTCGACGAAGGCCACACGCTCAAGGCCGTGCGGCACTGGTGCGAGGATCAGGGCGCGAGCGAGGTCCGGGTCGCGGTGCTCGCGGTCAAGGTGCACGACCGCTGCGTCGAGGGCGTGGAAGCCGACTACGTGGGCGTCGAGGTACCCGACCGCTACGTGTTCGGCTACGGCATGGATTTCCACGAGCAGGGACGCAACCTGCCGGGGATCTACGCGCTGGCCGACTGAACAGGCCGGACCGGCGCGGCCGGGTCCGCACGCCTGCGCGGTATCGGGACGACGGCGGCCAGGCGCTATCATCCCGGTCCCGCGTCGCCCGGCGCCTGACGAGACTTCGCGATGACCGCATCCATCGACCTGGCCGTGATCGGCGGTACCGGGCTGTACGCACTGGCCGAGCTGCAGGATGTCGAGGCGCACCAGCCGGTGACGCGCTATGGCGGCCTGTCGGGTCCTGTGCGGATCGGCACGCTCGACGGCCGCCGCGTGGCATTCCTGGCGCGCCACGGCGAGGGCCATTCGCTGCCGCCGCACCGGATCAACTACCGCGCCAATCTCGCCGCGCTTCATGCGCTCGGCGCCTCGCGGGTGCTCGCGCTCAACACCGTGGGCGGCATCACCGACCGTTTCGGCCCGCGCGTGCTGGCCTGCCCCGATCAGTTGATCGACTACACCTGGGGCCGGGTGTCGACGTACTGCGAGGAGGAGGGCAGCGAGGTGCTGCACGTCGATTTCGGCGATCCCTATACGCCTGCGCTGCGGCGGGCGGTCGTCGATGCGGCCGGGCGCGCCGGCGTGGCGCTGGTCGACGGCGGCTGCTATGGCGCGACCCAGGGTCCGCGACTGGAGACCCGGGCCGAGATCGCGCGCATGCGCCGCGATGGCTGCGACCTGGTCGGCATGACCGGCATGCCCGAGGCGGGCCTGGCACGGGAGCTCGGTCTGGACTACGCGTGCCTGGCCATCGTCGCCAACTGGGCGGCCGGGGCCGGCCCCCAGGTCGATGAGGTCATCACCTTCGAGGACGTGCTCGCCAACGTCGCCGCGGCGTCGTCCGGCATTCCGGCCCTGCTGCGGGCGCTGCTCGCGGCCTGATTGCCACGGCGGTAGCTTGCTTTGCATACTCGGGCCGCCGGTCGCTCCTTGCAGGCGGGCCGGTATCACGTATCCAGACGAGGTCAGACGTTCATGCAATACGGCACAGTGAAGTGGTTCAACGATGCGAAGGGATTCGGGTTCATTGCGCCCGAGGACGGCAGTGCGGACGTATTCGTTCATTTCTCGGCGATCAACTCGAGTGGTTTCCGCTCGCTGCAGGAGGGGCAGCGGGTGAGCTACGAGGTGACGCAGGGACCGAAGGGGGCGCAGGCCTCGGGTGTGGCGCCGGTCGCCTGACCGCGCGCGCAGCCACAAGAAAGCCCCGCGTGAGCGGGGCTTTCTTGTGGTTCTTCACCCAGATGCGGGAACGGGCGTTCCACTTTGGATGGGCAGGGACGTGCCAGCCAGGAGCCGGCCGTCCGTCGTGGGCGCCTGCCGGCTACCGCGCCCAGTCGCGGCCCGATTCCGCTGGGTGGTCGCGGCACTCGGCAGGCGCTGGACACTGTGCGATGGCGGGCCGATAAGCGCGCGCGATCATCGCGGACAGTCGCCGTCGCGCCAGTGCGCACCTTTTGGGGTGTGGCCGATGCCTGGGTTGAAGCTGTTGGTCGGGTCGAGCGCGCGATAGAACGCGGCCAGCGCCGGCTTGGCGGTGTAGAGATGGCCGACATTGTGCTCGGCCGGGTACTCGGCGCCACGTGCGTCGAGCAGGGCCCACATCGCATGCTCGATCGCCAGAGGGTCGTGGCCGGCCTTGACGATGTAGTCCTGGTGAAAGACGTGGCACAGGAAGTGTCCGTAGCACAGCCTGCCGGCGAGCGCGGATGCGATCGACGGCGGCAACGTCTCGACCCAGTCGCGATCGTTGCGGCGCAGCGCGATGTCGAGCGCGACGATGTCGGCGACCTGGCGCCGGTGCACCTCGCGGTAGCGGACCGCCGCGCCGGCGATGGCGAAGCGATGCAGGAAGGCCTTGCGGCCCTCGTCGGCGGTGCAGCGGAACCAGCTGCCCGATGTGGCTGCGGCGAAATGGCGATCCAGAAACGCCTCGGTCGCGGCCGCCTGCGGGGTGCCGACCTTGAGCAACAGATGGTGCGCATAGCGCTCGCGGAAGTCGCGCAACCGGCGCGGCAGGTGGTCGGGTAACAGCGAGACGAGCGCCTGCAGCGCCCGGTCGCTCGCGCCGCGCAGGCCGATACGCTCAAGCACGCCGTCGATCCGGCTCTTGAGCGCGAACGCTGCCGGGACCTTGTCGGTGCCGAAGCGGTCGATCAGCAGGAACACGTCCTTGCCGTACTGAGCGCCGATGTCGAACGCGTCGCGGTGCACGTACTCGCCGGCGATCGGCAAGTCGTCGGATGCGCGCAACAGGTGACGGCGGATCGCGGTGAGGTCGTCGGGCTCGTTGCTGCCGATGTAGAGCACGGTCGCCGGCGCGCGCGGGAAGGTGTCGAGCCGCACCGCGAACACCGCCAGCCGGCCTGCCGAACCGGAGGCCTCGTGCAGTCGCGAGGGGTCGGCGTTGTAGCGTGCCGGCGTGGGCGCATCGACGTCGCGCACGTCCTGCGCGTAGCGGCGGTCCGAGGCGACGCGATCGGGCGGGTCGCGGACATCGCGGGTGCGGTAGTCGCCGGCCTCCAATCGCGCGAGCATCATCTCGGGGTCGTCGCCCAGTTCGATGCCCAGGTGGTTCACCAACCGCAGCGTACCGTCGGCGTCGCGCTGCGCAAACAGCGCCAGCTCGGTGTAGGCCGGACCGCGGCGCACCAGCGCGCCGCCGGAGTTGTTGCACACGCCGCCGAGCACTGAGGCGCCGATGCACGACGCACCGATCACCGAATGCGGCTCGCGATCCAACGGCGCGAGGGCTTTTTCCAGCCGGTCGAGCGTTGCCCCCGGCAGGCACACCACTTGCCGGCCGCCGTCGAGCAACTGGATGCCCAGCAGCCGCCGCGTGCTGACCAGTACGATGCCGCGGTCATAACCGTTGCCGTCAGGCGTCGACCCACCGGTCAGGCCGGTGTTGGTCGCCTGCATCAGCACGATCGCGCCAGCGTCGAGCACCGCCTGCAGCACCTGCCACAGCGCCACCAGACTGCCCGGACGGACGACCGCGAGCACCGGCCCGTCGCCGAAGCGATACCCCTTGCGGTAGCGCCGTGTCGCACGCATGCCGGTCAGCACATGACGGCGGCCGACGATGCCGCGTAGCCGCTCGACCAGCCCCGGTGTCATCGCGGTGGCGCAACCAGGGTATCGCCGCCGATGTCGGCGACGGTGCGCGCGCCGGTCAGCGTCATCGCCACGCGCATTTCCTGTTGCAGCAGGTCGAGCAGGTGTGCCACCCCCGCCTGGCCGGCCGCGGCCAGCGCATAGACGAACGCACGGCCCAGCAGCACTGCATCGGCGCCCAGCGCCAGCATCCGCACGATGTCCAGCCCGCTGCGCACGCCCGAATCGGCGAGGATCTTCAGCGACCCGCCGACGGCGTCTGCGATCGCGGGCAGCGCATGCGCGGTCGACAATACGCCATCGAGCTGACGCCCGCCGTGGTTGGAGACGACGATGCCGTCGGCGCCGAAGCGCACCGCATCGCGGGCATCGTCCGGGTCGAGGATGCCTTTGATGACCATCGGTCCGCGCCAGAATGCGCGGATCCATTCCAGATCCTTCCACGCAATCGACGGGTCGAAGTTCGCGCCCAGCCAGCCGATGTAGTCGGCCAGTCCGGTCACAGCGCCGCGGTAGGCGGAGATGTTGCCCAGATCGTGCGGGCGCCCGCGCAGACCCACGTCCCAGGCCCAGCGCGGATGCGTGGCTGCCTGCCACAGGCGGCGCAGCGCGGCGTTGGGGCCGCTCATACCCGAGTGCGCGTCGCGGTAGCGCGCGCCGGGCGTGGGCATGTCGACCGTGAACACCAGCGTGCTGCAGCCGGCGGCCTGTGCGCGTTCGAGCGCGGCGCGCATGAAGCCGCGGTCGCGCAGCACGTACAACTGGAACCACATCGGCCGGTCGATCGCGGGTGCGACTTCCTCGATCGCGCAGACCGACACCGTCGACAGCGTGAACGGGATGCCACGCGAAGCCGCCGCGCGGGCCGCCTGGACTTCGCCGCGGCGCGCATACATGCCGCTCAGCCCGACCGGTGCGAGCGCCGCGGGGAAGGCCAGGCGCTCGCCGAACAGTTCGGTCGACAGGTCGAGGTCGGCGACATCGCGCAGCACCCGCTGGCGCAGGGCGATGCCCTCCAGGTCGGCGACGTTGCGACGCAGGGTCTGTTCTGCGTACGCGCCGCCGTCGATGTAGTGGAACAGGAACGGCGGCAGCCGCCGCTGGGCGGCGGCGCGGTAGTCGGTCGAGGCGGCGATGATCATGGCGCTCGCCTTCAGCTGTGCGACGGCGGCAGGCGCGAAGCGCGGGCGCGGCGCGCTTCGTTGTCATCGAGTTCGCGTAGCGAGCTGTGCACGAACGCCAGGTGGGTGTGCGCGGCGGCGCGTGCGCCCTCCGGGTCACCCGACAGGACGGCGTCGCGCATCGCCCGGTGCTGCATCAACAGCGGCTCGAAGGTGCGCGCCGAGACATAGAGCGTTTCGCGGCTCTGCGAGATATTGGTCTGCAGCAGGTCGAACATCCCGCGCATGACCTGCAGCAGCACCAGATTATGCGAGGCCTCGGCGATGGACAGGTGGAATGCGGCATCGGCGCGCGCCTCGCCGGCGGGATCGTTGCGGCCATGCAGGGCCGTCATTGCGTCGAAGGCATCGGCGATCCGCGCGCGGTCCTCGTCGGTCGCGCGCAGCGCGGCGTGCCAGGCAGCCATGCCCTCCAGTCCGTGGCGGATCTCCAGGACGTCGTAGCGGTACTCCGGATCGCTCCGGAACACGCTGATGAATGGTTGCAGCGGCGCGATGCGCGGGGCTGCGGGTGCGTCGTGCGCACACAGGTAGGTGCCGCCGCCCTGGCGTGCACGCAGCACGCCCTGACTCGCCAGGTGGGCGATCGCCTCGCGCAAGACGGTGCGCGACACGCGCAGTTCGAGCGCGAGCGCGCGTTCGGCCGGCAGGCGATCACCGGGCCTCAGCTCGCGCGCGTCGATCAGTGCCAGCACGCGGTCGACCACCTGGTCGGACAGACGCAATCGGCGCGCGCCGATCGTGTCGGGGCGGGTCGCTGGGGCGGGAAGGCGCATCCGGGAATCCATCCATGTCAGTTCGCCTGCAGCGATGACGATCATCGGCGCGGAGGCGGGGCGGTGAACCGAGGCGGGTCCGATTCGCGCCCGGCAAGCGCGGATCTATGGACCGCATCCGGCGCGCCACGGCCGATTGGTATGACCGATTCGAAGGCAGGGCGCGCTCAACACCGGGCAATCTTAGCGAAATGAGCGGGTTCAACGTCAACGCGACCAAGGTCGCAGATATGTGGTCATACCAATGTGAGGGGCGCTGATGTTCGCAGCCGGTGCGCGCCACACCGTCGCGCAGATGCGCGTCGAAGGTCTCGGCCTATGCGGCGGCAGAGGGAGGCCGCCACGCACCGGGGCGCGGCTGGTCGCCTCATTCCATACCGGCGATGTGCGCACGCAGCCACTGGTGGGCCGGGTCGCGATGGACGCGCTCGGGCCAGAGCATCAGCAGGTCGAAGCCGGGAATGGCGATCGGCGGTGCGACCACCCGCAACGCCGGGTTCGCCTGGACCAGGCGCGAGGGCAGCATCGCCACCAAGTCGCTGGTTTCCAGCAACGCCGGCAGCGCCAGAAACTGCGGCACCGACAGCACGACGCGACGGGCCATGCCGCGCTCGGCGAGTGCGCGGTCGGTAGCCCCATCGAAGCCGCCGCCGTCCGGCGAGACGATCGCATGGTCGAGCTTGCAAAACTGCGCCAGTGTCGGGCGACGCTTCAATCCAGGATGTCCGGCGCGCCCGACCAGCAGGTAGCGCTCGGTGAACATGCGGCGCCAGCGCAACGTGGGCGGTGCCTCGGCGTTGGTCAGGAACGCGAGGTCGACCTCATCTTGCGCCGTACTGGCGGCCATCTGGCCCGGTGGCCGTTGCACGACCGCCAGGCGCATCCCTGGCGCGGCGATCCGCAACGTGGCCAAGGCCGGGCGCAGGACCGTCAGTACGCTGTAGTCGAAGGCGGCGACGCGCCACGTCTGGCGGGCCTGGGCGGGCGCGAAGGGCGGGGCAGGTGCGACCGCCTGGGCCAGCGCCGCCAGCGACTGCCGCAGCGGCTCGCGCAGCGCATCGGCGCGTGCCGTCGGGCGCATGCCGCGCGGTCCTGGCAGCAGCAGCGGGTCGTCGAAGAAATCCCGCAGCCGTGCGAGCTGGGCACTGATGGTCGGCTGCGCCAGATGCAGACGCTGCGCGGCGCGGGTCACGTTGTGCTCGATCAGCAGCGCGTCGAGTGTGCGCAGCAGGTTGAGATCGAGTCCCCGCAAGGTATTGCGCATGACGATACCTGGAATGGTGAGAATCCATTTCAACTATAGGGCTCCGATCGCTACCTTGCGTGCATCGCCCTTGCGAGCCGCGCCGATGCACGTCCTGCTGGTCCACGCCCATCCAGAGCCGACCTCGATGACCCGTCGTCTGGTCGACATCTCGACCGACGTCCTGTCTGCGCAGGGTCACGTGGTGGCGCAATCCGATCTGTACGCGGCGCGCTGGAAGGCGGTGTTCGACGCCGACGACTTTCCCCATCGCCTCGACCCCGAGCGCTTGTCGTTCGTGGCCGAGTCGCGCCATGCCTTCGCCCATGATGGTCAGACGCCGGACGTGGTGGCCGAACAGCGCAAGCTGATGGCGGCCGATGCGGTGATCCTGCATTTTCCGCTGTGGTGGTTCGGCATGCCGGCGATCATGAAGGGCTGGATCGACCGGGTCTGGGCCTACGGGCTGGCCTATGGCTACGGCGATGCCGGCAACGCCCATCGGTACGGGGAGGGCGGGTTTGCGGGCAAGCGTGCATTGCTCGCGGTGTCGGTCGGCGGTCCCGAGGTGGACTACTCGCCTCGCGGCATCAATGGCCCGCTGGAACAGTTGCTGTTTCCGATCACCCACGGTGCTTTGTTCTTTCCGGGCATGCAGGTGCTGCCCACTTTCGCGGTCTACGGCGCGGGCGCGCTCGACGCGCAGGGCCTCGCGTCGGCATCCCAGGCGTGGCGGGCGCGGCTGGCGGGGCTGTTCGAGCAGGCGCCGATCGCGTTCCGGGCGCAGAACGGTGGCGATTACCCCGACCGCCACGTGCTGGCCGCGGAGGTCGCGCCCGGTCGAAGCGGGTTGATGGCGCATATCGCCGATTCGGATGCCCAAGCGGGATGCTGACCTGCGGCGGGCGGTGCCCGTCCGGCTGGACAGCGTCCCCGCCTGCGCCGTGACCTCAGCGCGGACGCCCGATGAACGGCGTGCAGTGGAGGAAGTCGCCTGATTCGAGGCAATCGATCACGAAGCCAGCCACCTCGTCCCGGGTGACCGTGCGCAGTTGCAGCGACGGCGGGACGGACAGGGCGACCTGCCAGTCGCCGCGTCCACTGCGCGCGGTGAACGGCGCGGGCCGCACCAGCGTCCAGTCCAGCCCTGAGTCCTGGATCAGCGCCTCCTGGCGTTCCTTGTCGGCATAGCGGTGGCGAGTGACCAGCGGAAAGACGATGCGGTTGTACAGCCAGCCGCCGTGCCCGCGCGTCTCGCCCGCGCCCACGCCGGTGATCGCGATCAGGCGCCGCACGCCGCTGTCGCGCATCGCGGCGATCGCTGCACGGGTCGCATCAGAGAACACCGTCGTCGGCCTCGGGCTGGCGACGCCCAGGCTCATCACGACCGCGTCGTGCGCGGGCATGCGTTGCGCCAGGAAGCGGGCGTCGTCGGGGCGGCCGACTACGATGTCGACGCCCGCTGTGGCGGTGAGCCGATCTGCCGACCGCGTTTGCGCCGTGACCCGGTGGCCGCGCGCCACCGCCTGCGCGACCAGCCGTGTGCCCACGCCGCCCGACGCGCCCATGACGAATACGCGCATTGCTGTCCCTGCCAAGCCGGTGCCGGCCGACAGTCTCGCAGATGCCGGGCGATGCGGCCGGGGGGGGGGGGGGGGGCGGGGCGGCGCCCCCCCCCCCCCCCCCCCCCCCCGCGCCCGCGCGCCGGGGCGCCCCCCCCCCCCCCCACCCCGCGCC
>NZ_JBDJMI010000007.1:0-145911 GCF_039673825.1 Luteimonas sp. TWI662 | reverse complement strand
CAGGAAGCCGATGATCTGCTCTTCGCTGAAACGCTTCTTCACGTCCAATCTCCTTCTCGTTGGGGATTGGACTCCAAAGCAGCCTGCTACTCAATTGCGGGGGGACGTCGCCTCCACCACCCCCCCTAAAACTGTAGAACTCACCGCTAAACTGTACCGCGATCGGAAACAAGCAATTTGAGTGGAGCAGAGGGTCCAATTTATCTAAATGAGTCTTACCCGGACAATTTCTTAGATTTTGCGACCGCATCTAGCCAGTCTTGCCAGACGGCACCATCAGCAGGCATCCCATCTTCTAGCAGGTGCATAGAGCCCAGCAAGATCCCGATATCTTCCGATTGTCCATTCCTTTCCCAGTAAGACTCAAGAAAAATGAACATCGCGGCGTAGGCTTCTTCTTCAAGCATATCTAGTCAACCTTCCTAGGCGGTGGTGGTGCAGGACGAGAAAGCCCTGTTTGAGGATTAAACGAACGCGGCGTTTGGTTCACCCCGCCATTGACGATTTCTCCATTTCTTGTCTGCGTCCAGACCTGGCTCCCATCCTTCTGCGTTTGAGATGACCATGTGTTGCCAAACCGATCATTGCCCAACTTAGTTTTCGGGTCATCCGCAACTCTCCTTAGGATTTCTCGGTTCTGCGGACTATCCCTCATATGCCCCTCTTTATCCCTAAATATGTGTTGGGCTCTATCCTTCGAGATAGCGTGTCCGGAATCTCTTCTAATAACGGAACTTAGTGCTTTAAGAACGCCCGCTGGATTCTTAGTGGCCACTATTGCCAAGCCTGCAACTGCGCCAGTTGCGCGTGCCGAAGATCTGTCCATGAACTCTTGTTGTGACATCTCGCCGCGGTTCATCGCCTCGATGTCACGCTCCATATACCTGATGGCAATACCTTCACGCCCATCAGGATCAATGAACGAATATGGACTATTTATGGCATAACAGTAACGACAGAAGTTCGTAACCGGCTTTTGATATGGGGTAATAGGATCAACGCTGAGAAATACTCCCAGCGGTGGATCATAGTACCGCTGCTGCATATACGTCAGCCCGGTCGCAGCATCCTGCACGTGACCTGTGTAGCCGGGGCCGTCTTGCAAGGCCGGCGTCAACTGGGCTCCATAGGGCTCGTATTCCCGGCGCTCGACGACAACGCCGTTCTCGTCTGTCACGACTACCACGCTTCCCAGCGCGTCGGTATGAATGTAACGAACCGTCGTCTGCGCCTGCACGTCACCGATAAGCATCCATATCAACGCAAGGGCGCACGCCAAATACCGACTCATTTTCACCGGCCTGCTCCTGCGCTATGTTCGATACTCACCGGGACATCGGGACCGCCTGGACTTCCGTACTCCACAAGCGTCTGGGCGTAGGGCGCCGACCATGCCGAGCACCCGCCAGCGTTGCAAGCCCTCAGCACATGCGCCGGTGCGCAATAGGAAGCCGTGTTGAACGCGCCCTGCACACTTGTCGATGGGCCGCTGTACTGGAGGCCGCCTCCTTGGACCTGAAGTTCGTAATGTTCCGCAGATGCCAAGGGCGTCCATTGAACCGAGCACTGCAGACGTACCAGCTCGCCCTGATAATGCCGATTCATGACCGAGGACGTGAACGTGGGCACTGGCGGCGGTCGGGTGACGGTCACGCTACGCGCAGCAGACCAGCCGCCACAGCCCGCGACGTTACATCCGCGCACTTGGTAACTCCAAGTCCCGCTCGCCTTGCCACTGATCGACTTGCTGGTCCCCGCTGCATCATGCACCGTGCTCCAGCCTCCGCTTCCCAGGCGCTCCTGGAGCTGATAGCGAGTTGCTTGCGCCACCGCTGTCCAGGTCACCGCATAGCTACCCGAGGCATTGGCCGCGGGCACGGTCAAGGCAGGTGCGCTCGTCGGCGGTCGGATGACCGCGGTCGACTTCGCGGCCGACCACCCGCCACATCCTGCGGCGTTGCATGCCCTGACCTGATAGCTCCAGCTTCCCGTGGACTTGCCGCTGACTGCCTTACTTGTTCCAGAGGCGTTGTGGATCGTTGTCCAGCTTTGGGTGGCAAAACGCTCCTGAAGCTCATAGCGTGTCGATCCGCCGATCGCGGTCCAGGTGACGGTGTAGCTTCCTGTAGTGTTGCTCTCGGGCACAGTCAACGCCGGCGCGGAGGCGGGCGGGTAGATGACGCTCACAGCCACGGCAGCTGACCATCCGCCGCATCCGGCCTGGTTGCACGCGCGTACTTGGTAGCGCCAGGACCCGGTCGCCTTGCCAGTGAACGCTTTGCTGCCGCCATCTGCATCATGGATCGTCGTCCAGCTGCCGTTGCCCAATCGCTCCCGCAATTGGTACTTCGTCGCAGCAGCTACACCGGTCCACGCCACGGTGTAACTGCCGTTTAATCCCGTCGCCGGTGCGTTCAACGTCGGCGTTGCAGTTGGCGGCAGCTGCACGGTGACAACGGCTGCCGCACTCCAGCCCCCACAAGTGGCAGCACTGCATGCGCGGACCCGATAGCCCCAGCTGCCAGCGGCCTTGCCTATGACCGCTATGCTCCCACCTGGCGCGTCGCGGAGCGTGCCCCAAGGCCCGCTATTGAATTGCTCCTGTAGCTGGTACTTGATGGCCAAAGGCGCACTCGACCAGCTGACGGTGTAGCTGCCCGTCGCGCTGTAGCCCGGGACGGTCAGATTCGGGGTGGACAGTGCGATGGCCGTCTCGACCTCGGCGAGCAGGCTCCCACCCAGGTGGATGTACGTAGTCGTGCGCCCACTGCGCTCATCCCGCTGATAACGCAGTACGCCATCCTGGCCATACATCGAGTAGATCGCAGCCCCATTGTCGCGAGTGGCCTTGACTCGACGTCCATGCCCGTCGTACACGTAGTGTTCGAGGCTGGTGACGCTACGCAGGCGATTACCCAAATCAAAATGGTACGTCTGCCCGTTACGGCTGGCCAAGTTGCCTTGGGTGTCGTAAGCCAGCGAGGCCACCGTCGCACCGCCCGATGTATTGGTGATCAGGTCGAGGCGCTGGCTGGTTCCGTAGAGATACGTATGATCCCGGGGCTTGGCGCCCCCCGTCACACGGACGCGTCGCAGGTTGTCGACGACGTCATAGGTGTATGCGGCCGTGCCGAACATCGGCGAGACAGTCTGCGTCAGGCGATCCAGGGCGTCATACGTCATCGTGCGATGACCGCGAGCGCCCGGCATGCCATCACTGATCGCGGCGACGTTCCCGTGCTGGTCGTAGTCGAGACCATCGTCTTGCACGGTGGCTCCCCCAGACGCATCCCGGGTCCGACTCGTGAGCCCCCGAGCATTCTGGGTCAACGTGCGGACAATGCCGTTCCCATAGGTGAACTGCCTGATACCGCCGTTCGGAAACCATCGAACGCCGGTCGCATATGCGCCGGCAGCGGTGGGCTGGCCCAGGGCATTGGGCGCGTAGTCCACTGCGACGCCTTCGGGCTGCGTCACAGACGCGAGATGGCCATTGGCGTCATAGCCATAGCCGATTCCCCATTGGTGCGCGCCTACACCGAGCGCTTCTCCTACAAGCATGCCCCTGCGGTTGTAGGTGTAGGCGGCGCTCACGACATCCGCGCCGCCATTGTCGACCGTCATGAAGACCAGCTTGCCATCCGGCGCATAGCCGTAGCTCGTGTCGCCACGATGATCGGGAAACGTCAGCGCCTGGACACGGTTGCGCGCGTCGTAACTGCGAAGGGTTCGCTGGGCAACCGGCACATCCGCAGTGTTGCAGCTCGACGTCGCCGTGTACGACGCGCCCGATCGACTCCAGACGAGATTGCCGGCGCCATCGTACGCTTGGATGGTCGCGCCGGTTTCCGGCTCGACGGTCTTGCACAGTTGGTGGTGCGCATCATAGATGTAGCTGCGCGTCACGCTCGTGCTGCCGCCTCCATCTCGTCTCGTTATCGCCGTCGGCTTTCCGAAGGCATCGCGGGCAATGTCGGTAAAGGCACCGGCTGGATGCGCGACCTGGATCGGATAATCAGTCGTTGGCTGGTCCCAGGCCAGGTAGCTCGTCGTGGTCTGCGCGCCCTTGGGCCTGGTGGTCCGGGTCTTGAATCCAGCCAGGTACTGCGTGGTCGTCGTCAGAACGCCGAGTTCGCTGTCCTGGGAGACGGAAGTGGGGCGGCCCAAGGCGTCGTATTCGGACCAGACTCCGGTATTCGGCGCACTGCTGCTCGCTGGATAGGAGACGAAGATCTCCCGATTCCCTTGGTCGAAGGCGCGGCGCACGAAGCGCTGCGTACCGTTGGCATCAGCGGTGTCGTACTCGCGCGTCAGAATTGGACGGAACAAGGCGTCGAGGTAGGTGACCTTGCGTCCATTTCCGGTCGCCTCGGTGCGCTGCCAGTGACCGGCTGAAATGCCATACGCAGCAGTGGAGGATCTGGCAAAGGTGAAGGTTGTGGTATTCCAAAGGGTGGTGTCGCCACTGGGCCACGCGATGCTCGCCAGACGCCCCATCGCGTCGTGGGTGTAATGGGTCGCATACCCATTTTCGTCGGTGGCGCGGATGATCCAGCCGCTATCGTTGACGATCGCGCTCCGGGTTGCGCCAGCCGCTGCCTCCGGCGTGGCGGGGAACTTGATTAGTTGTGGGATCCCGCGCTTCCAGTCCGACAGCGTGGTGACGTGGTTACTGCCATCCTTGACGCTGGCCACCGTACCGTCCGCGTTGTAGCCAAGCGTTTGCACGACTTTGCCGAAGCTTGCGAACACCGTAGGTCGCGCGAGACTGTCGTAGCTGGTCTCCGAGACGACTGTTCCATTGACGGTCAGTCTCGCCTGCTGCCCCAGGACCCACCTCAAGAGATCATCTTGGTATTTGGAAACTTCAGCGCGGATGGCGCCGCTTGTCACGTTGCTACTCTTGGTCACCGAAACCGGCCTGGCGAAAACATCGAATGAGTTCGCGGCCCAAGAGAACGTGTGTCCTTGCTGCACGACATTGCGCTGCCGCAGCGGTCGAATGAGCGTCCTGGATTCGTCATTGCCGCCGAGCATTGCACCGTAGCGCGAAGGGAACGGCTGACCCTGAGCCTCGGCGTCGGTCATATAGACCAACTCCTCTTCCCTGAGCACCTGGCCCGCAGGAGACAACACCCGGCTTCCTAGCAGCTTGCCCTCGTTCAGTCCGAAGACGATGCCGTAGCGTTCCACGATCCGGCTGCCATCAGGCTGCGTGATGGTAGTCTGCGAATCTTGTTGGCAAGTCATGCAGGGGGGCAGAACGCCCGACCAGAGCGGCTGATGTCCAGAACCTCCGGCATATGTCCAAGACAGTGGCGATCCGATACCGGCTCCTGAGACCGTCTTCGAGGTCAAACTGAACCTATCGAAGTAATTGGGTATCGCCAGATGCATGATCACACTCGCCGGATCTTGCGGGTTCGCTTCGCGAACGCAATTGACGGACGGCACGCCGCTGCGATAGTGCCGGGTGTGCTTGAACCCGAAGGTCCCCAATGCGCCGCTGGGATGCGTGATGGCAAGCGTGTAGTCCGCTTCGACCAACGGCGCGACGCCACCGCAATTGGCGCCCACCGATCCATCCCAGCCCGGATAGTTCAACGTCATGTCGGTGCTGTAAGCAAATCCCCAGCGTTGCCCGTCCGGCTGCTGCACCCACTGGAGCTGGTTGGCCTGGTAGCCGTATGTCCATTCACGGCCATGCGCCGTCACCTTGCTCAACCTCCCGCCGCTATAGACGAGATCGAGCCTGCGCCCATCATTCGATCGGATGACCGTCGGATGGCCCGCACCGTTGTAGCTGTACTCCACCCAGTTGCCGAAGCGGTCTTCCACCCGACTGGCCAACAGCAACACCTGGATCCGTGGCTGCCCCATGATCGCCGCGTACACGTCAGACGCCATTAGGCCCGCCATGCGGACAGTTCCGACGTCGAACCGGTACTTCACGCCCTCCGCAGTGAGCATGAGAAATCCTTCGCCGGGATAACCCGAGGCCATCGGGACGCAACTGAACGTGTCGAATTGCCGGGTGATCCAAAGCCGCGTTGCGCCATCCTGCGGACGGTGAACGGCGTCGGGGTACCCCATCAACTCGCGTTGGCCCTGCCCAGGAACGTTCACGACGTAGCCCGACCAGATGTCCTCGATCCGGTTCGGCGGCTCGGTCTTGGGATAGAAGTGGCTGGAGCAACGCGGCATCTCGCCGCCCAGCCCTCTGTTCCAGCCGAAGTTGGCGTCGAACGTTCCGGTGATGTACGGCACGGCCACATCCCAGTTGCCAATGCCGCCATACTGCTCGGGCTTCTCGCTTCCCTGGGGCTGCGGCCGCACCTCCAGGCTCCGACGCAACTCTACCGGCAGGCCGGAATTACCCTCGATCGAGATATCGACATGCTCGAACGACGTCGATCTATCGAAAAGATTGATGCGTTCCCCGAACATGTCGGACGATAGCGGGGCCACCATTTGTGTGGCACGAATCCGCTTGTCGTACTCCTGATAGGGTTGCATCGGGCTTTGACCGTACGCAGCGCCCGCGAGCAACAATGCCATGACCGACAGACAGCACACTGCGGTCGAAATTCGTGTACCAAAGTGTTCGCTGACAGCCGCAGCGAACGGCAGAAATCCTTTCATCCCCACTCCTCGGCTTTCCCCAAAGCCTATTCATGTGGGTTATATAGGAATTCCGAGCTAACGGCTATCGCCATGGCAATTAACGCCTCCGGAACTCAACTCGCATTGAGGCCATTTGACGGCCGGCATTGTCATGTGCATTTTCTGAAACGACATGCACACGCTGGCTAGACGAATGGACGCTGGAGCACGCCGCTGACTTCATGGCGTCGAGTCTACTGGCCATGTGCCGCCAAGCCTTGTACTGCGGCTCGACAGCACATGGCTGCAGCTTTGCCAGGCGACGTCTCGACTCCCCGCTTAGCCTCAACTCCGCACCGCAGCCCGACGACGACGCCATGCACTCCAGGCGATCGAGACGATGGCGACAAACAGCCACAGCGGCCAGAGCAGCGCCACCACGACGCCGGCGTCGAGCAGGCCTTGCCAGCCACCGCGCAGTGCCTGGCCGATCCGCACGAAGAAGCCGGGGCGTTGTTGGGTGAACACGGCCTCAGGATCGACGCGTTCGCTGTGCCTGACCTGAGCGGGCTGATAGAGCGACAGGTCGATCGTCGCGAATGCGATCCGGTCCTCGACTTCGCGCTGGGTCACGCGCGCCTCGTCGCGGGCCGCGAGCGCACGTTCGCGGGCGGCGAACGCGTCGCCTTTGCGGTCCAGCCGGTCGCCGGCCTGCACCGCCTGCGCCAGCGATTGCTGCAACTCCTGGCTGCGGGCGTACGCCAGTTGCTGGCGCAGCAGGTCGAACTGCACGTCGCGCGCGTCGAAGTCTCGGCTGTCGAGAAATTTCATCTGCTTGGCGAGCTCGCGCAGGAAGACTTGCGCGCGGTCACTGGGCACCCGCACGGTCAGCTCCCCTGCGGTGGTGTATTCGATCAGCTCCAGCAGCTTGCCGTCGCCGATGCGGTGCCGCTGCACGCCCTGGGTCTCGGACCGGATCCGGTTGGCGACCACGAAGCCCCCTTGCGCAGCGGCGAGATCCTCGATCGCGAGCGCCGAGCGGTAGACGTCGTCGACCGCGAACCGCGCTTGGGCGGCAAGGATGAAACGGCGCGCCGGATCGGTCTGCGCCAGCGTGCCGGAGGCCATCTGCACGGCAGCATCGACGCCTGCCTCGACCTCAGCCGCAGGCGCGGCGCCCGCAGCCGGAGACGACATCGCATCGGCCGCTGGCGCCGGCACCGGCACCGGCGGATTGGCCGCGAACTCGGTGGCGGTCTCACCCGACGGCCGCGCACACGCAGCAAGTAGCACGCAGAACAGGCCGGTCGACAGCAGCCGGCGATGACGGAAGACGGACATGGAGGTCTCCAGAAAAAGAGGAGGGGTGCAGCGTCAACGCGCGAGGCCGAGCATCGGGGCTGACGGTGCGACGCACAAGCAGGCCCCGGACCCTGCCATCGGTCACCCCTGCGCTTTAACGCGAAGCCAACATCTCGCGTTCGCCGCCCCGCTAGCGTCATGCGTGACACATCCGTCACCTGGGGATCTCTGATGCGCCATCTGTTGCTCGCGACCGCGGTCGCGATGAGCCTTGCCGCCTGCGGCGACCGTCCGCCCGCCGATGCCGCTGCCAGTACGGCGGCGGCCCCTACCGCCAAGCGGGTATCGCTGGACGATGTGGCGCTGATTCCGCGCGCTGCGCTGTTCGGCAATCCCGAACGCGCCGGTGTGCAGCTCAGCCCCGACGGCCGCTACTTGAGTTGGCTGGCGCCGGTAGAGGGCACGATGAACGTCTGGGTGGCGCCAGCCGATGACCCGGGCGCGGCGAAGGCGGTCACCCAGGATGCGGCGCGCGGCATCCGCGACTATTTCTGGTCCTACCAGCCCGGCACGCTGCTGTACCTGCGCGACACCGGCGGCGACGAGGACTTCCACCTGTTCGCCGTCGACATCGACAGCGGACGCAGCCGCGACCTGACGCCGTTTCCCAAGACCACTGCACAGGTGGTGGGCATCAGCCATCGCCATCCCGATGCACTGCTGGTGGGCATGAACGATCGCGATCCACAGTGGCACGATCTCTATCGCGTCGACCTGGGCAGCGGCGCGCGCACGCTGGTGGCGCGCAACGACGACCGCATCGGCAGCTATCTGGCCGACGCCGACTATGCGCTGCGTTATGCCTCGCGCTCGCGTCCGGACGGCGGGCTGGACCTGCTGCGCCGCGATGGCGACGGCTGGGCGACGATCGAGGACGTGCCCTTCGAGGATGTGCTCAGCACCGGGCCCGCCGGGCTGACCGACGACGGCGCGACGCTGTACATGCGCGATTCGCGCGCGCGCGACACCGCCGCGCTGTTTGCGATCGACACCGCCAGCGGCGAGAAGCGGCTGGTGCACGAGGATGCGCGCGCGGATGTCGGCGGCGCCTTGTCCGACCCGCGTACCGGCGTCGTGCAGGCGGTCTCGGCGAACTACCTGCGCGAGGCCTGGACGGCAGTCGACGACCGTATCCGCGCCGATCTCGAGACGCTCGAGGCGATCGGTCCGGGCGAGGTCTCGATCAACAGCCGCACGCTCGACGATCGCCACTGGCTGGTTGCCTATTCGGCGGCCGAGTCGCCGGTCGTCTACTACCGTTACGACCGTCCGGCCGAAGGCGGCGCAGGCACGCTGACCCAGCTGTTCTCGGGACGTCCGGCGCTCGAGGGCAAGCCGCTGGTGCCGATGTGGCCGCTGGAACTCAAGTCGCGTGACGGACTGACGCTGGTCAGTTACCTCACATTGCCCAAGCACGCCGACGCCAACAACGACGGCAAGGCCGACGCGCCGGTGCCGCTGGTGCTGCGCGTGCACGGCGGGCCCTGGTCGCGCGATGGCTACGGCTTCAAGCCGACGGACCAGTGGCTGGCCAATCGCGGCTACGCGGTGTTGAGCGTCAACTTCCGCGGTTCGACCGGCTTCGGCAAACAGTTCACCAATGCCGGCAACGGCGAGTGGGCGGCCAAGATGCACGACGACCTGATCGATGCCGTGCAGTGGGCGGTCGACAGCGGCGTGACCACCGCCGACAAGGTCGCGATCATGGGCGGCAGCTATGGCGGCTACGCGACGCTGGTCGGGCTGACGTTCACGCCCGACACCTTCGCCTGCGGCGTCGACATCGTGGGCCCGTCCAATCTCAATACCTTGCTGTCGACGGTGCCGCCGTACTGGGCGAGCTTCTTCGAACAGCTCACCCGGCGCATGGGCGACCCGCGCACCGAAGCGGGCAAGGCCTGGCTGACCGAGCGCTCGCCGCTGAGCCGCGCCGATGCGATCACCAAGCCGCTGCTGATCGGTCAGGGTGCCAACGATCCGCGGGTCAAGCAGGCCGAGAGCGACCAGATCGTCGAGGCAATGACCGCCAAGTCGATCCCGGTCACCTACGTGCTGTTCCCCGACGAAGGCCACGGCTTCGCGCGGCCGGAGAACAGCACCGCGTTCAATGCGGTCACCGAGGGCTTCCTGCAAACGTGCCTGGGCGGACGGGCGCAGCCGATCGGCGACGACTTCGCAGGCTCGAGCATCACGGTGCCCACCGGCGCCGATCGCGTGCCGGGACTGGCCGAGGCGCTGAAGACGCATACCCAGGACGTGCGCAAGTAACGCCGGTTTGACGGCCCGTCGCCGCGCGCGCGGCGGCGGGCCGGATTGCCGAACACGCGCCAGAGCATCGCGATCCGATGCGCCGCGCAAACGCCGGCAACGTGCCGACCGCCTGCCCGATCAGCGTCGCTTGCCGCGCGCCGCGCCCGGCAAGGTCTGGCGCAAGGTGTCGAATCCCGCCCATGGATGCGTGCCAAGCCGCTTGAGGCGGGCCGGTGTATTGCGCAGCGTCCACTGGTTGCCGGCCTTGACCCGGCCCAGTTCCTCCCAGCGCAGCGGCATCGCCACCGGGGCACCGGCCCGGGCGCGCAACGAGAACGAGGCCACCGCGGTCGCGCCGCGGCCGTTGCGCAGGTAGTCGACGAAGATTCGCTCCTTGCGGAACTTCTTGGTCGCCGTGGCGACGTAGATCAAGGGCTCGAGCTGTGCCAGGCTCTGCGCGAACGCCTGCGCGAATGGCTTGACGACCGACCACGCGCAGCCTGGATTGAGCGGCACCACCACGTGCAGGCCCTTGCCGCCGGAGGTGCGCACGAACGATTCGAGGCCCACCTGCTGCAGCAACCCGCGGATCTGGCGCGCAGCCGCAACGATGTCGCGCCAGGCGATGCCCTCGCCCGGGTCGAGGTCGAAGACGATCCGGTCGGCGATGTCGGGCGCGTTGGCCTGCGCGCCCCAGGGATGAAACTCGAGCGCGTTGAACTGCACCAGCTCCAGGGCGGCCGCCGCGTCGTTGACGACGAGGTAGTCGCCGGCACCACCCGATTCCTCCTTCAGCCGCACCGTCTCCACCAGTTGCATGCCCGCGGTGTGGTGCTTCTGGAAGAAGCAGGCGCTGTCGATGCCGCCCGGGCAGCGGATCACCGACAGCGGCCGACCGGCGATCTCGGGCAGCAGCCAGTCCATGACGGTCTCGTAGTAGGCAGCGACATCGCCCTTGGTCAGGGTGTCGCCCGGAAACAGCACCTTGTCCGGGCTCGACAGCGTCGGCGGCGTGCGCACGCCAGCGGGTGCCTTGCGGGTCGTCGTCTGCTTCGCGGGTGCGGCCGCACGCTTGCGGACGGGCGTCTTGCTGCGGGTCTGCGTCGCCATCTCGTCGTCTCCTTCGGGGGCGCCGCGGTCGCTGTCGTACAGGTCCTCGATCGACTTGTCGGGCCGGACCGCCTTGAGCGAGGGCTGGCGCAGCAGGCCATGACCGCCGGTGCCGCGCGAGAACACTTCGACCACGAAACGTGGCGCGAACCAGCGCGCGGCGCGCAGGTCGGTGTCGTTGGGCGGCACGTGGACCGTGGGGGCATCGCGCCCGGCCTTGCCGATGCGCTGGGCGATCTGTTCGAGCAGTGCGTCGCTGAAGCCCGAGCCCACGCGCCCGGCATAGCGCCAGCCATGCTCGGGATCGGGCCGGGCGAGCAACAGCGCACCGAAGCCGCTGCGGCGGCCCTTGGGCGGGGTGTAGCCGACCACCGCGTACTCGTCGCTGGCCAATTCCTTGGTTTTGCGCCAGTCGTCGCCGCGCCCGGGGCGATAGCCGCGGTCGCCACGCTTGGAAATGATTCCCTCGAAACCGGCCTGCGAGGCCAGCTCGATCGCAGTCGCCGCCTCGCCCTCGATGTGCGAGCTCCAGGCCAGGTGCGCAGGCGGCGGATCACCGAGAATGCGCTGCAGCAGCGCCTTGCGCGCGAACAACGGCGCCTCGCTGATGTCGATCCCATCGACATGCAACAGGTCGAACAGCACCAGCGCCAGCGCGCCCTGGCGCGTCCCCGACAAGGTCTGCTGCAGCAGATTGAAATCCGCGCGCGCGCCGCGCCCGGCGATCAGCTCACCGTCGAACGCGGCCGAACGCAGCCCCAGGCGGGTCAGCGCCTCGGTGATCTCGGGCACCTTGGCAGTCCATTCGAGCGCGTTGCGCGACCACAGCCGCACCTTGCCGCGCGCGATCGTCACCAGCAGCCGGTAGCCATCCCACTTGAGCTCGTGCAGCCAGGCCTCGCCGGTCGGCGCGCTTTCGCCGAGCTTCGCCAGCTGCGGCGCGAACGGGCCGTCGGGCGCGGCGGCGCGGCGGGCGCCGTCGAGCTTGCGTGCGGCTGCGGCCCAGTCGTGTTTGCGGCGCGTGGCGACCGCAACCTCACGCTTGCCGCGCTTGCGCGCCTTGCCGGTGCCGGCACGCTTGGCGTCTTCTGGCGGTGGCGGCGCGATGTCGCCAAGCAAGTCGTCGGCATCCAGCTTGCCGGCGTACGCGTCGCGGTCCTTGAACAGCAGCCACTGGGGTTGCCGGCCCGGCCGGGCCGTGCGCACCAGGTGCCAGCGGCCCTTGAGCTTGCGGCCGAAGAGTTCGAAGCGCAGATGGCCCTTGGCCAGCGCCTGCTCCGGGTCGCCGTCCGCGACCCAGGCGCCGGTATCGAACCTGGCCACGTGGCCGCCGCCGTACTGACCCTTGGGGATGTCGCCTTCGAAGCCGGCGTAATCCAGCGGATGGTCTTCGACCTGCACCGCCATGCGCTTGACGTCGGGGTCATAGCTCGGCCCCTTGGGCACCGCCCAACTGCGCAGCGCATCGCCCACCTGCAGGCGGAAGTCGTAGTGGCGCCGGCTGGCATGGTGCAGCTGCACGACGAAGATCGCCCGCTTGCCGCGCGGCGCCGCCTTGCCCGGTTCCGGCTCGCGGGTCGTGTCGAACCTGCGCTTGCGGCGGTAGTCGGCGAGGGTCATGGCGTCACGACGCCTTGCGCACGGCCTTCTTCGCGGTCTTCTTGGCGGCCTTCTTGGCCGCGGCCGTCTTCTTCACGGGAACCTTCTTGGCCACGGCCTTGGCCGGCGTGCGCTTGTTGCTCTTGAGGCTCTGCTCGAGCAGCGAGACGAAGTCGACCACGTTGGTCGCCGCATCCTCGCGCGGTGCGGGCTCCTCGGTCACGCGTGTGGTTGCGCCCTTGGCCTTGATGCGCTTTTGGATGATCGCCGCCAACCGCTCGCGGAACTCGTCGTGGTAACCCTCGGGGTCCCAGTCGGCCGACATCGATTCGATCAGCTGCGTGGCCATCTGCACTTCCTTGTCGGCGATGCGGTACTTGGACGCATCGCCGGTGGGCAGCTTGTAGTCGTTGGGATCGACCAGCTCCTGCGGATAGCGCAGCAGCATCAGCACCAGCGCATCGTCCTCGGGCAGCACCGCGCACAGATACTCGCGCGTGCGGATCACGACCCGCGCGATACCGATCTTGCCGGTCTTCTTCAACGTCTCGCGCAGCAGCACGTAGCCCTTTTCGGCTTTCTTGCCCGGCACCAGCACGTAGGGTTTTTCAAAGAAGCGCGTGCCGATGCTGCCGGCATCGACGAAGGCCTCGACATCCACCGACTCGTGCGATTCGGGCGCGGCCGAGGCGATGTCCTCCTTCTCGATGACGACATAGCTGCCCTTGTCGTACTCGAAGGCCTTGACGATCTCCTTCCACGGCACCTCTTCGCCGGTGTCGGCGTTGACCCGCTCGAAGCGGATCGGCTTCTTGTCGCGCGAGTCGAGCATGCGGAAGCTCAGGTCGGTACGGCGCTCGCCCGACATCAGCGACACCGGGATGTTGAGCAGGCCGAACGACAGCGAGCCGGACCAGATGGGACGTGCCATGGGATCTCCGATGCGCAACGCGGCGCGAATGTGCGCGCCCTGCACAGCATGGCGGGACGCGGTCGTCGCAGGCTGGCAAACGCCTCGTGGACCCCGCGTCAACCTCGCTGCCCGCGATCGCATGCGCCCGGCAACGCGAGGGCGCCCGGCCGGGCGCCGCACTGCGACCCCAGGCGCGGTCAGTGACCAGATCGGGCATCCTGTGCGCCTTTCCGCCGGAGACTGCCATGCACCTGATGATCGTCGGCGCCAGCCGTGGGTTGGGCCGGGCCTTCGTCCAGGGGCTCGGCGGTCCGGGCGATATCGTGGTGGGGGTCTCACGCCAGCGCCCCGCGCTGAACGCACGTGTCGACGGCCCTGAGCTGACCTGGATCGAGGCCGACCTGGCCGACCCGCGCGCAGCGGCACGGGCGATCGCCGCAGCCTGTCCGCCGGTGCTCGACGTGCTGATCTACAACGTCGGCATCTGGGAGGCGCAGGCCTTCACGGCCGACTACGATTTCGAGCACCAGGACGACGACGCCACGCTCGATCTGGTGAACATCAACGTTGCAGCCCCGCTGTTGCTGCTGCGCCGGCTCATGCCGCAACTGGCCGCCAGCGCGCGACCCCGGGTCATCCTCACCGGCTCGACCTCGGGCTTGGCCCGCAGCGGCCGGCCGGAAGTGGCCTTCGGCGCCAGCAAAGCCGCCCTCAACGGCATCGCCGATGCGCTGCGCGAGGGCTTTCGCGACCGCCGACTCGGCGTCACCTGCCTGCAGCTGGGCGATCTCAACACCGACGACGGGCTGGACGCACCGCGTGACACCGCGGCCGCTCGCGACGACGGACGCACGGTTCCGGTCCACGATGTGGTGCATGTCGTGCGGACACTGCTCGAGCTGTCGGACGCCAGTTTCGTCCGAGAGCTGGTGATGCCCGCGATCGCCGATCCCCGCTTCTGACACGCCCAGCCTGGATGCACGGTTCGGCGCGGCTGCGATCGCGCCACGCTGGCGGCACAGTGGCAGACCAGCATGCGAGGGCTGCAGGCACGGCCGCGCCAGGCCGGGACGCTTTCACGCACGGTTGCGCGCGCCGGCGCACAGTGATGCGCATGCACCCAGACCACGACATCGACAAGACGCCCGACGAGCGCGACCGTGCCCCGGCCCCGGCCTCGCCGCAGGAAGCGCGCGAGCATCGTGGGCACCGTGAACGGCACGAAGAGAACACCCACGACGAGGCGCTGGAGGAGACGTTCCCGGCCAGCGATCCTGTCTCGCCGTTCGTGCCGGCGCGCGATCCCGAGTGAGGGCGCACCGCCGCCCGGGGACCGCCGCGCGCCCGCCCGGCGGCCAACACGTCGTTTGCGTGCCGGCCATTGGGGCCGACCCTAGCCGCACGACAGGGCCGGCCCCCTATAATCGCCGGTTGTAATCGTTTACACAGGATCGACGATGCGTCTTGACGACCGGCTGGAAGCGCTGCTCGCCCGTATGACCGTGGAGGAAAAGGTGGGCCAGCTCGGCATCTTCGCCGACATGCTGCGTCCGTTCGCCGCCGACGTGAATCCGGAGATGAACGAGCTCAACGCCGGCGAGTTGCGCGAGCGTATCCGGGCCGGGCATGTCGGCGCGGTCTTCAATGGCGTGGGCGCCGCCCAGGGGCGCGAGGCGCAGCGCATCGCGGTCGAGGAAAGCCGGCTCGGCATTCCGCTGCTGATGGGCGCGGACGTGATCCACGGTATGCGCACGGTGTTCCCGATTCCGTTGGGCGAAGCGGCGAGCTTCGAGCCTGAACTGGCCCGGCGCACCGCACGCGCGGCCGCGATCGAAGCCACCGCCTGCGGCCTGCACTGGACCTTCGCGCCCACGCTCGACATCGCCCGCGACCAGCGCTGGGGCCGCGTGGCCGAGGCGGCGGGCGAAGACGTGGTGCTGGCCAACGCCTTTGCGGCCGCGCGCGTGCGCGGCTTCCAGGGCGACGACCTGACCGCCGACGACGCGCTGCTGGCCAGCCCCAAGCACTTCGTCGGCTACGGCGCGGTGATGGGCGGGCTGGACTACAACAGCGTCGAGATCTCCGAGGGCACGCTGCGCGACGTCCATCTGCCGCCGTTCAAGGCCGCGATCGATGCCGGCGCGCTGACGGTCATGAGTGCGTTCAACGACATCAACGGCGTGCCGGCCTCGGCCCACGACGGCCTGCTGACCGACCTGCTGCGCGGCGAATGGACGTTCGGCGGCTTCGTGGTCTCCGACTACACCGCCGATTTCGAACTGGTCGCGCACGGCTTCGCCGCCGACGACCGCGAGGCGACGAAGCTGGCGTTCACCGCCGGGGTCGACATGAGCATGCAGAGCGGGCTCTACGCCGCGCACCTGCCCGATCTCGTCGCCAGCGGCGAGGTATCGATGGCGACGCTCGACGAAGGCGTGCGCCGGGTGTTCGCGGTCAAGCAGGCGATCGGCCTGTTCGACAATCCCTACCGCTCGCTCGACCCCGAGGCCGAAGCCGCGCTCGATCCCCAGGCGCTGCATGGCGCACTGGCACGCGAGGCCGCGCAGCGTTCGATCGTGCTGCTCAAGAACGACGGCGACCTGCTGCCGCTGAAGAAGGCCGGGCAGAAGATCGCGCTGATCGGGCCCTACGCGCGCGACCGCGACAATATCGAAGGCTGCTGGACCCTGTTCGGCGACAAGCGCCTGCACGTGAACCTCGAGGACGGCCTGCGCGCCGCGCTCGATGACGGCGACGCGCTGACGGTGGTCGACGGCAGCGGCATGGAAGACGCGCTCGACGGCGGCCTCGACGCTGCGGTGGCCGCCGCACGCGACGCCGATGTCGTGCTGCTGGCGATCGGCGAGCCGCAGAACTACAGCGGCGAAGCGCAGTCGCGCACGCAGATCGTGATCCCGCCCGCGCAGCAGGCGCTGGCCGAGGCCGTCGCTGCAACCGGCACGCCGGTCGTGGTGCTGTTGCGCCACGGTCGCGCGCTCGCATTGCACGGTGCGGTCCGCGATGCGCAGGCGATCCTGGCGACGTGGTTCCTCGGCACCGCGACGGGACCGGCGATCGCCGACGTGCTGTTCGGCGACTACAACCCGTCCGCGCGCCTGCCGGTGAGCTTCCCGCGCGACTCGGGCCAGCAGCCGCTGTACTACAACCGCCAGCGCACCGGCCGGCCCGAGCTGCCGGAGATGAGCGAGTTCAAGAGCCGTTGGCGCGAGATGCCGCACAGCCCGCTGTACCCGTTCGGCCATGGGCTGTCGTACACCCGCTTCGAGTACGGCCCCGTGCAGCTGTCGGCCGACACGCTCGACTGGGACGGCACGCTGACCGTCTCGGCGACGCTACGCAACACCGGCGACCGCGCCGGCGAGGAAGTCGTGCAGCTGTACATCCACGATCGCGTCGCCAGCCGCGTACGTCCGATCCGCGAGCTCAAGGCCTTCCGCAAGGTCGCACTCGCCCCGGGCGAGGAGACCACGGTCACGTTCGAACTGCAGCGCGACCAGCTCGCCTTCACCACCCGCAGCGGCGCCTTCGCCGCCGAGCCGGGCCTGTTCGACGTGTGGATCGCTCCGAATTGCGAGGCGGGAGAGGCGGTGCAGTTCTCGCTGCGCGGGGCGTAACGCGCGCAGCGGGCGCCCGCGCCCGGAGCATGACCATCCGTCGCCGCGTAAGGCGACGGCGGTCGACTCTCAGTCCGCGTCGGCCGCGTACTGCTTCTCTTCGATGAAGCCGGCGCCGGCCAGGCGGTTGATTGCGTTCTTGAGCTCGACGCGGGCGTGGTTGGTCGTGGCGACCGCGCGCGCGAGGCGGATGAATTCGTCGTCGAAGGTCTGGCTGCGCTCGCGGTCGCGCAGGCCGTCCTGGATGTCCCACATCGTCGCGTTGACCGCCTTGAGCTCGGCCTTCAGTGGCGCGAAACCGGGATCGCCCGCTTCGACGCCGCGCCAGGGCGTCAGCAGCGCGTCGAGTTCGGTGCGCACGTGCGCGAGCTTGTCGGCATCGTCGAGCCGCTCGGCCTTGATTTCGAGGATGGTGATCTTGTCGGCGAGTTCGCCAACCGATACCGGGGTCATCACTGCGCCCATGTCTGTCTCCTCGTCGCTGGCAAGCCGCTCATTCTAGTCGCGTGCCGCCGCCGCGGGCTGGTGGATCGCCGGGATCGTCCAGCCCTGGACCAGCGCGTACAGGATGCGGCGGTCTTCCTCGTCGAGCCCGCCGCTCGCCTGGGCGCGATAGCGCAGTCGAAACGCGCGCGCAGTCGCGTCCGGATCGTCGATCGAATAGCCCAGCGTACGCAGCGCCTGCAACGCATCGAAGCCTGCCGGCGCCGGCGGCGTGCCGTCCTGCGGCCAGAGACCATAGCCGTGCTCGGCGAGGCGGCGCCAGGGGAAACGCACGCCCGGGTCGATCTTGCGCGTGGGCGCGAGGTCGGAATGGCCGATGACGTTCTCCGGCGCGATCCGCCAGCGCGTGCGCAGGTCCTCGAGCAACACCAGCAGGCTCTCGATCAAGGGCTCGGCGAACGGCTCGCGGCCGTTGTTGTCGAGTTCGATGCCGATCGAGGCCGAATTGACGTCGGTGATCGCGCCCCAGCGGCCGGCGCCGGCGTGCCAGGCGCGGTCGAGGTCGGACACCAACTGGTAGCGCTCGCCGTGTTTGCCGATCAGGTAGTGCGCACTGACCCGGCCGCCGCTGTTGGCGGTGCGCAGCGTGTCGAGACTGCGCGCGACCGAGTCCTGCTCGGTGTAGTGCAGCACCACCAGCACCGGCCGGCGCGCATCGGCGTTGGCCGACGGCACCCAGGTGGCGAGCGGATTGCGCGGGGCCTGGTGGGCGCAGGCCGCCAGCAGCAGCGCGGCGACGAGGAGAGAAAGGAGGCGCATCGCCGCATTGCACCCGTTCGCCGCCGCAGACGCAACCCACGCCCGATCGTGCGACCGGCGCGCCGCCTGCTCAGCGATCCAGGAGCACGCGCACCCGGGTGCCTTGGGGCAGACGCTCGACGCGCAACTCGTACCAGCATCGGTCGCGGGCGAGTCGTTCGCACTTCCACGACAGGAAGTCGAGCGACCAGGTCAGCGGCGCCGCGCCGCTGCGCTGCAGAAACTCATCGAGCGGGAACGCCGCCTCCAGGCGCCGATCCTCGCGCAGCGACCACGCTGTCCAGTGCAGCAGCCAGTCGTAGTCGGCCTGGGGAACATCGGGTTGCATCGGGGGCCTATCGAAGTCGATCGGGTGTCACCTGCACGGCTGCGCCATCAGGCATGGGGCGGACGTTCGCGGACGATGCGCACCTGTTGGAGGCCGTCTGGCGACGTGCACGTTTGGATCTCGTACCACTCGCCGGTACGGATCAGCCGGTCGCTGGCCCAGGACACGAACGCGAACGCCCAGTCCTGGCCCGCCACATGGCTCCGATGCACGAACGCCTCGAGCGGCAGGTCCAGCTGCTCGCCTTGCGGGCAGGCCTGCCAATCGGACAGTGCGGCAATCCAGTCGAACGCGGTGCGGGCCAGCATGACAAGACGCGGGGCGCCCGCCCGCATCGCCTTCGCGATGCGGGCAAGCGCCTCCGGACCCTACTGGCGCGCCACGAGGGTCAGACCGGCGTACGTGCCGGTGAGTCGGATGTAGTACTTGCCCGCCTGCGGGGCGGTGAAGCGCACGGTCTCGGTGTTGCTCTTGGCACGAGCGGAGAATGCATCCCGATCGGTCGCAGTCGGCACGCGCCCCCTGGCGACATACATCGACACGTCGCCAGTGCCGCCGAAGGTCATGAAGGTCAGGACCGCGCCGGCCTTCGCCTCGAACGTGTAGAGGCCATCCTCGACGCCGTTGCTGAGCCCGCGCAGTTCGACCTTGTTGGTCAGCGGCACTTCCAGCGGCGCGCAGTCGCTGGTGCACGGCGGTTGCGTCGCGCGATGCAGCAGCTGGGCTGCATCGAGGATGCCCGCGCCCATCGGCGTGTTGGTGGGAATGGCCACCGGGAACGGCCGCGCGGTGCGGCGCAACAGGTCGCGCATCTCGCTCCAGGTCAGCGGCGTGTCGACGACGCTTTGCACCATCGCCGCGGCCGCGGCCACGTGCGGCGAGGCCATCGAGGTGCCGGTGTAGCCGCCCAGGATCCAGTCGGTGGTCGGCCGCGTGGTGCCGGCGTTGAGGACCTGGAAGATGTAGCCGTTCGGATCGCCATCGACGTCGCCGCCACCGCCCGGCGCCGACAGGTCGACTCGGGTGCCCCAGCTGGAATAGCTGGCCTTGCCGCCGGTCACGCGGGTCGCGCCCACCGAGATGACGCCCGTGCACGAGCTCATGGTGTAGCTGCCGGCATTGGCGTTGGAATTGCCGGCGGCCACGACGATGATCGACCCCTGCGCGTTGATCTTGTCGATCGCGTCCTGGTACAACGCCGGGCAGGCCTGCGGGCCGGTGCTGCCCAGGCTCATGTTGATGATCTCGGCGGGATTGGGATTGGCGGGCACGCCCTCGACCGGCAGGCCGGCGGCCCACATCATGCCGTCGGCGATGTCGCTGCCGTAGCCGCCGCACGAACCGAGCACGCGCACCGGCACGACCTTGGCGTTGTGGGCGAGACCGGCCAAGCCGGCGCCATTGTTGGTCTGCTGGGCGATCGTGCCGGCGACATGGCTACCGTGCCAGGAGCTGGCGCGCGGCGCATTGCCCTGTGCGCCCAGCGCCGTGCAGTAGTTGGCCTCGACCCAGTCGCCCACGTCCCAGCCGCCGGCCACACGCGCATCGGTGTCGCGGCGGGAGATGCGCCGGTCGCTGATCATGTCGTAACCGGGCAGGACGTTGGCCGCGAGATCGGGATGGTTCTCGACGATGCCGGTGTCGACCACCGCGACCACGACGCCTTCGCCGGTGGAGATGTCCCAGGCCTGTTCGGCGCGCACGCCGCCGGTCGGATCCTTGAAGTTCCATTGGAAGCGCGCGTATTCCGGATCGTTGGGCACGGCGGCCGGCATCGCTGTCGGCGACCGCGCCACGTCGGCGCGCTGATAGAGCCGGTCGACCTCGACCCGGAGCACGCCGGGCTCGGCCGACAGCTCGCGGATGAAACTCGCGCGCTCGGACTCGGTCATCGGGCGCGAGGCCTGCACCACGTGCCAGCCTGGCGCGGCCATGCTGCGCAGTACGCGTGCGGTGGCGGCCGGGCGGGCGGCCGCGGTCGCCGTCGCGGCGACCGCGCTCGACAAGCCGGCGCGACGCACGCTGCTCGTCAGTGCGCTGCTCAGGGCTGCGCGACCCTGCGCCGCCGGCTGCCCGGTCTTGACAACGAACCGCTGGCCCGCGATCGCAGCGGCTTGCGTCTCACCGGCGAGGTCACGGGTCACGCTGCGGTCGAGGCGAGGGCCTGCGGCCTGCGCGCCGCCGGTCAGCAGGATGGCGGCGATCGCCGCGCCGAGGGTGGTCTGGATACGCATGGAACGTGTCTCCGTCGAAGAAGGGGATACCGCGAAAGCGGCGCCGTCGCATGACGGCGCCGGGGTGTCACAGGTCGATGCCGAAACCGAAGCCGGCCGACTTCTCGTCGCCGCTGAACGCGCCGCCGAGACTGAAGGACGCGCGCTCGCCGACCCGCTTGGCATAGCCGATCGACAGCGCCTGCTCGCCGCTCTGGAAACCGGCGCCCACCGCCACGCGCCCGCGCGGGCTCTGCGTGCCGGCGGCATTGGTGGCCATGTTGAGCATCGCCGCGCTCATCGCGCCCTGGCGGTCCATGCGCCGGTCGACATCGCTGAAACGACGCTCGACATCGCCGCGATAGGCTTCGAACTGGTCGCCCCACGCGGCTAGGCGCTGGTCGGTGTAGGCCTTGGACGAAGCCACCGCCTGGGTCGCGGTGGTGTCGGCATAGGCCTTGGCCTCGGTGACGCCGGCGCGGACCTGGGCGACGTTGGCCGCATCGGTCGCCTGGGTGCCGGCGGCAACGTTGGCGATCTGCCGCTCGGCACCCGCGCTGCCGACCGAGACGGTCTGGGCACGGTCGGCCACCGAGCCCTGGCCGAGGGCGACCGCGCCCTGCGCGGTGGCGCTGGCCCCCTGGCCGAGCGCGGTGCCGGAAGCCGCGCTGACCGAAGCGCTTTCGCCCACCGCCACGGCATTGGTCGCCTCGGCGGAGATGCGGCTGTTGGCGCCGATCGCAGTGCTGCCATCGGCATGGACCTGCGCGTTGCCGCCGACGGCCGTGTCGTTGGACCCGTGCGCATAGGCATCACCGCCAAGCGCGACCCCGTTGGCGCCATTGGCCGCGGCGCCTGCGCCGACCGCCACCGCATTGGTGTCCGCGCCCACCGTGGCCGGTGCGTCGCCCCCGACCGCGACCCGGTCGTTGGTGCCTTGGTTGCTGTCGATCACGGTCTCGACCGACCCGATGCGGGTCTTGAGCTGGCTGATCTGCACGTCGAGCGCGGCGAACGTCGCACCGATCGAGGCGTACTGCGTGCCCTGCACGGCATAGCTCGGGGCGGCCAGGGTGCCAAACGCAGTGACCGCGGCGCCGCCGCCCAGGACGTCGGCCATGCTCTGCAGACCGCTGTGCAGCTGGGCGCCGTTGATGGCCTGGGTGCTGTCGGCCGACACCGCGCCCGCAGCCAGGTTCGACAGCACCGTGCCCTCGGCGCCGGCCAACGAGATGCGCGCCTTGTCGGCGTCGTCGTAGGCCACCGCGTTCTGCGCGACGCCGGCCACATCGCCGATGCGCGTGTCCAGGTCGTCCACGCGGCCTTCGACCGCCGTCACCCGCGTATTGGTCTCGAACAGCTGACCGCCATTCACCGCATCGGTGCTGTCTTCGGTGAGGTCGCCGGCGGCGACATTGGTGATCGCCGTGCCCTCGGCGCCAGCCAACGAGATGCGCGTCTTGTCGGCGTCGTCGTAGACCACGGCATTGGCCGACAGCTCGCCCAGGCCATCGGCGACGGCATCGAGCTGCGCCAGGTTCACCGCATCGGTTGCTTCGGTGCCGGCGGCGACGTTGGCGATCTGACGTTCGGCGCCCGCACGGCCGACCGAGATCGTGTTCTCTCGGTTCGCCCACGAGTTCGCGCCCAGGGCGACGCTGTTGTCGACGCCCGTCCACAGGCCATTGGCCTGCTGGCGACCGACGATCGCCGAAGTGCCCAGCGCGATCGAGTCCGTGCCGTAGGTGTTGGTGCCGACGCCGATGGCGATGCTGTTGAGATAGAGGATCGGCGACGGCGCGAAGAAGTCGCCGTTCCAGACCATCGATCGGTTGCCGATCGCGATCGAGTTCTGCCCGGCCGCGGCCGACGCCGCGCCGAGCGCGACGGCGTTGACGTTGCGGGCAGATGCCGCATTACCCAGTGCCGTGCCACCTTCATAGAGGGCGTTTGCGCTCGACCCGATCACCGTGGTGCCCTTGGCGTTGGCGCGCGCGCCCGAGCCGATCGCCGTGGTGAAGTCGAACGTGGCCTGTGCGCGATCGCCGATCGCGATCGCATCGTAAGCGGTGGCCCGTGTCCGATAGCCGATCGCGATCGAGCGGATGGCGGTGGCTTCAGCCAATGCACCGATCGCCGTCGCCGCGTACTCGGTGGCCTGCGCGCCGCCGCCGAGCGCCGTCGACAGGCGGCCCTGCGCCTTGGTGTTGCGCAGGACCTGGCCCGCGAAGTTCGAGCCGACCTCGTCCTCGCGCACGTCGACGATGCCGCCGACCGCGACGGCCGACTTGCCGCTGGTCTCCGATTGCGCACCGATCGCGGTATTGAAGTCGCCGTTGGCCTGGGCGCCGGCGCCCGCAGCCGTTGCGCCCAGCCCCGAGGCGGCGGTCTGGCTGTGGATCACCACGCCGCGCGGCAGGGCGCTGTAGTCGATGTCGAGGATGCCGCCGAGCGCGGTCGACGAGTCGCCGACCGCCAGGCTGTCGCGGCCAAGCGCAGTGGCGTTGTTCGCATACGACACCGCGCCGGCCCCGAGCGCGACCGTACCGGCGCCGACTGCAGAGGCCGCCTCGCCGGCCGCCAGCGCATTCTCGCCCTCGGCGTAGGCGCCCGCATCGCTGTCAGCGCTGCCCGTCGCCTGAAGGTAGCGCGAGGCCTCGGCGGCCACCGCGTCGAGTTGCGCCAGATTCACCGCGTCGGTCGCCTCGGTGCCAGCCGCAACATGGGTGATCTGGCGCTCGGCGCCCGTACGTCCCACAGAGACCGAGCGGTCGCGATCGGCCACCGCACCGGCGCCCAGTGCAACGGCGTCTTCGACATTGCGCGGCAGGCCATTGTCGTCGGGCATGCTCCACCCGCCAACGATGGCACCGGCGCCGATCGCGATCGAGCGGCCACCGTGCACCTCAGCATCGGTGCCGATCGCGATGCCATCGGTGAACAGCACGGTTTCCTCGCCCCATGGGTTGCTGTTCCATACGAACGCTTTGCCGATCGCGATGCTGTTGGCGCCTGCCGCCCAGGAGCCGCTGCCCACGGCGGTGCTGTTGACATTGTTGGCCATCGCGGCCTGACCGACCGCCGTGGCGTTTTCGGCCATCGCGCTGGCGAAGCTGCCCAGGGCGCTGGACCGCAGGTGCGTGGCGCGGGCGCCGCCGCCGACCGCGGTCGCCCACTCGTCCCCGGCGACAGCGCGGTCGCCGAGCGCGGTGGCGTCATAGGCCAGGGCCTGGCTGCCGTAGCCGATCGCAACCGCGCGGATGCCGCTGGCCCGCGACAGCGCACCGATCGCGGTCGCGGCGTAGTCAGTCGCCTGGGCGCCGCCGCCGATGGCGGTCGACAAGCGGCCGACCGCCTGGGTGTTCTGCAGTTCGCGGCCGGCGAAATCACTGCCGAGCTGCTCCTCGAGCACGTCGACGATGCCGCCGATCGCGACCGCCGACTTGCCGCTGGTCTCGGTCTGCGCGCCGATCGCGGTGTTGAAGTCGTCGTCGGCGCGTGCGCCTGCGCCCAGCGCCGTGGCGGCCAGCCCGTTGGCAGCCGTCTGCTGGTCGAGGACCACGCCGAACTCGCCGACTGCGCTGTAGTCCAGTTGCAACACGCCGCCCAGGGCGGTCGCGGACGTGCCCGTGGCCAGGCTGTCGTGCCCGAGCGCGGTTGCGTTGTCGGCGTAGGCGACCGCCCCCGCGCCCAGCGCCGCGGCGCCATTGCCGATCGCGGAGGCCGCCTCGCCTGCCGCAAGGGCGTTGTCGCCCTCGACGTAAGCGCCAGCGTCGCTCTCGGCGCTACCGCTGGCCTGGAAGTACCGGCCCTGCGTGGTGTCGTCGACGGCCCCGGGCATTTCGTACGCCTGCACACCGATGGCGGTGGCCTGCGCCATCGCCGTCAACGGCAAGGCCAGCGCGATGCCGGCGACGAGCGCGGCGGCGCGACGCCCACCATGGCTGCGCGCAAGCTCCGAAGCCACGACCATGCGACCGAGCTCGGCGTTCCAGAGGGTGCGGTAGATGCGATTCATTTCGGAGGTCTCCAGCAGGCGTTTCGTGAAGGCGAGCGAAGCCGTGCGGCGGGCCTGCGCCCGCCATCACTGGCTTCCGTGTCTTGGCCCTGTCATCCCGATGGGGTAGGGCGTCCCCGTCTGCGACCGTACGAGCGGCCGGCGCCTCTTGTCACCCGCAACATCTCGCCGGAAGATCACGCGATTCTCACGGCCTGCCGGACTCGCCATGTACCGCCCGTTCCTGCACTGGCTCGATCGCGCACCGGTCCAAGACCCGGTCGATCAACGCAATGCGCGCGTGATCCAGGGGCTGTTGCTGTTTCTCGGCGTCACCGTGCCTGCGACAGTGGCGTTCGCCCTGGTGGCGAGTTGGCCGATGCTGCGTGCCGAAGGGCTGCCGTGGCAGATCGCCGTCTCGTTGTCGATGAGCCTGGCGATCGGCCTGATCGCACTGGGTGGCTTGGCGCTGATCCGCTATGGCCGCTTCCGCCTGGCGGTCAAGCTGCTGATCGGCGTGCTGCTGGCGGTGTTCGCGGTGAACATGGCGCTCAACGGCCTGCAACAGCAGATTCCCGACCAGCTCGCGCAACTGCTGGTGATGCTGCTCAGCGGCCTGGTGCTGGGGCGGCGCGCGCTGTGGACGAGCTTTGCGCTGCTCGCATCGAGCGTGGTGCTGGGCGCGGTGCACGACGCATACGTGCTGTTCGCGCAGACGCCGGCCCGTGCGTTCTACAACCTGCCGTCGGTGCTGTTCACCTATCTGCTCGTCGCCATCCTCATCGACCGCACGACCGAGGCGCTGCGCGAGAGCCTGCGCGAATCCAATGCGCGCGGCGCCGCGCTCGAGCAGGAGATCCGTGAACGCGAGCGCACGCACGCCCAGCTCATCCATGCGCAGAAGAAAGAGATCACCGAGCGCATGGCCAGTGGAATGGCGCACGATTTCAACAACATCTTCTCGGTCATCGCGGGGTTTTCGGCCGAGCGCCACGAGGACGACGGCGGCAGCGATGCGCAGCGCGCCGCACAACTCGAAAACAGCCTGGCGTCGGTCGAAGCGTCGGCGCGCCGCGGCATGGCGATCAGCCGCCGACTGCTGCGCTTCAATCGACGCGACGACACCCAGGCCGAGGTGTTCGACGCCGGCGAGGCGATCGACGCGCTGCAGCCGATGCTCCGGCAACTGCTCGATGCGCGCATCGTGCTGCGTTTCGATCGCGACACCGCGCCGCTGCCGATCCTGTTCGACCGCAGCCAGTTCGAACTGATGCTGCTCAACCTGGCCTCCAATGCGCGCGATGCGATCGGTGGCACGGGCGCATTCGACATCCAGGCACGACGCGCACCCGACCATGTCGCGATCGCCCTGCACGACGACGGTGCGGGCATGCCGCCCGAGGTGGCCGCACGCGTGTTCGAGCCCTTTTTCAGCACCAAGCCCGCCGACAGCGGCACCGGCCTGGGTCTGGCGGTGGTGCACGAGTTGGTGACCACCGCCGGCGGCACGATCGCCGTGACCAGCGCGCCGGGCGTCGGCACCACGTTCCAGATCGCGTTGCCGCTCAGCCCTGTGGCGTGAGCATGTAGCCGCGGCCGTGCACGGCCGTCAGCGGCAACATCTCGCCGCAGCGGGTGCGGGCCTTGCTGCGCAGACGATGGATCATCGAGTCGATGCGGTGCGCATCGAAGTCGTGGATCTGGTCGGTCAAGGCCTCGATCAGCGCTTCGCGCGCCACCAGCTCGCCCGGGGTGTCGAACAGCCGCCGGCACAGCCGCCGTTCGCTCTGGGTCAGTGCCGCAGAGCCGCCCGATGGCGACAGCAAGCACCAACCGTCGGCGCTCAGGCGCCAGCCGTGGGACGTGTCGCGCGCGCCGGCGGGCGCGACGGTCTCCAGGCGCCGCGCGAGGCTGTGCAGCGTGGCGGCGAGCAGATCGATCTCGATCGGCTTGGTGAGATACGCGTCCGCGCCCTCGGTCAAGCCGCGAACGCGGTCGCCGGTCTCGGCGCGGCTGGTCAGCATCACCACGCCCAACTGCGGGCGCGTCTCACGCAGCGCGCGCGCAAGACTGAAGCCGTCGCCATCGGGCAGGCCGACGTCGAGGACGACCAGGTCGACCGGGTGCGCATCGAGATGCGCGCGCAAGGCCGCGATGGTCTCGAACCCGACCGCGGCGAAGCCGAAACGCTGCAGACCGGGCAGCAGGATCCGCTCGCGGAGCATGGCCTCGTCCTCGAGCACGGCGACGTGCAGCGCGGCGGTCATCGACAAGGGCGGGGGCCGATCATGTGGACGGCATCCTAGCCCCGCCGCCGCGCCGCGGACAAATCGCGCCTGCTTGCCTGCAGGCGCGGGCGGCAGTCCCCACTGCCGCCCGCGCGGCCCCTTCCCCGATCAGCTCTCGTAGGCCGATTCACCGTGCGAGACGATGTCCAGGCCTTGGCGCTCGTCCTCCTCGCTCACGCGCAGCCCGACGACCGCGCGCGTGACCAGGATCGCGAGCGTGGTGACGACGGCGCACCAGAGAATCGTGAACAGCACGCTGAAGGTCTGCGCCCAGACCTGGGCGCCGATCGAGCCCTCGATCCCAGTGCCGCCGAGCGAGGCATCGCTGAAGACGCCGGTCAGGATCGCGCCGACGATGCCGCCCACCGCGTGCACGCCGAACACGTCGGCGGTGTCGTCGGCGCGCAGCAGGCGCTTGAGGCCGTTGACGCCCCACACGCAGACCGCGCCAGCGGCCACGCCGATCACCAGTGCGCCGATCGGCCCGACGCTGCCGGCAGCCGGCGTCACACCGACCAGGCCGGCCACTGCGCCCGAGGCTGCGCCCAGTGCCGACGGTCGCCCCTTGCTGATCGCTTCGACTAGGCTCCAGGCGACCACGCCGGCAGCCGTGGCCACCATCGTGTTGATCATCGCCAACGCCGCACTGGCGTCGGCGGCCAACGCCGAACCGGCATTGAAGCCGAACCAGCCGACCCACAGCAGCGAGGCGCCGATGAAGGTGAACGGCACGCTGTGCGGCTTGAGCGCCTCGCGGCCGTAGCCCAGTCGGCGGCCGACGAAGTACGCGCCGATCAGTCCCGCGATGCCGGCATTGATGTGCACCACGGTACCGCCGGCGAAGTCGATCACGCCCTTGTGGGCGAGGAACCCGTCCTCGCCGCTCCACACCATGTGGACCATCGGCAGGTAGGCGAACGTGACCCACAGCACCGAGAACAGCAGCACCGCGCAGAACTTGATGCGCTCGGCGAAAGCGCCGATCACCAGTGCGGCGGTGATCCCGGCGAAGGTCGACTGGAACACCACGAACAGGAACTCCGGCAAGCCGCCGGCATCGCTCTGCGGGGTGATCCCGCGCAGGAAGGCCTTGTCGGTGAACGAGCCGAAGAATGCGTTGCCGGGGGTGAACGCCGCGCTGTAGCCGTAGGCGATCCACAGCAGGATCACCACCGAAAACACCACCAGCACTTGCACCAGCACCGACAACACGTTCTTGGCGCGGACCATGCCGCCGTAGAACAGCGCCAGTCCCGGCACCACCATCATCAACACCAGCAGCGTGGAGGTCAGCATCCAGGCGACGTTGCCGCTGTCGAAGACCGGGGGCGGGGCCTCCGGGGCCTGGGCCATCGCGCCGGTCGAGACGCCGAGCAGTGCGAGCGCGCACAGCAGCGACAGGCCCGCCGCCTGCATCCGGGTGGTCCGCCCGCGGGTTTGGATCGAGTTCATGGCATGTCTCCGGATGGGGTTAGAGCGCATCGGCGCCGATCTCGCCGGTACGGATACGCAGGACCTGTTCGAGCGCGACGACGAAGACCTTGCCGTCGCCGACCTTGCCGGTCGCCGCGGCCGCGGTGATCGCCTCGAGCGCGGCCTCGTAGGCCTCGTCGGTGACCGCGCATTCGATCTTGAGCTTGGGCAGGAAGTCGACGACGTACTCCGCGCCGCGGTAGAGCTCGGTGTGGCCCTTCTGACGGCCGAACCCCTTGACCTCGGTGACTGTCAGGCCGGTCACGCCGGCCTCGCCGAGCGCCTCGCGAACCTCGTCGAGCTTGAAGGGGCGGATGATCGCGGTGATCAGTTTCATGGATGTCTCCGGTTGCACGATCGCCGTGTCAGAACGACTTAGTGACCGCGAAGGTGAGGGTGTCGTCGGGACCGACGAGGTCGTTGTCGTGCCACGTCAGGGCGAGGTCGAAGCCGTTGTCGAAGGTCTTGCCCACGCCCGCCGACCAGAACGCGTAGGTCGCCGTGCCCGCGCTGCCGGCGACCCACTGCTTGCCGGCGGCGCCGTTGAGCGACCAGCCCGGGGCGAACTCCCAGCCCAGGCCGACGTCAAGGTTGCTGCTGCCGTCCGAGTCGGGAATGCCGAACAGGTCGGTCACGGCGTAGGCGTACTTCGCACTGAGGATTCCCCAGCTCAGCCCGGCATAGAGCTCGGTGGTGTCGGCCTTGTCGAAGCCGGCCGGATAGCGGCCCGGATACCAGTAACGCACGGCGCCGACATCCCAGCCGACGCCCGAGTCACCGAAGTCGCCGCGGATACCGAGGTAGCCGTCGAGTTCGAGTTGGCTCGACACCTCTGGATCGCTGTCGGCGAGCCAACTGATGCTGCTGCCCCAGGTGCCGGCATAGACGCCGCTCTCGTGCGCCCACTCCACGCCCCCCTGCAGGGCAGGTTTCTCGTCGGTCTGGGTGATGCCGCGAAACAGATAATCGCTGGTCAACGTGATCGTGCCGGACACCTCCGCGTGCGCGGCGCCCCCCGACAGCAATCCTGCGCACAGCAGGGCCTTGCGTACGTGCTTGCATGACGACATGACAGGCTCCTCATCTGAAAGGAAAGCCCTCCCCGGTCATTGCTGCTTGCATCGGCGATGCCGAGCAGATGGTGCTTCGGCGTGGCGACCTGCCCCCTGGCTGTCGTCCGCCGCGACCGGCGCTCTATGGCGTCTGTTGGCCGCTTTCGATCCCGCATCGACTGCAATGGCGCCGCCTGCGCGGTGAAACGAAGAAGGGCCTGCCATGCGGCAGGCCCTTCGGGTGCATCAGATCGCGTAGTACAACTGGTACTCCAGCGGATGGGTCGCGCTGCGGAACGCGGTGACTTCCTTCATCTTCAACGCGATGTAGGCATCGATGAAGTCGTCGGTGAACACGCCACCGGCCTTGAGGAACTCGCGGTCGGCGTCGAGCGCTTCGAGCGCCTGGTCGAGCGAATGGCACACGGTCGGGAAGTTCTTCTCTTCCTCCGGCGGCAGATCGTAGAGGTCCTTGTCGCTGGGGCCGCCCGGGTCGATCTGGTTCTTGATGCCATCCAGGCCCGCCATCATCAGCGCGGCGAACGTCAGGTAGCCCGACTGCATCGGATCGGGGAAACGCATCTCGATGCGGCGCGCCTTCGGGTTGGCGACGTACGGGATGCGGCACGAGGCCGAGCGGTTGGAGGCCGAGTAGGCCAGCATCACCGGCGCCTCGAAGCCCGGCACCAGGCGCTTGTAGGAGTTGGTCGAGGCATTGGCGAACGCGTTGATCGCACGCGCGTGCTTGAACACGCCGCCGATGTACCACAACGCGGTCTGGCTCAGGCCGCCATAGCCGTCGCCGGTGAACAGATTGGTGCCGCCCTTGGCCAGCGACTGGTGCACGTGCATGCCGCTGCCGTTATCGCCGACGATCGGCTTGGGCATGAAGGTCGCGGTCTTGCCATTGCGGAAGGCGACGTTCTTGACGATGTACTTGAGCGTCTGCAGTTCGTCAGACTTGGCGACCAGCGAATTGAAGCGGGTGCCGATCTCGCACTGGCCGGCATTGGCGACCTCGTGGTGATGGACCTCGACCTCGATGCCGACCTGGGCCAGCGTCTTGCACATCTCGGCACGGATGTCGTGCAGCGAGTCGAGCGGCGCGACCGGGAAGTAGCCGCCCTTGATGCCGGGCCGGTAGCCACTGTTGCCGCCCTCATACTCCTTGGCCGAATTCCAGTGCGCCTCTTCCGAATCGATGTGGAAGAAGGTGTGGCCCATCTCGTTGCCGTAGCGCACCGAATCGAAGATGAAGAACTCCGGCTCGGGGCCGAAGAAGGCCTGGTCGGCGATGCCGCTGGACTTGAGGAAGGCCTCGGCCTTCTTGGCGATGCCGCGCGGGTCGCGCTCGTAGGACTGCATCGTCGTCGGGTCGAGGATGTCGCAGGTGATCACCAGCGTCGGGTCGGCGGTGAACGGGTCGACGAACGCGGTCGAGGCGTCGGGCATCAGCACCATGTCGGAGTTCTGGATGCCGCGCCAGCCGCTGATCGACGAGCCGTCGAACATCTTGCCGTCCTCGAACAGGCCGGGCTCGACGATCGACTGCGGGAACGTAACGTGGTGCTGCACGCCGCGCATGTCGGTGAAGCGCAGATCGATGAACTCGATCTTGTGGTCCTTGATCAGCTTTTCGACGTTGTCGATGGACATCGGGAACGACCGCCTTGATGTTGGGTGTGCCCCTAATCAAGCAACCTGCGTGCCAACTGCAGGCCGTCCTTCAGATCAATGACTTGCGTCGATTCTGTGTGGTACGAGACGGAAGACCATGCACCATCTTGGTGCTATTAACCGCAGTCTGCACAACACCGGTGCGGCACTCAGACCGGCAGCGGCAGCCCGCGCCAGGCCTTGACGGTGCGCAGTACGAAGCTGGAATTGACGTCGTCGACCGCCGGCTGGTTGAGCAGCCGATCGAGCAGGAAGCGCGAGAAGTGCTCGAGGTCGCGCACCGCGACCTGCAGTAGATAGTCCATGTCGCCGGTCAGCGCATGGCAGGCCACGACCTCGTCCCAGTCGTCGACCAGCTGCGCGAAGCCGGCGACCGCAGCGCTGTCGTGGTGCTTGAGCTGCACGCGAACGAACGCCTGCAGCCCAAGCCCCAGGCGCTCGGCATTGACCTCGGCGCGGTAGCCGGCGATGACCCCGTCGCGTTCGAGCCGCTGGACCCGGCGCAGACACGCCGATGCCGACAGGTGCACACGCTCGGCGAGGTCGGCATTGCTCTGTCGGCCGTTGCGCTGCAGCTCGGCGAGCAGCAGCAGATCGGTGCGGTCCAGCGTCGCGGCAGCCATGAATTGCTCCATTTCGTATTCAGACGCACGGATCTTGCGCGCGAACCAGCCTTGCGCGCAACGAACGCAACCCCGTTGCGGGCCTGGGGCGTTATCGTCGAAAGCCTCGTGTTCTTCCTAGGAGCGTGCGATGTCCGCCCAGCCTTCGAGCGCCCCGCGCCGGGTCGAGAACCTGCAGACCGATAAGGGCAAGGTCCCGGTCTACGCCACCGGCATCGTCGAACAGCCGTGGGACGACTACAGCGCCGACGACCACGCCACCTGGGCCGCACTCTATGCGCGCCAGCGCGCGCTGCTGGTCGGGCGCGCCTGCGACGAGTTTCTGGAGGCGCAGGACGCAATGGGCATGACACCCGACGCGATTCCGAAATTCTCCGAGCTCAACGCCGTGCTCGAGGCCGCAACCGGCTGGACGCTGATGGGCGTCGAGGGCTTGCTGCCGGAGCTCGATTTCTTCGACCACCTCGCCAATCGCCGCTTCCCGGTGACGTGGTGGATCCGCCGTCCGGACCAGATCGACTACATCGAGGAACCGGACCTGTTCCACGATCTGTTCGGCCACGTGCCACTGCTGATGAACCCGGTGTTCGCCGACTACATGCAGGCCTACGGCCGCGGCGGGGTGAAGGCGCACGGCATCGGCCCCGACGCGCTGCAGCACCTCACGCGACTGTACTGGTACACCGTGGAATTCGGGCTGATCCGACAGGCGCAGGGCCTGCGCATCTTCGGTGCCGGCATCGTGTCGTCGAAGGGCGAATCGATCCATTCGCTCGAGTCCGACGCGCCCAACCGCATCGGTTTCGATCTCGAGCGGATCATGCGCACGCGCTACCGCATCGACACCTTCCAGAAGACCTACTTCGTCATCGACAGCTTCGAGCAGTTGATGGAGGCCACGCGCCCGGACTTCGCGCCGATCTATGCGCGGCTGGCGTCGCTGGACGCGATCGATGCCGGCACGGTGCACGACAGTGACCGGGTGTTCCATCGCGGCACGGGCGAAGGCTGGGCCAGCGGCGGCGACGTGTGAGGCGTCGGCTGCGCACGATGCGCTGATGTTTCGTTCAGCGGTGCCAGGTCCACTGCGCGCCGAGCAGCACGCCGCGGCCGGGGCCGGGTTCGTAGAACCGGCCGTTGCCTTCGTTGACGATCACCGCGCCGATGTAGGCCTGATCGAGCAGGTTGTCCACGCGCAGGAACGTGCGCAGCTCGCCGGCCTCGAAACGCCAGCGGCGCGCGCCTTCCAGATGCAGCAGCGCGTAGCCCCCAGCGCGCCCGGTGGCCAGATCGTCGACCACGACATCGCCCACGCCGACGCCTTCGATCGCCGCGCTCCAGGGGCCACCGGTCCAGTCCAGCCGCGCGAACAGCTGGCGCGCCGGCACGCCGGGGATGCGCGCGCCGGCCGCGACCGGCGTCGTCGGCACGGTGCAGCCCGCACCGGTGCAGACGCGGTAGGCGTCGCGGAAGGTCGCATCGAGCCAGGTCGCCGCGACACGGAGTTCGAAGGCCTCGCCCAGCGGCTGGCGCAGCGACAGTTCGGCGCCCTGGCGACGCGCGCGTCCCACGTTCTGGAAACTGCTGCGGCCGCCCACATTGCGCGCGACCGCGAGCTCGTCATCGGTGTCGGCGCGGAACAGCGCGGCGTTCCAGGTGGCGCCGGCGGGCGCGCGCCACTTGGCACCGAGCTCGAGGTTGTCGCTGATCGCCGGCGCAAGGTCGAAGGCCAGCCCGGCGCCGCCATCGCTGCGATAGCCCAGCTCGTTGAAGGTCGGCGTCTCGAAGCCACGGCCGGCCGACAGGTAGGCGCGCAGGTCGTCGCGCGGTGCGAATATCAGCCCGGCGACCGGCGACGTCTGGCGGTAGGCGATGCGACCGCTGTCGTCGGGATTGGTCGCGGTGACGTAGGCATCGCGCGAGACGAATTCGACCTCGCTGTGGCGCACGCCGGCCAGCAGCGACCAGCGCGGTGCGAACGCCCAGTACGCCTGTGCGAACTGGTCGCGGTTCTCGACCGTGTTGCGCTCGTCGCGGCGCCGGGCGCCGCGCACGCCGAGCGCGTCGCCGGCGAAGTTCTCGAAGCCCTGGCGATGCTGGCGCTGGCGGTCGGCGTTCGCGCCGACGGTCAGTTCCAGCGGCCGGCCGGCGAGTGCGCCTTCCCAGCTCCAGCGCAGGTCGAGCCCTCCGTAGGCGTTGTCCAGGTCGATCACGCCCCCTGAGTTCAGCGGGTTGGCCTGTGCCGCCGCGGGGATCGGCAGCACCTGCACCACCGCGCGCTCACCGCCATAGGCCATCGCGCGCAGGGTATGCGCCTCGCCCACACCGTGTTCGTAGACGACGCCGGCCTGCTGCTGGCGCACCGTCTTGCGGGTATCGAACTGCCGCGCCACCGGCGCGACCTGGCGCGGGTTCGCGCGGACCTGGTCGGCGCTCAGGCCCAGCGGGTCCTGGGCGTCGATATCGACCCAGTTGGCGACCAGATCCAGGCGCCGCCGATCGCCCAGATCGAAGCGCAGCTTCGCGTTCGCCGAATCGCGGCGCGCGGCACTGTGATCGCGCCAGCCATCGGTGTCGAAGCGCGACAGCGCGAAGTTGTAACCCACCGTCTCGCTGCCGCCGCGCAGCTGCGCGGCCAGGCTCGTGGTGGCATCGCGCCCGTGGCTGGCCTTGAATCGCCAGTCGTCGCCCGGCGCGCCGTCGGCGCTCCAGATCTGCACCACACCACCCGAGGAATTGCCGTACAGCGACGAGAACGGCCCGCGCATGATCTCGATCCGATCACCGCCGACCAGGCTGAAATGCGAGAGCTGACCCTGCCCGTCGGGCATCGAGGCCGGAATGCCGTCGGCATAGAGCCGCACGCCGCGCACGCCGAAGGTCGAACGCGCGCCGAAGCCGCGGATCGACAGCTGGGTGTCCTGCGCGTGGTTCTGGCGGTCGCGCGCGAGCAGCCCCGGCACGCCGGCCAGCGGCTCGGAGGCAACGGTGCCGCCGCGGTTGCTGTCGGCATCGTCGAGCCGCAACGCATCGACCGACGCCGGCGTGTCGAAGTCCGACACTCCACGCAGCCGGGTGGCGTCGACCCGCACCCGTTCGAGGGTGCGCGGCGCATCGAACGCGCCGGCCGGGACGGCGGCGCAGCAGGCGGCGATCGCCAGCGACAGGGACGCGAGAAACGGGGCGGAGCGGAACGCGACGAACGGCAGAGGCATCGGCAGGCGGGCGCAACGAGGGCCGTGCACCGTAGCAGACGCCCTGCGACGCGCCTGTGCCGCCGGCCTCATTCGGGCCGGCGGCACGCTGCAGATCAGGCCGCGAAATCGAGCACCACGCGCCCTTCGATCTTGCCCGCGTGCATGCGCGAGAACACGTCGTTGATGTTCTCCAGGCGATCGGTCGAGACCGTCGCGGCGACCTTGCCCTGCGCAGCGAAGTCCAGAGACTCCTGCAGGTCCAGGCGGGTGCCGACGATCGAGCCGCGCACGGTCACGCCGTTGAGCACCATGCCGAAGATGTCGAGCGGGAACTCGCCCGGCGGCAGGCCGTTGAGCGAGACCGTGCCGCCGCGGCGGACCATGCCGATCGCCTGCTCGAAGGCCTTGGGCGAGACCGCGGTGACCAGCGCGCCGTGCGCGCCGCCGATCTCCTTCTTCAGGTAGGCGACCGGATCGGTGGTCTTCGCATTCACCGTGACCGTCGCGCCTAGCCGCGTGGCGAGGTCGAGCTTGGCGTCGTCGACATCGACGGCGGCCACGTTCAGGCCCATGGCGCGGGCGTACTGCACCGCCATGTGGCCCAGGCCGCCGATGCCCGAGATCACGACCCAGTCGCCGGGCTTGGTGTCGGTGACCTTCAGGCCTTTGTAGACGGTGACGCCGGCGCACAGCACCGGCGCGATCTCGACGAAGCCGACGTTCTTCGGCAGGTGGCCGACGTAGCCGGCATTGGCCAGCGCGTACTCGGCGAAACCGCCGTTGACCGAGTAGCCGCTGTTCTGCTGCGCCTCGCACAGCGTCTCCCAGCCGCCCAGGCAGTGTTCGCAATAGCCACAGGCCGAGTACAGCCACGGAATGCCGACCCGGTCACCTTCCTTGATGTGGGTCACGCCCTGGCCAACCGCGACCACGTGGCCCACGCCTTCGTGGCCGGGAATGAACGGCGGGTTGGGCTTGACTGGCCAGTCGCCATCGACCGCATGCAGGTCGGTATGGCAGACGCCGCAGGCCTCGATCTTGACCAGGATGTCGCCGGCCGCCGGCCGCGGCACCGCGACCTCCTCGATGACCAACGGCTTGCCGAATTCGCGGACCACCGCCGCCTTCATCGTCTTGTCCATCGTCCAGGCTCCAGCGCAGTCAAGGGAAGATCAGGCTAGCGCGGTGCGAGGGCGAGCGCCTTGATCCGCATCAATCCCGTCGCCGCGGCGGCGGGCGGGGTCAGATGACGCGCAGCGTGATCGCCTTGAGCACCGCGCGCGTACGGTCACGCGTGCCGAGCTTGTCGAGGATCGCCGACACGTCGTTCTTCACCGTGCCCTCGGCCAGGAACAGGCTGCGCGCGCTCTCCTTGTTGGAGTAGCCGCCGGCGAGCAGGCGCACGGCGCTACACCCGGCCCCATGCCGGCAACGCGACCGCGCCACATTTCGGTGCAGATGATCGATCCGGTCGCCGGCCGATCCGATGCGTCAGTCGCGCGCGAACGTCCGCGGCCGCGCCGCGACCCGGATCGGCCGTTCGCGCAGGCCCGCCCCGGTCAGCCACTGCACCAGTTGCGGCGGAAGCGCCGGCAGTTCGGCGCAGGTGCCGCGCGGCACACGCGCCACGCCGGCCAGAAGGCTCACCGCCTCGACACCGGGCGCGGTGAACTCGAGCCGCGCGTGGTCCGATGCGCTCTGCCAGCGGAACAGCGTGAGATCGCGCAAGGCAACGGCGCGCGGCGGCTGGCCTGGGCGCTCCAGGGTCAGGCGCTGCGCATCGATGCGCAGCGTCACGGTCTCGGTGCCACGGCGCAACAACGCCGTCAGCACCAAGTAGCCGGGCAGGCCGACGACCAGCGCGAAAAGCAGGATCGCGCCGTAGGCGCCGATGCGCAGGGCAATGTCGTAGAACGCGATCAGGCCGGCGATCGCCAGCGCCCCGGCGACCACCGTCACCGATGCGATCAGTGCGACGAGGGTGCGCGTGCGCATGGGCACGGCCGGAAAGCACAGCGTCCAGGCAGCGCCGTCGCGGCGCCACTGCGTTCGCGTCATCGTCGCCGCGCGCGCCTGGGCGTCGCGCTGGAAGTACCCGCTCACCCGTCCGAGCAGCGCCAGCCAGATCCAGCCGAACATCGGCGCGATCCCGAGCTGCATCCAGAGCGCGGCATGGCGCAGCGGCTCGGGCAGCGGAGACAGATCGGGCAGGTCGCCGTGGATCGCCCACGCCACCACTGCAACGCCGATCGCGGCGCCGGCGACATGAAGCAGGACGCCCAGACGCGGCGGCGAGACCCGGAAGGTCGCGGCGACGAAGGACACGCCGCACAGCACCCCGGCCAGCAACACCGCCAGGTACGGCGGGAACGCCATCCCGTGGCGTCCGGCGACGATCGCGAACGCCGTACAGGCCGCAGCCCAGGCCAGGGGCGAGCGCAGCGCGCGCCGCCACCACGGCGGTCGCGCCGGGCCCGGTGGCGGGCCCGGGCGCGTGCGGACGGCTGCGTTGCGGGAGCGCGAACGCCGCCTGGCGCTCATGCGTGGCTCAGCGCGCCACTGTCGCCACCGCCTCGGCGACGTAGTCGAGGGTCTTCAGACTCAGCGCCGCAACACAGATGCGCCCGGTGCCGACGGCGTAGATGCCGAACTCGTCGCGCAGCCGGTCGACCTGCGCACGGCTCAGGCCCGAATACGAGAACATGCCGGCCTGGTCCTGGATGAAGGCGAACTGCGGTGCACCGTGCGCGGCGAGCTTCTCGACCAGGCCGGCGCGCAGCGCGTGGATGCGCTCGCGCATCTGGCCGAGCTCGGTCTCCCAGCGCGCGCGCAGCTCGTCGCTGCCGAGCACGCCGGCAACCAGCGCCGCGCCATGCGTCGACGGGCTCGAGTAGTTCGCACGCACGATGCGCTTGATCTGCGACTGCACCGCGCGGCTCTGTTCGGCATTGGCCGAGACCACGGTCAGCGCGCCGACGCGCTCGCCGTAGAGCGAGAACGACTTGGAGTACGAACTGGCGACGACGAACTCGGCGATGCCCGACGCGGCGAGCAGGCGCACGGCGGCCGCGTCCTGCGCGATGCCCTGGTCGAAGCCCTGGTAGGCCATGTCCACGAACGGGAACAGCCCGCGCTCGCCCAGCACCTCGATGACCTGGCGCCACTGGTCGGCGGTGAGGTCGGCGCCGGTCGGGTTGTGGCAGCAGGCGTGCAGCAGCACGACGGTGCCAGCCTCGAGCTTGCGCAGGTCGGCGAGCATGCCGTCGAAGTCGATGCCGTGGCGGGCGGGGTCGAAGTAGGTGTAGTCGAGGACCTCGAACCCGACCGCGCCGAACACCGCGCGATGGTTCTCCCAGCTCGGGTTGCTGATCGCGATCGTCGCGTGCGGCAGCAGCTTCTTCAGCAGGTCGGCGCCGGTGCGCAGCGCGCCGCTGCCGCCGATCGTCTGGGTGGTCGCGACGCGGCCGTCGGCGAGCAGCGGCGAATCGGCGCCGAACAACAGCTCGCGGGTCGCGCGGGTGTAGTCGGGCATGCCGTCGATCGGCAGGTAGCCGCGCGGCTTGGCTTCGGCGGCCAGTCGCTGCTCGACCTCGCGCACCGCGTCCAGCACCGGGATGCGGCCGGCCTCGTCGTAGTAGATGCCCACGCCGAGATTGACCTTGGTGGTGCGCGGATCGGCGTTGTAGGCCTCGGTCAGACCGAGGATGGGATCACCGGGGACGAGTTCGACAGCAGCGAAGAAGGAGGACACGGCACGGCCTGCGACGGTTGAGGGGGAGGAGATGCGGCGCGTCGGGCGCGCGGCAAACCCATGCAGGATAGCCGGCCGGCGTCGCGCGCGCGATGCCGCCGGGACAGCGCGGCGCTTCCGGGCGACAATGCCGCCACCCTGTCCGCCGTGGAGCCGCCATGCCCGCCATCTCCCTGACCCGTCACCTGATCGAGGAGCAACGCCTGGAGCACGTCACCCCGGACCTGCGGCTGCTGCTGGAGGTGGTCGCGCGCGCATGCAAGCGCATCTCGGTCGCGGTCGGCAAGGGCGCGCTGGGCGATGTGCTCGGCGAGGCCGGCGGCGAGGCGGGCAGCATCAACGTCCAGGGCGAAGCGCAGAAGAAGCTCGATGTGATCAGCAACGAGATCCTGCTCGAGGCCAACGCCTGGGGCGGCCATCTGGCCGCGTGCGCGTCGGAGGAAATGGCGCACTGCGAACCCATTCCCGACGCCTTTCCGCGCGGCAACTATCTGCTGGTGTTCGACCCGCTCGACGGCAGCTCCAACATCGACATCAATGCCAGCGTCGGCACGATCTTCTCGGTCCTGCGCTGTCCCGAAGGCACGGCCGCGGTCGAGGACGCGCATTTCCTGCAGGCCGGCCGCACCCAGGTCGCCGCCGGCTATTGCCTGTACGGGCCGAGCACGATGCTGGTGCTCACGATCGGGCACGGTACGCACGCCTTCACGCTCGACCGCGAGCAGGGCTCGTTCGTGCTGACCCGCGCCGATCTGCGCATTCCCGAGACGACCCGCGAGTTCGCGATCAACATGTCCAACCAGCGTCATTGGGAGGCACCGACGCAGGCCTACGTCGCCGACCTGCTGGCGGGCACCGACGGCCCCCGCGGCAAGGACTTCAACATGCGCTGGGTCGCGGCGATGGTCGCCGATGTGCATCGCATCCTGACCCGCGGCGGGATCTTCATCTATCCCTGGGACCGCAAGGATCCGTCCAAGCCCGGCAAGCTGCGACTGATGTACGAGGCCAACCCGATGGCGATGCTGGTCGAACAGGCCGGCGGCGCGGCGACCAACGGGCGTACCCGCATCCTGGACATCGAGCCCGACTCGTTGCACCAGCGCGTGCCGGTGTTCCTGGGCTCGCGCGACGAGGTCGAGGCCGCGACGGGCTACCACCTGCGACACGACGGCGACGCCGCGTGACCGCGGCCGACTTCATCGAAGTCGTGCCCGGCGCCCTGGCGCCGGAGGCCTGCGCGGCGATCGTCGCGCGGCTGCGCGCCAGCCCCGACCTGCAGCCCGGGCAGGTCGGCGGCGGGCTGCACCCCGAGCTCAAGCGCAGCCGCGACCTGTCGCTGGGCGATCGCAGCGACTGGGCCGACGTGGTCCGTCAGCTCAACGTGGCCGTCTACGGCGGCCTGCTGCGCTACCTGCGCCGGTACCCGCAGGCCCTGATCGCGCCGCTGATGCTGCAACAGCCCGATGCGGCCGGCACACCTCGGCGACTGGTTGCCGAGGACTTCGCCGACATGGACGACGCCCGGCTCGGCGGCCTGCTGCAGACCTGCCTGCGGCCCGGCCAGATCAACCTGCAGTGGTACGCAGCGGGCGAGGGTGGCTACCCGTACTGGCACTGCGAGCTGTTCCCGCGCGATGCCGGCTGCGAGACCCTGCATCGCCACCTGCTGTGGACGATCTACCTCAACGACGGCTTCGAGGCCGGCGAGACCGAATTCCTGTTCCAGCAGCGCCGGATCGCGCCGCGCACCGGCGACCTGTTGATCGCGCCGACCGCGTTCACCCATACCCATCGCGGCAACAAGCCGCAGGGCGGCGACAAGTTCATCGCCACCAGCTGGATCCTGTTCCAGCGCGCCCAAGCGCTGTACGGCAAGGGCTGAGGCGCCGCGGTCATCACGGGACGGCGCCAGGGGCGCCGGCAGCCGCCGCATGTGCGTATCCCTGCCGCTGCACCGCCGGGCGCGCGATGCCCTAGCCGCGCGGGTGGTTGAGCACCAGCCAGTAAAGGCCGATCTGCTTGACGACTTCGACGAACTTGGCGAAATCCACAGGCTTGCGGATGTAGCTGTTGACGCCCATCGCGTAGCTGGCTTCGACGTCGAACGGCTCGGTGCTGGTCGTCAGCACCACCACCGGCAGGCCGCGCGTCGCCGGACTGGCGCGCAGCGCCTGCAGCACTTCGCGGCCATCGAGCTTGGGCAGGTTGAGGTCGAGCAGCACGATCGACGGCAGCTGGCTCGCATCGCGTCCGGCGTGGCGGCCGCGTGCGAACAGGTAATCGAGCGCCTCGGCGCCGTCGCCGACCACCACCAGCCGGCCATCGATCCGGGCTTCCGCGAACGCGATGCGGGTGAGCTCAGCGTCGTCGGGGTTGTCCTCGATCAACAGGATCGTGTGTTCGCTCATTGGGGCGATGCGTCCTCGGCCGGCGGTGCCGGCAGGTCGATGTGGAAAGTGGTCCCGACGTCCTCCGCCGATTCCACCCGGATGCGGCCGCCATGCGCATGCGCGACCCGCTGGGCAATCGCCAGCCCCAATCCATGGCCGGCACCGTCGTCGGCGCCGTGCAAGCGCCGGAACGGCACGAACAGTCGATCAGCATAGCGCATGTCGAAGCCGCGGCCGGCATCGCGCACGCGCAGCCGCAGGCGGTCGCCGACTCGCTCGCCATCGAGATCGATCCGCACGGTGTCGCGATCGGCGGAGAACTTCCAGGCGTTGTGCAGCAGCTTGCCGAGCATCTGCTTGAGGGCATGCTCGTCGCCCCAGGCCCACAGCCCGGAAGCGACGTGGATCTGCGCCGCGCGCCCGGGATCGGCATCTTGCAGCTCGGCGCAGATCCAGTCGCCCAGCAGGCTGATGTCGACGGGCCCGGGCTGCCGCAGCGGACGCGCGGCGCGCATGGTCTCGAGCAATGCGTCGATCAAGGCGCCGGCCTGCGTCGCTGCGCCACGGATTCGCTGCATATGGTCGCGCACCACGACGGCATCGGCGTCCTCGCCCTGCGCGGCCAGGCGCCGGGAGAACTGCTCGATCGTGCGCACCGGCGCGCGCAGCTCGTGCGAGATGCCGAACGCCAGCGTGTCCTGCAGCAGTTCCATCGCACGCAGCGCGGTCATATCGTGGACCTGCAGCAGCGCGTCACCGCCCGGCAGCGCGGTCAGCGTCAGCTGCAGCGACCGCGTGCCGTCCTCGCCCCGGTCGATCGCGACCGGGATTGCGTGCAGGCCGTCGCCGCCACCGGCGAACCCAGCCAGTGCCTGGTCGAGCTGCGCGGCAACCGGTGCCAACCCCTCGCGATGCGCGGCAGTGCCGACCAGCGCGTCCGGGCTACGGTCGAGCAGCGCAGTCAACGCCCCATTGACACGCCGCCACGTGCCATCGGGCGCGAGCTGCGCCAGACCGATGGCGAGATGGTCGAACACATCGATCTGCGCGGTGGGGGCACCGGGCGAGGGCAGGGAGACAGCGTCGGGCATGCGCGGCGCAGGCGGCGGGAAGCCGTGCAGTGTAGAAAATCCAGGCGTGGACGTATCGTGCACGCGCCGTGAATGCGCCCTAGAACAGCGTGCCCTGCGGCGACGGTGGTTGCGGCGCGACGAACAGATCGGTCCGCAGCGGCGGCAGCCGGCCAAAACCCAGTGCGCGCCGCGCCCGCGCAAAGCGCTGGTCGAGCAGGTCGGCGAACGGCCCCTGGCCGCGCATGCGGTGGCCGAAGCGGCTGTCGTAGTCGCGCCCGCCATGGAGTTGCTGCAGCAGGCTCATCACATGCTGGGCGCGATCGGGATAGTGCAGGTCCAGCCATTCGCGCCACAGCGTCTTGAGCTCGTGCGGCAGGCGCAGCAGCACATAGCCCGCCGAGTCCGCACCGGCCTCGCGTGCGGCGCCCAGGATCGCCTCCAGTTCGTGATCGGTGATCGCCGGCACCACCGGCGCGACCATCACACCGACCGGGATACCCGCCGCCGCCAGCGCGCGCATCGCACGCAGGCGGGCATGCGGCGCGGCCGCCCGCGGCTCCATGCGAGCCGACAGGCGATGGTCGAGCGTGGTCACCGAAAAGTGCACGGTCACCAGCCCCTGGGCCGCCAGCGGCGCGAGCAGGTCGAGGTCGCGCACGATGCCGGCGCTCTTGGTGATCAGGCTGAAGGGGTGCCGGGCCTGCGCCAGCAGCGCGATCAGCTCGCGGGTGACCCGGTAGCGACGCTCGATGGGCTGGTAGGCGTCGGTGTTGATGCCCAGCGCCAGCGGCGCGCAGACGTAGCCCGGCTTGGCGAGCTCGACGCGCAGCCGTTCGGCGGCGTTGGTCTTGGCGAACAGCCGGGTCTCGAAGTCCAGGCCGGGCGACAGGTCGAGGTAGACGTGCGAGGGCCGCGCGAAGCAGTAGATGCAGCCATGCTCGCAGCCGCGGTAGGGATTGACCGAGCGGTCGAAACCGACATCGGGCGAGCGGTTGCGGGTGAGCACGCTGCGCGCGTGTTCCTCGACGACCACGGTCTCCGGCGCCGAGGCCTCGTCCTGCAGCATCTGCAGCGCCTGCCAGCCATCGTCCTCGGCCACCGCGACCCGTTTCTCAAAGCGTCCGGGGACCCAGGACGCGCTGCCGCGCCCCTTGCGGGCCGCAAGCACAGGCGGGCGGAGGCGATCGGCGCTCATCGGCTCACGATGCCGGGCGGGCGTCTCAGCGGGTGCGACGAGGCCGTCATCGCAGCGGCCGCGTGCGCATTTATCCTGTGCGCGGCGCGACCGGCGCCGCCATGGCTGGAACCGACCGTGCAGCGCGCCTGGGATTCGCTCGTCACCGCCCCGCACCTGCTCGCGCTTCTGATCGCCGGCTGGCTGCTCTATCTGGTTCTGCTGGGCGGCTGGATCGTGCTGCAGAAGCGCGAGCCGGTCGCGACCATGAGCTGGCTGCTCGGCCTGGCGCTGCTGCCCTACGTGGGCTTTCTGATCTATCACGTGTTCGGACCGCAGAAGATCCATCGCAACCGGCTGCGTCGCAGCCGCAGCCGCGCTTGGATGCACAGCGCCCAGATCGACAGCGAAGACGGTGACGCCGCCGAGCTCGTCCGCCTGGCGCAGAACACGACGGGATTGCCGGCGACTTCGTCGGCGGAGGTGGATCTGCTGGTCGACGGCGCAGCGAAGTACACCGCATTGCTCGCCGACATCGCCCAGGCACGCCACCATGTGCACCTGGAGTACTACATCTTCGAGCCCGACACGACCGGCAGCGCGCTGCGCGACGCATTGGTCGAGCGCGCGCGCGCCGGTGTGCGGGTCCGGCTGCTGCTCGATTTCGTCGGCACGCGCGCCCGGCGCAGTTTCTTCGCTGCACTGGTCGAGGCCGGCGGCGAACTCGCCTGGTTTCACCCGATGCGCTTTGGGCGGGTCTGGAAGCGCCCGTGGACCAACCTGCGCACCCATCGCAAGCTGGTCGTGATCGATGGCCGGATCGCCTACACCGGCGGGATGAATGTCACCGACGAGCAGGACGAGCGCCTGCGCGCCGACGCCTACCGCGATCTGCACATGCGGCTGATCGGCAAGTCGGTGCGCACGCTGCAACTGGTGTTCGCCGAGGACTGGGCCTACGCGACCGGCCGACGCGACTTCCTCGCCGATGTCGAGGCGCAGACGCCAGCCGCCGACCCCGGCCCGATCCGCACTCAGGTACTGACCTCCGGCCCGGATTCGAACTGGGAGGCGATCCACCGCCTCCATGTCGGCGCGATCCATGCCGCACGGCATCGCGTCTGGCTGACGACGCCCTACTTCGTGCCGGGCGAGGCGGCGATGATGGCGCTGACCTCGGCCGCGCTCGCCGGACTCGACGTGCGCCTGTTGGTGCCGCGCACCAGCGACTCGCAGTTGGTGACGCTCGCCGCGCGATCCTACTTCGGTCAACTGCTGGTCGCCGGGGTCAAGATCTACGAGTACCGCTCGCGGATGCTGCACAGCAAATCGCTGCTGATCGACGACAGCCTGGCGATCATCGGCAGCGCGAACTTCGACCACCGGAGTTTCCGGCTGAACTTCGAGCTGTCGGTGTTGTTCGACGATCCGGGCGTCGCCACCGCGCTCGCGCAGATCATCGAACGGGAGTTCGCGCATGCCCCGCGCGTGCAGCGCGGCAGGCACCGCCCGCTGCTGACCGCGCGCTTGCCCGAGGCGCTGGCACGGCTGTGCTCGCCGCTGCTGTAGTCGACACGCAAGACGCGCCCGCCCGACGCGCGTGCGCACGAGGACACCTTCCCATGCCCCCCAGCAACAAGGCGTCGCCCGTCCAGCCCTCCGTCGAGCCGAAGCGATTGCAGCTGTGGCAAGCGCTGTCGGCGCTGTTTCTCGACACCGAGATCGACGATGGCGCGATCGCCGCGATCGCCCGCGTGGTGCGCGACACCAGCTACAGCGCCGACGAAGTGCACCGCGCCCTGTGGGGCGAGGTCTACCCGGTGCTGGCGCCCAACCTGCGCAGCGTGGCCGGCAACTGGTCGGGCTGGTCGGATGCCTGGCTGCTGGCCCACCTGCGGGTCCATATCGGCGCGGTACCGACGCCACGCGGCCGCGTCGCCGCCGCGATCGTCCACGACTGGACCCGGGTCGCCGCCCATCTCCCGCCCGAGTTCGCCTGAGCGCAGACGCGCGACGATGGGCGGCAACACCGGCCGACCACGGTCCGATGGCAGGTCACGCTCGGCCTCTGGCGCTGCGCCTTCGAGCGGTTAGACTGCACCCAAGTCAGGCGGAGGCCCTGCCCATGTCGTGGTTGTTGCTGCTGCTCGCGCTCGGCGCGATCGTCGTTGCGTTCACCACCACATCGGTGCCGGTGGCGGTGGTTGCCCTGCTGTTGTCGCTGGCGCTGGTCGTCGTCGGCGTGCTCGGCTTGCTGGCCCAGCGCGTGGGCGAACGCAGCCGCAGCGAAGCGATGATGGTCGATCCGGTGGAACTGCGCCGTCTGCGCGAGCAGGCGCAAGCCCGCCGGGCCGACGCCGCCACGACGCCAGAGCTGCCGCCTCCGCCCGGCGCATGAGCGATGCGCGCAGTGTCCTCACTCGGCGCACGACCCGACTGAGCGTCAACCTCAACAAGATCGCCGTGCTGCGCAACTCACGCGGCGGGCGCGATCCCGACGTGCTGCACGCCGCCCGGGTCTGCCTGGATGCCGGCGCGCACGGCATCACCGTGCACCCGCGCCCCGACGCCCGGCATATCCGTACCGATGACGTCCTCGCACTGGGCGCACTGACGGCCGCGCGCGACGTCGAGTTCAACATCGAGGGCAACCCCTTCGCGCCTGCGCGCGGCGCTTATCCCGGCCTGCTCGCGCTCTGCGCACAGGTCCGTCCCGCGCAAGTCACGCTGGTGCCCGACGGCGATGCACAGCTGACCTCCGACCACGGCTTCGACTTCGCCCGCGACAGCGCCGTGCTGCATCCTCTGGTCGCCCAACTGCACGCACTGGGCTGCCGCGTCAGCCTGTTCGCCGATGCCGGCGCCGACATCGAGGCGGCAGTGTCCACCGGCGCCGATCGCATCGAGCTCTACACCGGCCCCTGGGCCGAAGCCTTCGCCGCCGGCACGCCCGAAGCCGCGCTGCCCGGCCTGGTCGACACAGCCGGCCGCGCACGCGCGGCCGGCTTGGGCGTCAATGCCGGCCACGATCTGAGCCAGGCCAATCTCGGCGCGCTGCTCGACGCGCTCGGCACCGTCGACGAGGTCTCCATCGGCCACGCCCTGATCGGGGAGGCGCTCTACGACGGCCTTGCCCCCACGGTCGGTCGCTATCTCGCGATCGTCAACGCAGAGCGTTGACGCCGGCAAAGCGCCGCCATCCCAATCTTCCCCCGCGCTGGGGGAAGGCGTGAGTGGCTGCGCTTTGATGTGCTCCCGCGTGCGCGCGGCACAGGCGAGGGCGTCGCGAGTACCTTCGCCGCGTGCGGGAGTGGTCGGGGCGCCTCGCGCGCTCGGCGGGGCTGCGATGGGACGCTTCGCGCAGGTTGGCACCGTGTCATCGGCAACGGGAAGACGAACGGTGTCCGCGGATCGCCCTCATCGCCTCTCATCGTGTTCGCGCCGCGCATGCGCAGCAACACCATCCACGCGGCAGCGTCGAACCTAAAAAAAACGCCGCCCGAAGGCGGCGTCAAATGAAGCAGGGTAAGCGCCGAGCGTGCTGCAGGCGCGTCGGCGGTATTGCGGATTACTTGCGGACGAATCCGATCTTCTGCATCTGCGCGTTCTTGGCCTCGGCCAGCACCTTCGCCAGCACGCCGTAATCGGCGTCCTCGTTGGTGTCGATCTCCAGCGTGGGCTGGTTGGTCGGATCGCGCTGGACTTCCGATTCCATCATGTTGCGCAGCGCCGAGACCGGCGTCGGGCTGTCGTTCCAGAAGATCTGGCCCGAGCCGTCGATGCGCAGCTTGATCGGCTCCGGCGGTTCCACCGGATTGTCAGGCTGCTGGGTCGACCGCTGCGGCAGGTCGATGTCGATCGGATAGGACAACTGCGGCGCCGTCACCATGAAGATGATCAGCAGCACCAACATCACGTCGCAGAGCGGAATGATGTTGATGTCGGCCATTGGGCCTTCGCCACCGGATGAAAATGCCATGGATGATGCTCCGGTTTAGTTGCTTTCGGTCGTCGCCACGAAGCCGACCTTGCGCATGCCCTGGGCCTGCGCAACGTTGACCACCTGGTTGACCGTCCGGTACTTGGCGGTCGAGTCGGCCCGGATGTTGACCGGCGGCTGAGGCGTCTTCTGCGCCTCGACCGACAGCGTGCTCTCGAGCAACTCAATCGACACCGGCTCGTCGTTGACGTAGATCTCGCCGCTGTCGGTGATCGCGACCGTGATCGGCGGCGCCGGGGGCGCCGTATCCGGACGCTCGTCCAGATTGGCCTGCGGCAACTCGACCTTGACCTTGTGCGCCATCATCGGTGCCGTGACCATGAAGATGATCAGCAGCACCAGCATGACGTCGACAAGCGGGACGATGTTGATCGTGGCGTTGACCTTGTCGTTACCGCCACCACCTGAGCTGAAAGCCATATCGGGACTCCGTTGTCGCTACTGACGTACGTTCTTAGACCTTGGCCGGCGGGACGGCATCGCCGACGCGCGAACCGGTGGCGAAGAAGTCGTGCAGGTCGTGCGCGAACGTGTCGAGCTTGTTGTTCGTGCCGCGGTTGAGGCGGACGAAGAAGTTGTAGCCCAGCACCGCCGGGATCGCGACGCCCAGACCGATCGCGGTCATGATCAGCGCCTCGCCCACGGGACCTGCCACTGCGCCGATGTCGGCCTGGCCGCTGGCACCGATGCGGATCAGGGCGCGGTAGATGCCCCACACCGTACCGAGCAGACCGACGAACGGCGCGGTCGCACCGACGGTCGCGAGCACGGTCAGGCCGTTCTCGAGCTTCAGCGATTCACGGGTGACGGCCTGACGCAGCGCGCGGTCGACGAACTCCGAGCGGTTCAGCGACTCGACCAGGCGCGAGCCTTCGTGACGCTGGTGGTGCGCAGCGGCCTGGGCGGCGTCCAGGGCGACCTTCGAGAAGGGCTCGCTCTTGGGCTGCTCTTCCATGTGACGGATCGCATCCTGGGCGTTCGGGGTTTCCCAGAACGTGTTGATGACGCGGTCGGAGCTGCCGCGCAGGCGGGCATTCTTGATCGCGTTGTAGATGATCCAGTAGATCGACATGGCCGACATCGTGACGAGCACGATGAGGACGACCCAGCCGACCGCGTCCATGTGCTGAATCATGTCCGCGAAGCCCATCTGCTGCAGGGCTGCAGCGTTGCCGGCTCCGGTCGGGGCGGTGGTGGTTTCCTGCAGCATAACGCTTACCTTCTAGATGTAGTGGTTTGAAGAAGTGGAACGTGACGCGGGGACTAACAGGCACCCGCGAACGGGCGCCGAATCTGCGCGGCCCTTAGGCCGCCATGATCAACTCAGGCTGAAGTCGACCGGGACGCGGACGCGACCGGCGGCCGGCTGGCCATTCTTCATCGCCGGAGCGAACGACCACTTGCGAGCGGCCTCGATCGCGGCGCGGTCGAGATCGCGGTTGCGGCTGGACTTCTCGACCGAGACGTTGGTGACGTTGCCCTGCGCATCGACGTCGATGACGAGGATGACGGTGCCCTCGATCTGGGCACGGGCGGCGGCCGGCGGGTAGCGCGGCGGGTTCATGTTCTTCGACGAGATGTCGACGCTGGCACCGATGTCGGCGACCTGCGCGGGCGGCGCGGGCGGGGCCGGCGGCGGGGCCGGGGCATCCATCGGCGACGGATCATCGAACACGACCGGCGGCGCTTCGGGCGGCGGTGGCACCGGTGTCGGTCGCGGCGGCGACAGCTCCTTGATGGGCTGCGGCTTCGGCGGTTCGGGCGGCGGCGGCGGCGGGGGCGGCGGCGGCGGCGGCGGCTCGATGATGACCACGCGGGTGGCCATCTCTTCTTCGGGGGCAGCGTTCGGCGGATTCACCGGCGCCAGCAGCAGCATGACCGCGGCGGCGTGGAAGGCGACCACCATCGTGAATCCGGCGATGCGGGCCCAGTTCAGGCCTTCGTCTTCGTCGTTGGTCGTCGTCGAGCGTTGCGTCATGCGGAGAACTCACGTGAGGCCAGAGCGAAACGCTCCGGTGGAAAGGTCAACCTGCCGCCCTGTCTGGCGGCAGGAATCCTGAAGCTTATACCAATCCGAGTAACGTGCACCATCCGTGACGCGCAGAACTTTTCCTTAACGGGCGGAGATGATTCGCTCCGCGTCGGCATTGGACTTGAGCCCCTTGGCGATCGCCTGGCGCGCGGCCTCCTTGGCTTCGGCGCTGCGGCCTTCCTGGTGCAGTGCACGCGCCAGGTTGAGGTAGGTCTCGCCGTTCTCGGCCAGCGGTGCCGCCTTGCGCCAGGTCTCGATCGCCGGCTCGATCTGGTCGGAGAAGTAGTACGCCTGGGCGAGCGCCGACAGCGTGCGGTAGTCGGACGGCAGGATGTTCTTCTGCAGGCCTTCGTTGATCACCGCGATCGCCTCTCGCTCCTTGCCGTCGCTGTTGAGATACAGCGCGTAGAGGTTGCGGTACTCCGTGTCCTCGGTCAGCTGGCCGCTGCTGCGCAGACGCTCGAACACCTCGATCGCCTTGTCGTTCTGATCGGTCTGCAGGTAGGACACGGCGAGGTTGATCTGCGAGCGCTTGTCGTCCGGCGTCGCCTGCGCGACCTGTTCGGCCAGGCGCGTGGCCTCGGCGGTGTTGCCCGACTCGGCGTAGGCGCCCATCAGCACCTGCGTCCACTGCGGATCGACCTCGCCGCCGCCTTCAACCAGCGGCTTGAGCGTGGCGATTGCCTCGGGGTAACGCTCGAGGCGATAGAGCAGATTGCCCTTGAGCGCCTGATCCTTGGGATCGGACGATCCGGACTCGGCGAGATAGCGCTCCAGCGACGCCAGCGCGGCGGCATAGTCCTGCTCCTGCGCCTGCAGCTGGGCGACGATCAGCATCGCCTGGAAGTGGTTGTTGTTGTCCAGGCCGCCACCGGCGATCGCCTGTTCCAGGTACGTGATCGCACGGGCGTTGTCGTCGTTGAGCAGGAACTGGCCGGCAAGCAGCGCGGCCATCGACTTGTCGTACTCGTTCGCGCGCTCGTTGGCGATGATCTGCTCGGCCAGCGGCAGCCCCTTCGCCGCGTCCTGCGCGTTGTAGGCCTCCGACAACGCGTTGAGATCCTTGACCACACGCTGGCTGGCCTGCACGCCCGGCTCCTTGCGCGTGGCGTTGGGATAGCGCGCTTCTTCCTTCTGCTGCGCCTGGCGGCCGCCACGGCGCTCGCTGCGATCGGCCGAGCGCGAACTGCGGTCCGCACGGCTGCTGCGCTCGCTGCGGTCGCTACCGCCCTCGTCCTGCGCCATCGCCGGCACAGCGAAGGCCAGCAGCGCAGTGGTCATCGCGGCGACCAGCGCCTTGTGAGAGAAACGGGACTTGGACATCGGATCACCTCGATTGGGGTGGATGCGCCGCGAGCGCGGGCGCAGGAGTCTGGACGGCGATTATGGCCGACGCTCGACCGTCGTGGGCAGCCCGATCAACCGCAGTTGGGGCGGCGACCGGCCGCGCGGGCCTGCTCGTAGACAGGCACCAGCGACGTCGCGCGCGCCTGCAGTTCGGCGATGCGGTTCTGCGGGTTGGGGTGGGTCGACAGCCACTGCGGCGGCTGATTGCCGCCGCTGGCGGTGATCATGTTCTGCCACAGCGCAACGGCCGCGCGCGGGTCGAACCCGGCCTTGGCCATGAGCTCCTGCCCCACCACGTCCGCCTCGGTTTCCTGGGTGCGGGTACCGGGCAGCAGGAACGTCGCCTGCAACGCCGCGCCGCCGAGCTGGCTGGTGGTCTGCTGCGCGCCTTCGCCGTAGCGCGAGCCGAGCAACGCACCGGCGACGCCGAGTGCGCCCTGGGCACCGAGCTGGCGGGTGATGCGCTCGTCGTGATGGTTGGCGTAGACGTGGCCGATCTCGTGCGCGATGACGGCCGCCAGTTGGTCCTGGTTCTTGGCCACGGTCAGGATGCCGGTATGGACACCGACCTTGCCGCCGGGCAGCGCGAATGCGTTGGGGTTGTCGTCGACGAACACCACCGACTCCCACTTGAGTTGCTGCCAGTTGGCGGGCAGCTCGCGCACGATGTCGGTCACGATGCAGCGCACGTAGGCCTGTTGCCGGGCGTCGCTCGACTGCCGGGTCTTGGCCTTGGTCTCGGCAAACGCCTGCTCGCCCATCTGGTTGAGCTGGGCCTGGGAGACGCCGCCCACGTACTGGGTGCGCCCGGTCGGCGACGTGGTGGTGGCGCAGGCGGTGAGCAGCAACGCAACGGTCACGGCTGCGATGGGCGCTTTCATGGTCGGGCTTCCCCTTGCTCGAATACGGATGGTCAGGGCATCCGTTGTAGTGCGGCCCGGATTAACGTTCCGTCAATCCGGGCGCACGGCCTGCGCGGTGCAGGCCGCGCGGAGCGCGTCCTCAGACGTCGAGGTTGGCGACCTTGAGCGCGTTGTCGTCGATGAAGGCGCGGCGCGGCTCGACGACATCGCCCATCAGCGTGCTGAAGATCTCGTCGGCGGCGACCGCGTCCTCGATCCGCACCTGCAGCAGGCGTCGCGTCTCGGGGTTGACCGTCGTGTCCCACAGCTGCTCGGGATTCATTTCGCCCAGGCCCTTGAAGCGCTGGATCTGCCGCCCCTTCTTGGCTTCCTCGAGCAGCCACGCCTGGGCGCCTGCGAAGGTCTTGACCGGCTGGGCGCGATTGCCGCGGACGATCTGCGCGCCTTCTCGGATCAGGCCGTGCAGCTGGCGCGCGACCTCGCCGACGGCACGCAGGTCGCCGCTTTCAAGCGCGGCCAGCGGCACCATCTGGATCAGGTCGACGCCCATGTGCTGGCGTTCGATCGTCAGCACCGCGCCGCGCGATTCATTGGCCGGCTGCACCGAGAACCGGTAGCGCGGACGGCCCAGCCCGGACTGGTTGAGACGTCCTTCCAGCGCACGCAGTGCATCCTGCGCGGCCTCGGCATCGCCCGACAGCGGCGCGGCGTCGAGCAGCAGTTCCAGCACGGCCGGATCGTAACGGTGTGCGTTGCGCGCGATCGCGTCCTTGGCCGCTGCGAAATCGAGCAGCAGACGTTCCAGGGCAACACCTTCGATCGCCGGTTCGCCGGCCGCGGGAATCAACTGCGCACCCTCGACCGCATTGCCGGCCAGATAGGCGTCGAGCGCCGCGTCGTCCTTGAGATAGAGCTCGTTCTTGCCCTGCTTGATCTTGTACAGCGGCGGCAGGCCGATGTAGACATGACCGCGCTCGATCAGCTCCGGCATCTGCCGGTAGAAGAACGTCAGCAGCAGCGTGCGGATATGCGAGCCGTCGACGTCGGCGTCGGTCATGATGATGATGCGGTGGTAGCGCAGCTTGTCGGGGTTGTACTCGTCCTTGCCGATGCCCGTGCCGAGCGCGGTGATCAGCGTGCCGACTTCGGCCGACGCGAGCATCCGGTCGAACCGCGCGCGCTCGACGTTGAGGATCTTGCCGCGCAGCGGCAGCACGGCCTGGTTGCGGCGATTGCGGCCCTGCTTGGCCGAACCGCCGGCCGAGTCGCCCTCGACGATGAACAGTTCCGACAGCGCCGGGTCCTTTTCCTGGCAATCGGCGAGCTTGCCCGGCAGGCCGGCGATGTCCAGCGCCCCCTTGCGGCGGGTCAGATCGCGCGCCTTGCGCGCGGCCTCACGCGCACGGGCGGCATCGACGATCTTGCCGGCGATCGCGCGCGCTTCGTTCGGGTTTTCCTCGAGGAACTCCTGCAGCCGCTGGCCGAACGCACTCTCGACGACCGGGCGGACTTCGGAGGAGACCAGCTTTTCCTTGGTCTGCGACGAGAAACTCGGGTCGGGCACCTTCACCGACAGCACCGCGATCATGCCCTCGCGCATGTCGTCGCCCGACAGCGCGACCTTGGCCTGCTTGGCGATGCCGTTGTGCTCGATGTACTGCGTCAACGTGCGCGTGAGCGCAGCGCGGAAGCCCTGCAGATGCGTGCCGCCGTCCTTCTGCGGGATGTTGTTGGTGAAGCAGAACATCGTTTCCTGGTACGCGTCGGTCCACTGCAGCGCGACATCGACGGTGATGCCGCTCTGCTCGCCCGTGACGGAGATCACGTTGGGATGCAGCGGCGTCTTGAGCTGTGCCAGATGCTCGACGAACGAACGGATGCCGCCTTCGTACTGGTAGGTATCGCGCCGCCCTTCCCCGCGCAGATCGACCAGGGTGACCTTGACGCCGGAGTTGAGGAACGAGAGTTCGCGCAGGCGACGGGCCAGGATGTCGTAGTGGAAGGTGACGTCACTGAACGTCGCCACGGCCGGCCAGAAGCGCAGCGTGGTGCCGCGCTTGGTCGAGGCCTCGCGGCGCTCGAGCGGGGCCACCGGCTCGCCGGTCGCATATTCCTGATGGTGGTGGTAGCCGTCGCGCCAGATGTCGAGCGTGAGCTTCTCGCTCAGCGCATTGACCACCGAAACGCCCACGCCGTGCAGGCCGCCGGAGACCTTGTAGCTGTTGTCGTCGAACTTACCGCCGGCGTGCAGCTGGGTCATGATGACCTGCGCGGCCGACACGCCCTCTTCCTTGTGGATGTCGACCGGGATGCCGCGGCCGTTGTCGGACACCGAAACCGAGCCGTCCTCGTGGATCGTCACGACGACCTCGTCGGCATGGCCGGCGAGCGCTTCGTCGATCGCGTTGTCCACGACCTCGAACACCATGTGGTGCAGGCCGGTGCCATCGTGTACGTCGCCGATGTACATGCCCGGCCGCTTGCGGACGGCCTCGAGGCCGCGCAGCACGGTGATCCGGCTGGAATCGTAATCGGTATTGGCGGGGGCGCCGCCGTGGATGGTCTCGTCGCTCATTCGATTCGCTGTCTGGCAGGCGCGCGGTCCGCGACGCGCAAGCGCCGCGAGGCACATGCGGCGGTCGAACAGGCCGGCATAGAGGGCCATCATACCACCCCGCCCCCAGCCCTCCCCGGGGAGGTTCCACGTGGAACCTTCGGCTGTGGCGGCACAGATTCGGGACGATGCTGCCACTGGGCGGGCGCTCCTGCGACGCGGGTCGCAGGACCCTCACGAGCCCTGCCGAAGACTGATTACCGCTTGCGAGTACGCTCGTACGGCGCATCGCCGCGCGCCCATGTTGTCGCGACAATTGAAGCAAGCGACGCGCCGCCCCTTCTGAGCGCGTCCAGCGGCTTTGCAGACACCGGCGCTCGACGGCGACGGATGCGATGTGCGCTGCGGCGCGTCCGTGGGGTACCCCCTGCCCCAGCGATCGCTGACGCGCATTGCCCGCGCCGCGCCAGGCGCATGCGCCATGGCCGCCAGCGCCCGAGAGTCGGCGGCCATGGCGGCGGCATCCGCCAGCCAGCGAGCATCGCGCTATTGGATGGCCTGAGGATCGGCGGCAGAACACCAAGATGTGGCGGCCCACGTCCTGGCCATCGGCAGGCGCAATGGGAGACCCGTCTTCGATGGCTCGGCCTCTTTTGTCGGCAACGAAGCAGATCCCTACCAACCGAATGCATGGCGCCAAGCCGGCAAGCGCAGAAGTTGGTTCCGCGCTCCATCGGTAGCGCATGTGCCAGACGCGGGCAGTGGGACCTGGAGGGGGCGGCGCGTGGTTCCACGTGAAACACGCCAACACTACCTTGCGCACCGGGCCGGTTCCACGTGGAACCATCCTCGACGTCGGTACGACCGTCGAGGCAAGTCACCAGCCCTGGCAGGCGCCTTCGATCTTGCCGTGTTCCACGTGGAACACACGCACGTCAGCGAGCAACTCCGCTGGCCAGTGCGGCGGCCGCTCAGTGCCCGTCAATAGCACCTGCGCATCCGCAGCATGGAGGAACTCGAGTACCTGGCGCTGGTGATCGCGATCCAGCTCCGATGCCAGGTCGTCCAGCGCGACGACGGGCCAACGCCCGCCAGCCGCGTCGGCACAGTCCGCTGCCTGTGCAAGCAGGCAGCACAGCGCGGCCTGCTTGGCCTGGCCGCGCGACAGCAATCCTTGTTCGGGCCGCGCCTCGAAGGCGATCCGCCAGTCCGCGCGATGTGGCCCGACGGAGGTATGACCAAGCGCACGATCCCGATCGCGCGTGACCAGCAGTGCGTCCGCCAGCGACAGGTCGTTCCTGCGCCACCCTGGCTGGAACGACAGGGTCGCCTCCCCCAGCGCAGGGGCCAGCACCGCTGCGATCCGCTGCAGCGCCGTCTGCAACCGCGCCAGATAGGCCTCGCGGCGCAGATCGAGCGGCTGGCCCGAGTCCGCGAGCTCGTGATCCCAGGCGTCCAGCTGCGAACCACCAACGCCAGCCTTCAGTAACGCGTTGCGTTGGCGCAGCGCTCGCGCGTAGCGCCGCCACTGCGTCAGAAAGTCCTGTTCCACGTGGAACAATCCCCAATCGAGATAGCGGCGTCGGATCTCGCTTCCGCCGGACATCAGTGCGTGGCTGCCAGGTTCGAAGGTCACCACCATCAGTGCGGCGCACAACTCGCCGAGTTGGCCGACGGACTGACCATCGAGCCGCCCCGTCCACGCCTGCCCGCTATGGCGCAGCCCCGCGCGCCGCCGCTGCTCGGGACGTGCGGGGTCCGGTCGCCACTCCGCATAGACCTCCAGCGCTTCGGCGCCCCGCTGGATCAGGCCATCGCGCACCCGGCCGCGAAAGCTGCGGCCATAGGCCATCAGGTGCAGGCCCTCGAGCACGCTGCTCTTGCCGGCACCATTGGCGCCCAGCAACAGATTCAGGCGCGGTCCCGGCGCGAGGGAGACCGCATCCAGGTTCCGTACGCGGCCAAGATCGAGTCGAGTGAGCTGCACGCAAGTCCTGTGAAGTCGACAACGGAAAACGCCCGGCATGGCCGGGCGCTTGTTCCACGTGAAACAGTGCGTCGGGCGGGCCCGCGCATGATAGTCCGGTCGTCAGAGACGCAGCGGCATGACCACGTGGCGGCTGCGCTCGTCCGCGGCCTCGCGCACCAGCGCCGAGGAGTTGGCATCGCGCAGCTTCAGGATCACCTGTTCGCCACGCAGCGCAGTCAGCGCGTCGAGCAGGTAGTTGACGTTGAAACCGACCGCGAGCTCGTCGACCTTCGTATCGGCCTCGACCTCTTCGTGCGCCTCTTCCTGCTCGGGGTTGTGCGCATTGATCCGCAGCATCCCCGGCGAGACCTCGACGCGCACACCACGGTACTTCTCGTTGGACAGGATCGCCACGCGCTGCAGCGCCGCGCGCAGCAGCTCGCGGTCCACTGCGACTTCGCGGTCGGCACCGATCGGAATCACGGCTTCGTAGTCGGGGAAGCGACCGTCGATCAACTTGCTGGTGAACGTCACATCGTCGCGCTTGACCCGCAGATGGTTGCGGCCCAGCTCCAGCTCCAGAATCTTGTCGCCGCCCTCGAGCAGGCGCTGCAGCTCGGTGACACCCTTGCGCGGCAGGATGATCTGGCGCTTGGTCTGCACCGCCGCTTCGAGTTCGGTCTCGCACAGCGCCAGCCGGTGACCATCGGTCGCCACGCAGCGCAGGCGGGTTTCGCCCAGGTCGAACAGCAGGCCGTTGAGGTAATAGCGCACGTCCTGCTGCGCCATCGCGAACGCGGTCCGTTCGATCAGCTCCTTGAGCGCGGCTTCCGGCACCGCGATGCGTTCGGTCGCCTCGACCTCGTCCACCGACGGGAAGTCGCCTGCCGGCAGGCTCGCCAGCGTGAAGCGGCTGCGGCCGGCCTGCACCGTGATCTTGTCGCCCGACTGCGAGATCGCGACCTTGCTGCCGTCGGGCAACGCACGAACGATGTCGAACAGCTTGCGTGCGGGAATCGTGGTCTCACCGTCCTGTGCGTCGTCGACGGCGCGGCGCGAGACCATCTCGACTTCGAGGTCGGTACCGGTCAACGACAGCTGCCCATCCTGGACCTGGACCAGCAGGTTCGCCAGCACGGGCAGGGTCTGACGCCGCTCGACGACGTTGACGACCTGGGCCAGCGGCTTGAGCAGGGTTTCGCGTTGCAGACTGAAGCGCATGTCGGTGTTATCCCCTTGAGCCGTGCTTTCTTAAGATGGTTATAAATCTAAAAAAGGTGGAGCTGGATGCAGCGAAAACCGGGTGATATCTCATTTAAGCCAATGATTTCAAACGAGATTTCACGCCTTCAAACCCGGTGGACAGTGCCTGTGGAGAAGTGGATCAAGCTGTGGGCAACTTTGCAGGTCCGAAATTATCCACATGCTGTCCACTGCGCGTCCCGGTGTTGTGCAATCCCCGGATTTGCGCAGCTTACTCGCTGAGCTTGCGGATCAGCTTGTCCCAATCCTCGCGCAACTTGCCGTCACTTTCGATCAGGGTGCGGATCTGGCGGCAGGCATGCAGCACCGTCGTGTGGTCGCGCCCGGCAAAGGCCTCGCCGATCTCCGGCAGGCTGTGCTCGGTCAGCTCCTTGGACAGGGCCATCGCCACCTGTCGGGGCCGCGCCAGCGAGCGCGTCCGGCGCTTGGACAGCAGGTCCTTGATCTGCAGTCCGTAGTAGTCGGCGACGACCTTCTGGATGTTGGCGATGCTGATCGCCTGCTGCTGGGCACGCAGCAGGTCGCGCAGCGTCTCGGTCGCGAATTCGACGGTGATCGCACGCCCCATGAAGTTGGCGCGCGCGGCCAGCGTGTTGAGCGCGCCCTCCAGGTCGCGCACGTTCGAATGCATCTTCTTGGCGAGCAGGAACGCCACGTCGTCAGGGACCTGGGTGCCGCGCTCGGCGGCCTTGGCCAGCACGATCGCGGCGCGCGTCTCGAAGTCCGGCGGGTCGATCGCCACCGACAGCCCCCACGCCAGCCGCGACTTGAGCCGCGGCTCCAGGCCGTCGACCTCACGCGGATAGCGGTCGCAGGTCATGATGATCTGCTGCTTGCTGTCGAACAGCGTGTTGAAGGTGTGGAAGAACTCTTCCTGGGTGCGGTCCTTGCCGGCAAAGAACTGGATGTCGTCGATCAGCAGCGCGTCGATCTGGCGGAACTGGCGCTTGAACTGGTCCGACGTCTTCTCCTGGATCGAGCGGAAGAACGCGCTGTAGAACTCCTCCGAGCGCAGGTACAGCACGCGCGCGCGGGGGTTCTGCCGGCGCATCTCGTTGCCGGCGGCGAACATCAGATGGGTCTTGCCCAGGCCGGTGCCGCCGTAGAGCAGCAGCGGGTTGTGCGCGCGGTCGCCGGGCTTGAGCGCGGCCTGCCAGGCCGCGGCCCGACCCATCTGGTTGCTGCGGCCTTCGACGAAGTTGTCGAAGGTGTAATGGCTGTCCATGTTGCCGGCGAACGCCTCGATCGGCGCCGCCGGCGTACTGGAGCGGGACTCGCCGAATGCCGCGGGCGCGGCGTGTGGCGGCGGCGGGGCGGCAGCGCGTGGCAGCGACCCGACCTGCAGGCTCACCTCGTCATGGCCGGCGAAATGCGCCAGCAGCTCGCGGATGCGAGGCATGTAGCGCGCCTGCACCTCGTCGCGGACGAACGCATTCGGCGCGTAGAGCACTGTGGCCTGCGCATCGGCCCGGGCCTGCAGCGGCTTGAGCCAGGTGTGGACTTCCTCGGCCGGATACTCGGCTTCGAGGCGTTGGAGGCAGCGGGGCCAGACATCCATAGGGCGCGCAATCGACCAAAAAGTACGGTGCGGCCGTCGCGCAGCCGCGCGACTTCCGGCACCGGGAAAGAGGGCTGGCAGACTACCATGTCGCCGTCGGCACTCGCCCTGCGACGCGGCGGCGCGCCCGTCCCGTGTCGGAGGGCCGACTTGACCGGCCAGGCGGGGCGCCGCTAGAATTTCCGGTTCCTTTTCGTCGCGTTGCCCCAGAAGGCGTCACCATGGCTACCAAGCGCACTTACCAACCCAGCAACCTCAAGCGCAAGCGCGACCACGGCTTCCGTGCCCGCATGGCGACCGCCGACGGCCGCAAGATCCTGGCCCGTCGCCGCGCCAAGGGCCGCAAGGTCCTCTCGGCCTAATCGCCGCCAGGATGCTTCCTGCCGGAACGGTGCGCCGCAACCTGCCGCGCGCCGTTCCGTCCGCCGCGCCATCCCGATGAACGCAGGTGCCCGCTACCCGCGGCACGTGCGCGTTCGCGCGCGTGCCGATTTCGATCGCATCTTCGCCAGCGCGACGCGGACCGCGTCGCCGTTGCTGGCCGTGCATCTGTTGCCCGAGCCCGGCCCAGCCCGTCTCGGACTGGCGGTCTCGCGCAAGGTCGATAAGCGCGCAGTCGGCCGCAACCGCATCAAGCGCGTGCTGCGCGACCAATTCCGCCTCCTCCAGGCGGCGCTCAAGCCCGGCAGTTATGTCGTCGTCGCTCGCCCGCCTGCGGCCGGCGCCGACAACGCCGCGCTGCGCACGGCCTTCGTCTCCGCATTGCGACGTGCCCGCGCGTTGCCGCTGGACGCCCCGGTCGGCACAATGCCCGCTTCCCCGATTCCATCCACGCCGGCGACGCCCGGCGCATGAGCCTGCCCGCCTGATGAACCAGATCCGTACTTTCCTGATCCTCGCCTGGCTGATGGTTGCCGTGCTGCTCTGGATGGAGTGGGGCAAGGAAAAGGCGGCCGCCGCGCAGCCGGCCCAGACCAGCGCCGCCACCGCCGGCTCGCCGACGGTGCCGACGCCGCAGGCACCAGGTGCCGCTGTCCCCGAAGCACCGGCCGCGACCGCGGCGCCCACCGTCCCGGGTGCGAGCACCGCGCCGGCGACCAGTGCCGCCGCCGCTGCGCGCCGGGTGGTGGTGCAGACCGATGTGCTGCGCGTCGTGCTCGACGGCGGCAACGTGGTCGAGGCCGACCTGCTGGCCTACCCGCAGACCCGGGACGCTGGCAGCCCGCCGGTGCGGATGCTCGACGCCGATCCGCTGCATTACTACGTCGCCCAGGCCGGTTGGGTCAGCGGCAACAACGCCGCGCCCAGTCACGAGGGTGCGTTCGTACCCGAGGGCCAGGCCTCGACCTACACGCTGGCCGACGGCGAAGGCACCTTGGTGGTGCCGTTCGTGTGGACGGGCGCCGACGGCGTCACCATCCGCCGCAACTTCGTGTTCTCACGGGCCGACTACGCGATCGAAGTGCGCGACGAGATCGTCAATGCCGGCAGCGCACCGTGGCAGGGCTTCGCGTATCGCCAGCTGATGCGCACCGCGCCTGCGGTCAAGCGCGGCATGACCAACCCCGAGTCCTACAGCTTGGTCGGTGCGACCTGGTTCGGCAGCGAGATCGGCTACAGCCGCCGCCAGCTCGGCGATTTCGAAAGCGACGGTCCGCTCAACGCGAAAGACACGCAGGTGTGGATCGCGATGGCGCAGCACCACTTCTTCAGCGCCTGGATCCCGCGCGCCGACGATGCGAGCACGATCTCGATGCAGGTCGATCGCAGCACCGGCGCGCCGCGCTACCTGATCCGCGAGCTCGGCCCGCCGATCTCGGTCGCCGCTGGCCAGCAGGCCGCCACCAGCGCCCGGCTGTGGATCGGGCCCAAGCAGGTCGACCTGATCAAGGCACAGGGCGTGCGCGGCCTGGACCGCGTCGTCGACTACAGCCGCTTCACCCTGTTCGCAATGCTCGGCGAAGGCCTGTTCTGGGTGCTGGCCAAGCTGCACGGCCTGATCGGCAACTGGGGCTGGTCGATCATCGGCCTGGTGCTGCTGGTGAAGTTGGCGCTCTACCCGCTGTCGGTCGCGCAGTACAAGTCGATGGCGAAGATGCGCAAGTTCCAGCCGCGTATCGCTCAGCTCAAGGAACGCTACGGGGACGATAAGCAGAAGTTCCAGATGGCGATGATGGAGCTGTACAAGAAGGAGAAGATCAATCCGATCGGCGGCTGTCTGCCGGTGCTGCTGCAGATGCCGGTGTTCTTCGCCCTGTACTGGGTGCTGCTCGAGTCGGTGGAGCTGCGTCACGCCCCGTGGATGCTGTGGATCCAGGACCTGACCGCACGCGATCCCTACTTCATCCTGCCGGTGCTCAACATCGCGATCATGTGGGCGACGCAGAAGTTGTCGCCGATGGTCGGTGTCGATCCCATGCAGCAGAAGATCATGCAGCTGATGCCGCTGATCTTCGGCGTGATCATGATCTTCTTCCCCTCAGGCCTGGTGCTGTACTGGGTCACCAACGGCGGCCTGGGCCTGTTGCAGCAGTGGTGGATGATCAAGCGCTACAGCGAAGCCCCGGCCAAGGCCTGAGCAGACAGCAGAACCGGGGTCAGAGTGGAGTGTCTTCGCAGATGTCCATGTGGCCCCGGGCGCTTCGAAAAGCCACTCTGACCCCGGTTTTGAGGAGGCGTGGATGCAGCCGACCGACACCATTGCTGCGATCGCCACGCCGACCGGTGCAGGGGGCGTGGGCATCGTGCGGTTGTCGGGCCCGCGTGCGGTCGAGATCGCGCGTGCGTTGTGCGGCCGGGAGTTGCGGTCGCGCCACGCGCATCACGTCCGCTTGCGTGACCAGGATGGCGAGACGCTCGACGACGGCATCGCCATCGCGTTCGCCGGCCCGGCCAGCTACACGGGCGAGGACGTCGTGGAGTTGCAGGGTCACGGCAGTCCGGTCGTGCTGCAGCAGCTGCTTGCACGGTGCCGCGCGCTCGGTGCGCGGCTCGCGCGGCCGGGGGAGTTCAGCGAACGCGCCTTCCTCAACGGCCGGCTCGACCTCACCCAGGCCGAGGCCGTTGCCGACCTGATCGCTGCCGGCGATGCGCGCGCCGCACGTGCTGCGCGCCGCGCGCTCGATGGGGCGTTCTCGACGCGTTGCGATGCCCTGGCCGCCGAACTGTTGCACCTGCGCGTGCACGTCGAGGCGATGATCGACTTCTCCGACGAGCCGATCGATGCGCTCGGCGGCGATGTCGTGGCGCAACGGCTCGATGCGCTGGCCGTGTCGCTGGGCACCCTGCTTGCGGAAGCCGAGCAGGGACGCCGGTTGCGCGATGGCGTGCATGCGGTGATCGTCGGCCCGCCCAACGCCGGCAAAAGCTCGCTGCTCAATGCACTGGCCGGCAGCGAGCGTGCGATCGTCACCGAGATCGCCGGCACCACGCGCGATCTGTTGCACGAGACGGTGCGCATCGCCGGCGCCGAGCTGACCCTGGTCGACACCGCGGGTCTGCGCGAGGCTGGGGATGCGATCGAGCGCGAGGGTATCCGCCGCGCCCGCGCCGAGTTGCGCCGCGCGGACTTGGCGATCGTCGTGCTGGATGCACGCGATCCGGACAAAGGCCTGAGCGCGGTGGCCGGCGACATCGCCGATGTGCCGGCGCGATTGGTCGTGCACAACAAGGTCGACCTGCTCGAAGACGCCGCCGCCGTGGACGATGACGTGCTGCGTGTCTCTGCGCGCACGGGTGCGGGCCTGGATGCGCTGCGCGACGCGCTGGCGATTCAGGGCGCCGGACCCGCCGCCGGCGAAGGCGCATTCACCGCCCGGCAACGCCACGTCGATGCCCTGCGCGTCGCCGCCGATGCGGTGGACGATGCGCGCGCGACGCTGCAGGCGCAGACCCTGGAACTGACGGCCGAAGCGCTGCGCGTCGCCCACGACGCAGTCGGCGAGATCACCGGCCGGGTGCTGCCCGATGACCTGCTGGGGCACATCTTCTCGAGTTTCTGCATTGGCAAGTAGGCGGGTGCGGCAGCGGACATGCCCAATGAAAACGCGTATGTTCGGTGAACACGCTGCCAACGCGCCTACAATCGTAGCCCGCACGCGTGGCTGCGCGGTTGACAAATCGTCTGCGCTGCCGCGTGCTACGCACTTTGAAGAACAGGCACCCTGGGGAACGATGATGGTCTCGAATCGATCGACGCCCGCAGTGTCGTCGCGGACCGGGCTGGCCGCGGCGTTGTGCGTGGCGCTGGGATTGGCCGCCTGCGGCGGCCGGGACGATGCGCCCGAGCCCGAAGCGACACCGGCCGAGACCGCGGACGTGAGCCGCCAGGCGGCCGACCAGGCCGCTCGCCAGCAACGCGCGGCCGACGATGCACTCGCTGCGCTCTCGGCCGACGATCTGCGCAAGGCGGCCAGCCAGGCCTACCAGGACAGCCGGCTGTACTTCCCGCCCGGCGAGAACGCGATGGAGTACTACCTGGCGCTGCGCGACAAGACCCAGGGCGACGCCGCGGCGACCAGCGCTCTGATCGATCTGCTGCCGATCACCGTGATCGCGACCGAGCAGAACCGTGACCGCGGCGATTTCGCCGAGGCCCGCCGGCTGCTGGGCCTGATCGAACGTGCGGACGCCACCCACCCGGCGCTCGGCCGGTTGCGTACCAGCATCGCCACCGCCGAAGAGGCGGCCGTGCATCGGCAGCGCGGCGCCGCGCAGGAGGCCGAGCGCCAGCAGCAGATCGCGCGCGAGCGTGCCGAGCAGCAGCGCGAGCAACAGGTCTCGGCGGCGCAGCAGCTACCTGGACCGCCACCGGCCGACACCGCCGGCGCGCGCAGCGCACCGGCGTCCGCACCGACGCCGGCGCCCGCGCAGACGACCCCGCGTCCAGCGCAGGACACGCCGCGCCCGACACCCGCACGTCCGGCGCCGGCGCCGACCCCGGCCACCGAAGCGCCGCCCGCCGAGACGCCGCCGGCCCCGGCCCCGGTCCAGCTGCGCCCGTTGAGCACGCCGGCCCCGCGTTATCCCCCCGACGCGCTGCGTGCGGGCATCAGCGGCGAAGTCCAGGTCGAGTTCACCGTGGCCGTGGACGGTTCGGTCAGCAGCGCGCGCATCGTGCGTGCCGACCCGCCCCGCGCCTTCGATCGCGAGGCGTTGTCGGCCGTGCGACGCTGGCGCTTCGAGCCGGTGCCGGCGCCGGTCACCACGCGGCGCACAATCGGGTTCTCTCCGACCGCCAACTGACGCGAGCGCCCCACCGGCGCATGGCTCGTGCGGACGTCGGGCCTCCGCGCGAGACGGCGCTTGGGCCACGCATGACGCACGCGACCCATGCCGGCGCGAACTCAGCCCGAGATCGCGAGCCGTTCCTGGCGGTAGCGCCACACCGCCAGTCCCCAGAACACCGCCACCAGCGCGAGGCTCGCGAGCAGGTACACCGCCCAGATCTGCGGTGCGATCGGTTCGGCGCGGATGATCTTGAGCAGCAGCTGGTTCTGCGCCAGGAACGGCACCGCGAACTGCCACAGCTCGGTCTTGATCGGATTGACGATCAGCACGAACGTCGGGACCATCGGCAGCAGCATCAGCCAGACGATGTGGCTCTGCGCTTCCTTCATGCTCTTGGCCGCGGCCGCGAGGAAGGTCAGCAGCGAGGTCCCGATGAAGAGCATCGGCAGCAGCACCAACAGCATCTTGCCGATCGCCGCCAGTCGCACATCGAGCATGCGGGTCATGCCGGTGCCGATCTGGGCGCTGAGCTTGAAGGCCAGCAACGTGAGCAGCAACGACAGCAGGCCGATCGCGCAGGCGGCCAGCATCTTGCCGCTGACGATCGCACTGCGTGCGGCGGGCGTGGCCAACAGCGGCTCGATCGACTGGCGTTCGCGTTCGCCGGCGGTTGCGTCGATGATCAGATACGAGCCACCGATGAAGCTCGACAGGATCAACAGATACGGCAGCAGCGCCGCGAGCAGGACGCCGCGTTTGGCCTCTTCGCTGGCCATATCGCGCGTGCCGACCGCGATCGGCTGCACCACCGACGGGTCGATGCCGCGCGCGAGCAGGCGCAACGCGCCGACCTGCTGCCCGTAGCTCGCGATCGCCACGCGTACACGCGTGGCCGGCGTCTGCGCATTGCGCTGGGTGCTGTCGCTGATGACCTCGACCGTCGCCGGGCGCCCGGCCTGCCAATCCTCGGCGAACGAGGCCGGGATCTCGATCGCAACGTCGACGTCCTGCCGGGCGATGGCCGCATCGAGATCATCCGGCGCATCGACCGCGATGATGCCCATTGTCGCCAGATGCGCGACCAGGTTCGGCGCATGCGCCGCGCCGAGCACCGGGACCTCCAGGATGCGGTCCTGTTCGGTCTTGGCGCGCTTTTCCATCATCACGTTCATGCCGGTCATCAACACCGGATACAGCAGCGGACCGAGCAGCAGCGCCATGAACAGCGTGCGCCGGTCGCGCCCGATGTCGAGCAGCTCCTTGCGCATCACGCACCACACCCATCGCAGTGCTCCGCTCATGCCAGCAGCCCCTCTTCCGAGCCGATCGCACGCACGAACGCGTCCTCGAGGTTCTGCGTGCCGTAGCGCGCGCGCAGCTCATCGGAGGTACCGGCGGCGACCACCCGTCCCTTGGCGATGATGACGATGCGGTCGCACAGCGCGGCGACCTCTTGCATGATGTGGCTGGAGAAGATCACGCAGCGGCCCTCGTCGCGCAGTTTGAACAGGAATTCGCGCATCGCGCGGGTCGTCATCACATCCAGGCCGTTGGTCGGCTCGTCGAGGATGACGTTGCGCGGGTCGTGCACCAGCGCGCGCGCGATCGCGGTCTTGGTGCGCTGGCCCTGGCTGAAGCCGTCGGTCTGGCGGTCGAGGATCTCGCCCATGTCCAGCTGGTCGCTCAGCGCCTGCGTGCGCGCGGCGATCTGGTCGGGCGTCATGCCGTGCAACTGGCCGAAGTAGTGGATGTTCTCGCGTGCGGTCAGCCGCTTGTACACACCGCGCGCGTCGGGCAGCACGCCAAGCACGCGTCGCACCGCCGCCGGGTCGCGGCTCGCATCGAGGCCGTCCACCAACACCTGGCCGCGGTCGGGCTTCATCAGCGTGTAGAGCATGCGCAGCGTCGTGGTCTTGCCGGCGCCGTTGGGCCCGAGCAGGCCGGTGATGCGGCCGTCCTCGGCGACGAAGTCCACGCCGTCGACCGCCTGGACCGTGCCGGTCTTGGTCTTGAACGCCTTGTGCAGTTTCTGGGCGGTGATCATCGGCGGAGCTCCGGAAGAAAGAGGGACATCGCAAGGCGCGGCGCGGTCACGGCGACCACCCGTTGAAACTGGTGAATGGCGGCACCGGACGCATCGCGTCCAGGCACTTGGCGTCGAGCGCCTTCGCATCGGTGGATTCGATGAACTGCGCGAGCAGCTTGGGCGCGCAGCCGAGCGCGAACGTGCCGTGGCCCTGGCCCTTGAACACCAGATGGCGTCCGTTCGGCAGGCCGGCCAGCACGCGCTCGGCGTAGGCGGGCGGCGTCACCGGATCGAGTTCGCCCGACATCAGCAGGGCCGGCACATCGGATTGCAGCGCGGCGGTGTGGTTCGCCGGCGGCGCACCCGTCGGCCAGGTGCGGCACGCGCCGAAGAACATGCGCGCGACACTGGGGCCCAGGATCGTGTCGGCGACGCGACCGTCCTCGCGGTAACGGCCTGCGTCTTCGGCGCAGATCACCGACCACTGCATGCCGCGCGTCATCTGGCCGTCGACGTTGCTGTACATCAGTTGCGACAGCGACATCAGCGGGCCGTAGCGGCCCTGCGCCGCTTCGTCGAGGATCAACGGCAGCAGCGACGCGGTCTGCGGCGCGTACGAGAACAGGAACGCAAGGCCGGTCACCGTGTCCGGCGTGACCACGCCATCGCGCTGCGCGCCGGTGGTCGGGTCGCGATAGGTCACCGGGGCCGGCGTCGTGCGCAGCGTCGACAGCACCCCACGCAGCTGCGCCTGCAGATCGGTGGGAAAGCGCGTGCGGCACTCGGCGTCCTGCGCGCATTGCTTGGACTGCAGCGCCAGCGCATCCTCGAAGGTATGCGCGAACTCGCCGCCGACGACCAGATCGTTCGGCGCCACGCCGTCGAGCACGATGCTGCGCGTGTGCTGCGGATAGGCCATCGCGTACTGCTGTGCGACGCGGGTCCCGTAGGAGCCGCCGATGAGGTTGACCTGTTCGGCACCGAGCGCGGCGCGCACGGTGTCCAGGTCGACGATCGCATTGGCCGTCGTGTAGAAGCGCGGATCGGCGCGGCCGTCGAGGCCGGCCAGGCATCGGCCGACGTAGGCGTCGAGCGCGGCGTCGTCGGGTGCGGCCAGCGCATCGAGTTCCATCGCCTTGCCGTCGGCATCGGTGCAGGTCAGCGGGTTCGACTTGCCGGTACCGCGCTGGTCGACCAGCACGATGTCGCGCTGGCGGCGCACTTCGCGCAGGCCGGCGTTGATCTGCGCGGCGAGTTCGGTCGCGGCCTGGCCCGGGCCGCCGGCGAGGAAGAACACCGGATCGGCGGTGCCGCCGTCCTTCGCATCGGCCGGCAGCCAGGCGATGTTGAGCGCGATGCGCCGGCCGTCGGGCGCGCCGGGATTCTCGGGGACCTCGTAGGTCGCGCACTGCGCTTCGATCCGGGTCGCCGCGTTGCCCGCGTCCAGCGTGCAGGCGTGGAACGGGATCTGCCCGAACATCCGCGTCGGCCGGGCGGCCTCGCCGGTTGCCGGTGCCGGCGCACTCCCACTGCAGCCGGCGAGCCCGATGCCCGCGGCCAGCGCCAGCGCGGAAAGCGTTGATGTCCTCATGGAACGTCCTCGAACAGGAAAATGGATTCGATGGGCTCGGCGAACTCGCGTGCGATCCGGAACGCCAGCGGCAGGCTGGGGTCGTACTTTTCCGTCTCGATCGCGTTGATCGTCTGCCTCGACACCTGCAGACGTTCGCCCAGCTGTGCTTGTGACCAGCCCCTTGCCTCGCGCAGTGCCCGCACCCGGCTCTTCATGCCGGGCCCCTTACCGGTACCGCCGCGCGACGACCGATTTCGCGATGCCGTACAGGCCGCACACCAGGGGGAACACCCACAGCATCGCGGCGCTCGCTGGCACGTCGATGACCTGGGCCGCCTGCAGGAACCCGCCGGTCATGTAGCCGAAGGACACCAGCGCGGCGGCGATGCAGATCGCCTCGAGCTCGATGCGCTGCTGCAGCTCGTCGACGCCGCGGATGAAGCGCACCATCGCGCGCAACAACAACGCGATCGGTGCGGCTGGCAGCAGCGCGATCAGCGCCCGCAGCGCCGGCGCCTCCACGGTGCGCAGCAGCAGCAACGAGGCGAACAGCAACGCCATATAGCTGACCATCCCGATCGTCATGTCGCGGGTGTAGCGGCGCTGCAGGGCGGGCGGCGCGTTCACGCAGTCGCTCGCGCCGTGCCGCACGGCGACTGCACCGATCGCGATCGCCGACAGCAGGATCAGCGCGGGGGCCCAGGCCGGGACGGCGGGCAGCAGCAGGCGCAATGCGATCGCCGCGGTCATCAGCATCGCGGCGACGGTCAGCAGGAACTGGTGGCGGAAGCAACGGGTCATGGCGGCCTGCGTTGTCAAGTTTACTTGACAGTGAGCATGCGGCCGCACCGCGCCGGATGTCAAGCGCGCTTTACACCTCGGACCGAAGCGCCTGGGCGAGGGCCTCAAGCCGGTCGTCGAAAACCTTCCGGCTTGCCGCGTCCGGAATCCGCTCGGCCAGCGCGCGCGCATCTGCCAGGTGCGTCGTCAGCGCGCCCGCATCGCCGTCCAGTCGCGCGAGCTCCGCATCCAGCCAGGCCCGGTAGGGCGAAAGGTCCAGCAGCCCGCCGTCGCAGCGTAGGCGCCACGCCGCTAGCAAGGCCCGGTCGCCGACCAGCAGCGCGGCATGGCTGGCCAGGGTGACGGCGATGGGGCCTCGCGACACCGCGGGCGCAGAGGCGAATGCGGCCGTCAACGCGACGGCATCGGTCTGGGCGGCCCCGGCATCGCGTCGGTCGATCGCATGTGATAGCCGCAGCATCCGTCCGCTCAGCGCCAGGCCGTCGCTGGCGAGCGACGCCGACAGCACAGGAATGGCGGCCTCGGGCCAGTCGCGCGGCCGCACGCCGGCCAGGCTCAGGGCCATCAGCTGGCTGATCTGCAGGTGCAGCGCGGCATCGGGTGTCCGGCGCAGCAGGTCCAGCAGCACCCGGCCATCCAGGCGCCAGCCCGAGAGCTGCAACGGCAGCAGGTTGCCCAGGCCCAGCAGCGCGGCGGCGATGGCGCTGCCGATGCAGGCGGCCGCCAGGTGCACCGGCAGCGGCAGCCACCGCGCACAGGCCAACAACAGCACAGCGGTGAGGAGATTGGCCATCGGACCGCCGAGCAGGAACACGGCCTGGTCGAGGCGCGACAGCCCGCGCGTGCCCTGGGGCAGGAGCGCCGCGAACCCGCCGATGCCGTGCAGACGTCCGCCCCGCCGCCAACGCCAGCGCGTGCCGCGCCGCTCGCACCGGAACGGCCCGACGCCGAACGCGATCGCGCGCATGCCGCGCGACAGCCCGGCGACGGCATGTCCGGCCTCGTGCAGCACGACGTGTGGCCAGATCGACAGCACGAAGCCCAGCAGCAGCGCGGTCAGTGCACCGGGCGGCAATGCGTCGAGCAGCGGAATGCCGATCATCGCCGCGCCCACGCCGACCACGGCGCCGCCGATCGCCCCGCCCAGCGTCGGCAGCAGGCGGCGCAGCCCGGTGCGCGACGATGCCGGCGCATCGGGCGGCGGCATCAGCGCCGCGATGTCCGCCTCATGCGGCATCGACGATCGGGCGTTGGTTGCAGACACGATGATGTCCGCCCTACTTGCTGCTGACGTACTTCTCGCGCCGGATCCGCGGCACCGGCAAGCCGAAGCCCTTCAGTGCCTCGAATGCCGCGTCGACCATGTCCGGGTTGCCGCACAGGTAGGCGATGTCGTCGGCGTCGGGCGCGAACTCGCCGACGAACTGCTGCACATAGCCATGGCGCACGTCGGCGTGCGCGTGCGCATCCCCGGGCGCCGGCAGCTCGCGCGAGAAACACGGCACGAAGCGGAACTGCGGGTGCGCCTGCGCGAAGGCGCGAAAATCGTCGCCGTACAGCAGCTCGGCCGGCGTGCGTGCGCCCAGCAACAGCACGACCTCCACGCCGCGTTCGGCGATCGCCCGTTCCAGCAGCGGCAGCATCGACCGATACGGGGTCACGCCGGTGCCGGTGCCGATCAACAGGTAGCGGCGGTTGCTGTCGTGCGGCAGCAGGCAGAACCGGCCGAACGGACCGCTGGCCTGGACGTGGTCGCCGAGCGCCAGGCCTTCGAACAGCGCCGTCGCGGCGCCGCCGGGCACGTAGCTGACCGCGATCTCCACCGCCTCGCCCGGCCCCATCGCATGGTCGTGGATCGTTGCCAGCGAGTACGAGCGCTTGGTCGGCGTGCCGTCGGCGTAGGCGAAGTGCACCTGGATGAACTGGCCGGGCACGAAATCCAGCGGCTGGCCGTCGTCGCGCATGAACGACAGATGGGCGACGGTCGGCGCGATCATGCGCCGGCCGGTGAGCTTGAGTGGGAAGTGCTGGATGGCCACGGGTCAACCGGATCGTAAGCGGAACGGACGCGCGTCCGCGCAACGCTGCATCGCGGGGCCGGCTGCGACCGGGCGCCTATACTAGCGTTTTCCGCCCAGGCCTCCCCCCGGCCGCCGGCATCGGACCCCTCGCACCCATGACTCCAAGCCGCCCCCTGCCGGCCGATGCGCCGGCGCTGTCCGTCCGTGAGCTGCGCAAGACCTACGCCGGTGGCGTGGAGGCGCTCAAGGGCATCTCGCTCGACGTCGCGCCCGGCGATTTCCATGCCCTGCTCGGCCCCAACGGCGCGGGCAAGAGCACGCTGATCGGCATCGTCTCCTCGCTGGTCAACATGAGTGCGGGCAGCGTCGAGGTGTTCGGCGTGGACATCGTCCGCCACCGCGACCAGGCCATGCGCCTGATCGGCCTGGTGCCGCAGGAAATCAACTTCAATCTGTTCGAAAAGCCCTTCGACATCCTGGTCAACTACGCCGGCTTCTACGGGGTCTCGCGCCGCGAGGCCGCCGAGCGGGCCGAGGCCGAGCTGCGCGCCGCGCAGTTGTGGGACAAGGCCCACGTCATGAGCCGCACGCTGTCGGGCGGCATGAAGCGGCGGCTGATGATCGCCCGCGCCATGATGACCCGACCCCGACTGCTGATCCTCGACGAACCGACGGCCGGTGTGGACATCGAGATCCGCCGCGGCATGTGGCGCAGCCTGCGCGACATCAACGCGGCAGGGACGACGATCATCCTGACCACGCACTACCTCGAGGAAGCCGAGTCGCTGTGCCGCAACCTGGCGATCATCGACCACGGCCGCATCGTCGAGCAGGGGCCGATCCGCGCCCTGCTCGCCCAGCTCGACGTCGAGGGCTTCATGTTCGATATCGACGGCGCGCTGCCCGACGCATTGCCGGCGATCGACGGCGTGACGATCACGGCGCCCGACGCGCACACGCTCGACATCGACATGCCGCGCGCGATGGATCTCAACCGGGTGTTCGCCGCGCTCGATGCGGCCGGGCTGCGCGTGCGCTCGATGCGGACCAAGTCCAACCGCCTGGAAGAACTGTTCGTGCGGCTGACCGCACGCGATTCCGGATCGGGGCATCAGGCGTCGTAGACGCCGGTCGCGCACAGCGAGCCTCCCGCCCGCCCCTCTTTCCACAGACGCCGAGCATGCACACAGAACCCACCACGACTGCCCGCAACCTGACCGCCCTGGGCACCATCGCCCGGCGCGAGATCGTGCGCATCCTGCGGATCTGGGCCCAGACCCTGGTGCCGCCGGCGATCACGATGACGTTGTACTTCCTGATCTTCGGCGGCCTGATCGGCGCGCGCATCGGCGACATGGGCGGCGTGTCCTACATGGACTTCATCGTGCCCGGCCTGGTGATGATGAGCGTCATCCAGAACAGCTACGGCAACATCTCCTCGAGCTTCTTCGGCGCGAAGTTCGGCCGTCATGTCGAGGAACTGCTGGTCAGCCCGATGCCCGGCTGGGTCGTGCTCGGCGGCTACGTCATGGGCGCGGTCGCGCGTGGGGTGGCGGTCGGCGTGATCGTGCTCGGCATCGCGATGCTGTTCACCACGGTGCGCATCCCGCATCCGCTGGTGACGCTGAGCACGGTGCTGCTGGGCGCCACGATCTTCTCGCTGGCCGGCTTTATCAACGCGGTCTACGCCAAGAAGTTCGACGACGTCGCGATCGTGCCGACCTTCATCCTGACCCCGCTGACGTACCTGGGCGGCGTGTTCTATTCGGTCAAGCTGCTGCCCGGTTGGGCCGAGGCCGCGACCCACGCCAACCCGATCTTCTACATGGTCAACGCGTTCCGCTATGGCCTGCTGGGCACCTCGGACATTCCGCTGACCGTGGCCTACACACTGATGCTGGGCTTTGTGGTCGTGCTCACGGTGGTCGCGCTGACGCTGCTCAAGCGCGGGGTGGGCTTGCGCAGCTGACGCTGACCCGTGTACGCGTCGCCGATCGCCATCGAGCGAGCGCGATGGTGGCAACGGTTCGGCGGTCGCAGCGCTGCGCGCACCGCTAAGCTGGACGCGACACCCGTTCTTGCCAGGAGTCCCCCATGCGCATTCTCGTCCTTGGTGCCGGCGGCACCGGCGGCTATTTCGGCGGCCGGCTGGCCCAGGCCGGCGTCGACGTCACGTTCCTGGTGCGCCCTGCGCGCGCAGCGCAACTCGCACGCGAGGGCCTGCGCCTGCGTAGCCCGCTCGGCGATGCCGATCTCGCGGTCGCGCACGTCACCGCCGACGCGCTGGCTGCGCTCGCTGCGGCGCAGCCGTTCGATCTGATCATCCTCAGCTGCAAGGCCTACGACCTCGATGCCGCGATCGACGCGATCGCACCGGCCGTCGGGGCCGACACGACGGTGATGCCGATCCTCAACGGGCTGCAGCACTATGCCGCGCTCGATGCGCGCTTCGGTGCGGACGCGGTGCTCGGCGGCTTGTGTTTCATCAGCGCGGTGAAGGGCGCCGATGGTGAGGTCGTGCATCTGCCCTCGCCACCGTCGCTGACGTTCGGCGAGCGCGACCCGGCCCGCAACGGCAGCGCGCGCACCCAGGCGTTTGCCGACACGTGCGCGCGCGCCGAAGGCTTCGAGGCCGTGCGCAGCGACGACTTCCTGCAGGCGGCGTGGAACAAGTTCAGCTTCCTCACCGCGATGGCGGCGGCAACGTGCCTGATGCGCGCCAGCATCGGCCGGATCGTGGCCAGCGACGAGGGCGCCGCCTTCATGGCCGCGCTGCACGATGAGTGCCTTGCGGTCGCCGCCGCGCAGGGCCAGGCGATTCCGGGGCAACCCGCCGAGCAGGCCCGGTCGCTGCTGACCCGCGCCGGCTCTGCGGCCACTGCGTCGATGCTGCGCGATCTCGAATCGGGCCAGGACGTCGAAGCGGCGCAGATCGTCGGCGACATGCTGGCGCGGGCGAAGGCGGCGGAGATCGCGGCACCGATGCTGCAGGCCGCCTGGGTGCACCTGCAGTGCTATCGCAGCCGCCGCCAGACCCCGGACACCCCGTGATGTGCGATCGCAGCCGTGCAGTCAGCCTGCCACACCCGCTCTGCTAGGCTCGAGCTCTACCCGATCATGGAGATCACCCGGATGCGGACACTGCGTGTACGACTTCCCCTGGGCCTGGCCATCGCTGGCGCGCTCGCACTCGCTGCCTGCGGCGACCGACAGGCCGACGGCGCGCCCGCGCAGACCGCGCCAGTCGAAGACACCCACACGGTGCCCTCGGAGGCCGCGGCCGCACAGCTCGAAGACGGCAGTGCCCCGGTCGAAGCGCCGCTGACCGGCGATGCCGCGACGACGATGCTGACTCAGCTCGCCGGTCTTGGCGGTGCGATGCACGCGGCGGTCGAACTGTGCGACCCGAGCATCCCGGCGGAGCAACTGGCGCAGGCCAGGGCGCGACAGCAGCAGGAGTTCGTGAAGATGGGCGGCGACGCGGCGATGTTCGACCGCGAGTTCGCATCCGCGCACGACAAGGTGCGCGCGCAGTACGACACGGCGACGCCGGCGCAGCAACAGCAGATGTGCGCCGAGCTCGAGTCGATGGCGTCCTCGGCGCCGGCGCCGGCGACCGAATAGCCGGGACGCTGCGCGGGCTCAAGGTCCCGCGGCAGGCGCGTCCAGATCGCCGGCGACGACGGTTGTGGTCGCGTCGGGATCCAGATGCCGCGCCATTGCCGCGCGTACGGCCTCGGCGTCGAGCGCGCGCAGCGCGTCCTCGAACGCGGCCGAGTAGGCCATGTCGCGTTCCAGGTAGAGATTGTCGTTGAGCGTGCCGGCCAGTTGCGCATCGCTGGCTCGTGCCGTGCGGCGCGACAGCAGCAGGCCGTCGCGGGTCTGCGCAAGCTCGGTCTCGTCGATGCCCTCGGCGAGCAGCCGACGCAGTTCTTCGTCGAAAGCCTGCGCGACCTTGGCGATGTTCTCCGGCGCGGCAATCGCCTGCGCAGAGAACGTGCCGACCGTGTCGAACGCACTGGCGCCAAAGCTCGAACTGACCCCGTAGCTCAAGCCGTCGCGCTGGCGGATACGGTCGGCCAGCCGCGACTTCATGCCACCGCTGCCGAACAAGTGATTGCCCAGATACAACGCCGGATAGTCGGGGTGATCCTGGCCCAAGCGCAGCGCCTGCTGCGCCAGGAACACCGCGTTCGGCCGGTCGGGCGTGACCACGCGCAGTTGCGCGGCTGGCTGCGCCGCATACGGCGTGGGAATGCGCACGAACGGGGTGGTCGGGCGCCAGTCGCCGAACAGCGCTTCGAGTTGCGCACGCACCGCCTCGGCATCGACATCGCCGACGATCGCGATCGTCGTGCCCGGCCCCATGCCGTAGAACGCGCGGTGGAACGCGACCGCATCATCGCGCGTCGTCGCCTCGAGTCCGGCAATGCGCTGCTCGAAAGTACGTGCGTGAAAGGGATGGCCGGGCGGAAAGATGTCGAAATGCCGCGCCATCGCCTGGTTCGCCACCGCACCCGGTTCGCTCATGCTGCCCTGGATGCCGGTGATCCGCTGGGTGCGCAGTTGCGCGAATTCGTCCTGCGGGAATGTCGGCTGCTTCAGCACGGTCGCGATCAGATCGAGCAGCCCCGCAATATGCGCGCGGTCGCTCGAGGCCGCGACGCTGACCGTGGTCGCGCCCCCGCTCGCACCCAGTGTCGAGCGCAGCGCGGTGAGCCGGCGCGAGATCGCCGCGCGGTCGAGATCGCCCGCGCCGCGCATCAGCATCGCGCCGGCCAGCATCGCCGCGTCGATGCGCCTGTCCAGCGTCTGTTCGCTGCCCAGGCGCAGGGTCATGCGCAACTGCACCGCCTGTCCACGGGTCGCCTTGTCGAGCACCGCCAGCCTGGCCCCGTTGGACAGCGTCCAGGTCCGCGTGCGCGCGTCGATGATCTCGGGCGTCGGATCGAAGGCCTCTCCGACCGCGAGCGCGGGCCGGCCGACGAAACCGGCCAACAGCGTCGCCGCGTCCGGGGCCTCGGGCATCTCGATGCGCTCGGGAGCGTCGGTCGGCACGAAGTGCGCCGTCGTGCGGTTGTCGCGGCGCAGGTAGGCGCGCGCGACCCGCTGCACGTCGGCCGCGGTCACCGCCTCCAGCTGATCGCGTGACTGCAGCAACAACCGCCAGTCGCCCTGCGCGATCGCGTCCGACAGCGCAATGCCGACCGCGTTGGGGTCGCGCAACGCGCGTTCAAAGCCGGCCAGCAGACGCGTCCGCGCCTCGTCGACCTCGTCGTCGGTGAACGCCGTCTCCTGTTCGAGCACCGCGAGCAGCCGCGCCTGCAGTGCATCGAGGTCGCTGCCCGCCGGCGCCTCGACGACCACGCTCAGATACCCCGGCTCGTCCAGGCGGTAGCCCGTGGCCGAGACCGAGGTCGCCAGGCCCGGTTCGACCAGGGCGCGGTGCAGCCGGCCGCTGGGCGCATGCCCGAGTATCTGCGCCAGGACCGTCAGTGCGCCGGCATCGGGATGGCGGCCGGCGGGAATGTGATAGCCCGCGGCCAGGTACGGGGTGCGACCGACGCGCCGCACGACGACGTGGCGTTCGCCATCCTGCGCCGGCTCGCGCGTGTAGGTGCGCGGCAGTGCGGTCGCGGGCCGCGGCAGCGCGCCGAAGTGCGCGGCCACCCGCTCGAGCGCGTGCGCCGGATCGAAATCGCCGGCGATCACCACCACCGCGTTGTCGGGCCGGTACCAGGTGCGATAGAACGCCTGCAGCCGTTCGATCGGCATGCCCTCGATGTCGCTGCGCGCGCCGATCGTCGGATTCCCGTAGTTGTGCCAGTCGTAGGCCGCCGACATCAGCCGCTGCACCAGCACCCGGACCGGGTTGTTCTCGCCGGCCTCCAGTTCGTTACGGACCACGGTCATCTCGCTGTCGAGATCCGCGCGCGCAATGCGCGAGGCCACCATGCGGTCTGCCTCCATGCCCAGCAGCCAGTCGAGCGTGACCGGATCGCTGGAGAAGCTGGCGAAGTAGTTGGTGCGGTCGAACCAGGTCGTGCCGTTGAAGCGGATGCCGCGCTGCTTCATCTCGCCGGGGATGTCGGGATGTGTCGGCGTGCCCTTGAACAGCAGGTGCTCGAGCAGGTGCGCCATGCCCGTCTCGCCGTAGCCCTCGTGGCGCGAGCCCACGCGATAGGTCACGTTGACCGTGGTCACCGGCTTGCCGGGATCTGGAAACAGCACCAGCCGCAGGCCGTTGTCGAAGCGGTACTCGGTGATGCCTTCGGCGCTGTGCACCGGCGCGTCGAGCTGCGGCGCCGCGATGGCCGGTGCGATGCCCGCGCACAGCAGCAGCGCGAACAGGCAGACACGAAGGCGGCGACGCATGCGGTTTCCCTTGGAGCGAGTCGATCGCCGAAAATAGCAGATCGCATCCGCGCGCCTGGATGCCCCACGACGCCCGGAGCGCGAGGAATGACGATCGATGTGCGGTATGCGGACGACTGGCTGGCGGTGGTCGACAAGCCCGCCGGTCTGATGGTCCACGACAGCGCGCTCGCGCGCGGCGAGCACGATTTTCTCGCCGACCGACTGCGTCTGCAGTTTGGCCGGCCGTTGTTCCTGGTCCATCGACTCGACCGCGCCACCAGTGGCTGCCTGTTGCTGGCCTTCGATCGCGAGACCGCCTCGGCGCTGGGCACGCAATGGATGGCGCGCAGCGTCGACAAGCACTACCTGGCCGTGTGCCGCGGCTGGCCCGACGCCGCGCTGGAGGTCGACCACCCGCTCGATGGCGGCCCCGGCAAACCGTCGAAGAAGCCCGCGGTCACGCGCTTCACGCGGCTGGCGACCACCGAACTGGCGCTGCCGTCGGCGGGCTTTGCGACCTCGCGCTACGCCCTGCTGCGCGCCGAGCCGATGACCGGCCGCTTCCGGCAGATCCGCCGCCACCTCAAGCATCTCTCGCATCATCTGATCGGCGACACCAGCCACGGCGACGGGCGCCACAACCGCCATTTCCGCACACTCGGCATCCACCGCATGCTGCTGCACGCCGAGCGTCTGCGCTTCACCCATCCGCACACCGGACAGCGTATGGACATCGCCGCGCCGCCCGGCGATGCATTCGCCAAGGCCTTGCTGCTGTTTCCCGGTCCACCGGCATGACGGGCTGTTGTCCCGCGAGCACGCGTCGACACCCACCCTCTTACAATCGCTGACGATGTCCACGCCGCCCGCCATTCCCGAGTCCGAACTCGTCGAACGCTTCGTGCGCGCGAGCGGGCCAGGCGGGCAGAACGTCAACAAGGTCGCCACCGCGGTCGAACTGCGCTTCGACATCGCCGGCTCGCCGTCGCTGCCCGACGCCGTGCGCGCCCGCTTGCTGGCGCGCCGCGACCGCCGCGTCACGGACGCCGGCGTGCTGGTCATCAGCGCCCAGCGCTTCCGCACCCAGGACCGTAACCGTGAAGACGCGCGCGCGCGGCTGGCCGCCTTTGTCGCCGCGGGTTACGAGGTGCCCAAGCCGCGCGTCGCCACCCGCCCCACGCGCGGTGCCAAGGAACGACGACTGGGCGCGAAACGCGAACGCAGTACCATCAAGCGCGGTCGCGCCGGGCGTGACTGGGATTGACGCCCGCCGGAGCGGGCCTTCGCGCCGAGGACGCATGAGCACATCGAAGTACCCGTTTCTGATCCCCGTCCCGCCGCTCGCGCCGCGGGTCAAACCCAGCCGGCTCGCGCGCTGGATCGGGCGCAGCATCCTGCGCCTGGGCGGCTGGCGCATGGTCGGCGAGCTGCCCAACCTGCCGCGGCTGGTGCTCATCGGTGCCCCGCACTCGTCGAACTGGGACGGCGTCTGGGGCTTCGCGGCCAAGGCCGCGCTGGGCCTGGATATCCGCGTGCTCGGCAAGGACTCGCTGTTCCGTGTGCCTGTGCTGGGCTGGGCGATGCGCGGCCTGGGCGTGATCCCGGTCGATCGCAGCCGCGCCTCGCGCGTGGTCGAACAGGCCGCCGCGGCGATCCACGGCGGCGCCCCGTTCTGGTATGGCTTGGCACCCGAAGGCACGCGCAAGCGCGTGGAGCGCTGGAAGACCGGCTTCTGGAAGATCGCCAAGGCCGCCAATGTGCCGATCCAGACCCTGTACTTCCACTATCCCGACAAGGTCATCGGCTTCGGCCCGCTGATCGAGCCCGGCGACGACCTCGACGCCGACATGGCCAGGATCCGTGCCTGGTACGCCCCGTGGATGGGCAAGAACCGCGGCACGGTGTGACCCGGTCGGCCGTCGGCGGCCATGCTGTCTGCAAGGATGCGCGGATCGACGCGCTGTTGGAGGCATCCCGACAGCGCGTCCTGGGGCGTGGCGCAGAGCTTTGGCATCACCCCGCCGCCAAGGTTCCCGCCGGCCGGGTGTGGTTCAGCGCGCGTGCAATGCGGTCTCGACCAGCGCGACCAGCGCCGGCTCGACGTCCGGCTGCTGGCGCAGGCTCGCCAGCGTGGCCTCAAGGGCCGGGCGCGCTTGGGCATCGTGGTGATGCTGGTGGCGCAGCACGCCGCGCAGGGCGTCCAGCCGGAGCGGCCACGCGGGACTGGCGGCGGCAGCGTTGAGCTGGGCCGCGTCCAGGGTCGCCAGGGTGGCCTCGTTCTGTTCCCAGTGTCCGAGCGCGCCGGTCGTGGCCGCGTACCAGAAGCCGATCAGCTGGGTCTGCGGATTGGCCGAGGACTGCAGCTGGACCAACTGCCGGTAGGCCGCTTCGAGCTTGGGAGCGGCCTCGTCCGGCTGGCCGGCCAGAAACAGGACCTGTCCCCAAACGCCCAGCGTGGTGGCGGCAAAGATGCTGTCCTCGCCGAGCTTGGCGCGAATCCCTTCGTAGAGCGTGCGGGCGTGGGCCAGCGCCTGCGGCCAGCGCTGCCTGTGCTGGTCGATTTCCAGCAGGCTGTTGACCAGCATCATGTTGCGCATGCTGCCGGCGCCGGTCATCGCGACCACGGTCTGCTGCGCGTCGAGCAGCATGCGTTCGGCCTCCTCGTAGCGGCCGAGCTTGATCTCGGCGCCGGCCATGACCTGGCGGGTGACGGCAATGGCCAGTGCATTGGGTGCATCACGTGCTTGCAGGTCCTCGAGCATGGTCTGGGCCAGTTGGCGCCCGTCCTCGGCGCGGCCGACCTGGGTATAGACCTGCACCAGGTCCAAGCGCAGCGAGTCGTGCATCGGCAGGTCGTCGGCGTGCAACTGCGCGAGCAGGCGCAACGCGGTCTCGTACTCGGGCACGGCGCGGGTGAACTCGCCGGCGTTGGTGAAGTAGGTGCTCCGGGCCAGCGCGAGCTGGTACGCGCGCTCGGGATCGGGCGCGGCGGCGTATTGCGCCTCGAGCAGGTCGAGCGCGCGCCGCGCGGCCTCGAACTCCGAGGTCCGGGTCATGACCCGGATCAGCGTGGAGCGTGCCTTGAATGTCTCCAGGCTGTCGGCGCCGGTCTGGGCCTCGAACAACTCGAGCGCGCGGGCGAACTCCTGGCGGGCCTCGGGCAGCAGCTCCACGCTGTTGAACAGCGTCGCCAGCGAGGCGTGTACGGTTGCGGCGATCAAGGGGCGCGCGCCGAACCGCGGGTCCACCCGGTCACGGGCGGCCAGCAGGACGTCGCGGATGTTGGCGTTGTGGCCGTTGGCGGTGATCAGCGGATTGGCGCGTCCGATCACGTCCTCGGTCACGAAGGTATTGAGCGCGTTGGCGCGCGCCAGTTCGGTCTCGGCGATCTGTTGCGCGTGGCGGGCCTCGCGGTGAAACCAGAGCGAGGCCGACAGACCGGTGACCAGCAGGACGAAGGCGGCGATCAGATAGGGACGCTGCGCGCGGGTGCGGGCGAGCACGGCGGCGGTCTGCAGCGCGTGCTCGCGGTCCTGCCGGGCCCGCTCGGCCTCCTCGCGCCGCTGCCCGAGCCGACGCAGGCGCCGTGCCAGCTCCGGGGCCGAGGCCAGCCGGCGTTCGGGGTTGCCGTGGGTGGCCAGGGTGATGTCCTCGCGCAGCAGGGCATCGTCGATGTCGTGCTCCCAGCCCGAGGCCATCGGCCGGCTCAGATCGCCCTGCAGCAGTTGGTAGAGGATCAGCCCCAGTGCGTAGACGTCGCTGCGCACGGTCTGCGGCTGCCCGGCGACCACTTCAGGCGCCAGGTACAGCGGCGTGCCCGAATCGGGGCCGTTCTTGAGCAGGCCGGTCGCGGTGAGGTCGTGGCGGGTGATGCCCATCGCATCGAGCCGGCCCGGTTCCAGCAGGCTACCGCTGCCGAAATCGGTCAGGCAGACGCGCCAGCCGTCGCCGGCCGCAGCGACGAGCACGTTGGCTGGCTTGATGTCCTTGTGCAGCACGCCGATCTGGTGCGCCGCGGCGACTGCGTCGGCGATTTGCAGGAACAGCGCCAGTCGCGCCGGCGTCGGCAGTTCGGCCAGATGGGTCGTGGACCACTCGGACAGGTTGGTGCCGCAGTAGGCGTATTCGAGGAAGAACGGCGGCGCCTCGAAATGCCAGTCGATCAGTCGCGCGAACGGCGCCTCCGACGGCCCCTGGTGGCCGCGGGCCAGCAACCGCGCGAGCGTGGCCTCGCGCTTGAGGCTGCGCAGGCGCCCGCCGCTGCTGGCGTACTTGTAGACCCGGTGCTCGCCGGTCCGGGCGTGCTCGCCCAGCCACACTTCGCTATGCGACGAACTGCCGAGCAGCCGCCGCAGCACGAAACGCGGCCGCAGCGGCACAGGATCGGACTCGCGTAGCGCCAGATGCGCCGGCGCGCGCGCGCGCACGACGACGCGCTCGGTCAGGCCGGTCAGGCGATAGCCGAGCCGAGGCTGGGTGGTCAGCACCCCCGCGTTGGCCGGCCCCAGCGCCTTGCGCAGCTTGGTGATGGCGTTGGGCAGGACCTTGTCGACGGTGATCCGTCCCGCCCAGACCTCCTTGAACAGTTCTTCCTTGGTGACGACCTCCCCGGCATGCCGCAGCAGGTAGGCCAGCACCTCCAACGCGCGCCGCTCGACCGCGACCGGGGCGTCGTCGACGCAGAGCTCGAACGTGGATTCGTCGAACGTCGCCGTGCCGAACCGGTAACGGAAGTCGAGGCCTTCGTCGTCGTTGGCGAGCGGTTCGTCGGTCTGGTCGATGGTGGTCAAGGTGGAGTCCGATGGCGGTGCGACGCGCTTCTGGCGCCGGTTCGCGGCCGGTCACGATACCAGTCCGCCGCCTCGAAACGGGCCGTTACCTATCCGTTACCGGAAAGTACCCCCGATGCCGGACCGGCCTGCCTATGGTGGCGCCCGGCGCGCAAGTCCCTGTGGACGGCGCCGCTCCCCCGCATCCCGTCGGCGGTCGGACCGGCCGCCGCGGCGCCCTTGCAGGCATGCGCGACGGCCCCCGCCGTCGTCGACGCCTTCTCCCCTTTTCGCTTCAAATCCGAAGGATCTCAACGCCGTGAACAGAGTTTTCCGCTTGGTCTTCAATCGCCGCCTCGGCCTGGTGCAGGTCGCCTCCGAACTGGCCGCCGGCAGCGCCGCGGGCGCCTGTGCCCGCGCGCTGCCGGCGGTCGGCCGGCACCCGCTGGCGGCTGCCGTTCTGGCCGTGCTGGGTATGGCCGCCGCCAGCGGGGCAGCGGCGCAGGCGGTCAACGTCGACGAGCAGCTGACGATCGACGAGGCGCGGCGCTATACCACCGGACTGAATGTCGGCAACGCGGGCACGGGCACGCTGCGCATCGTCGGTAACGGCGCGGTCGTGGTGGATGGCAGCCACCTGCAACTGGGCGTGGGCGCCGGTGCCGACGGCACGATCGTCGTCGAGGGTGCACAGGCGAGCCTGACCGTCGGCGACGACGACCGGGTGCGGATCGGCGTCGCCGGCAAGGGCCGTCTCGACGTCCTGTCGGGGGCCACGTTCACCGCGCGTGACCGGGTTTCGCTGGGCGTGGATGCCGGTTCGGAAGGACGCATGGACGTCCTGGGCGCCGGCTCCAGCGCGACCGCCCAGCTGTTGCAGATCGGATTCGCGGGCACCGGCACACTGAATGTCGCCGATGGCGCGCAGGTCACCGCGACCCGCGGCGGCAATGGGGCCGGCATTTCGCTGGGCACCTCCGCGGGCGGCGTGGGCAGTGCCACGGTCACCGGTGCCGGCTCGGCGCTGCGCGCCACCGGCGGCGACCTGTACGTCGGCGGCGAGGGTCAGGGCACGCTGCGCCTTGCCGACGGCGGCCAGGCCTGGGCCAACAACATCGCCATCGGCCTGCGCCAGGGCGTCGCTGGTCGCGTCGAGCTGGAAGGCCCGGACACGCGCCTGGCCACCAATGGCGCAAACGGCAACATCACCATTGGCTACGAAGGCAACGGCACTGTCAGCGCCCGTGAGGGCGCGCGCATCGCCGCCAATTCGGTCGTGATCGGGTCGCGCCGTGACAGCAGCGGCACGCTGCTGCTGAGCGGCGCCGGTACCGCACTCGAGGCCGGCAGCGTGGTCGTCGCGCAGAATGCCGACGGCACGCTGACCGTCGAAGACGGGGCGCGGGTGGTTGCCGATTCGCTGCGCGCCGAGGCCCAGGATTCGCTCGGCATCGGCGACTTCGACCAGACCGGCCGGGTGATCGTCCGCGGCGCGGGCTCGACGCTCCAAGCGGGCGAGCTGGTCGTGTCCAACCACCTGCGGGTCGAGGACGGGGCCAGCATCGCGTCGACGACCGCCAAGGTCCGCGACAGCTTCGCCAAGCAGGAAGAGACCGCGACGCTGACCGGCGCCGGGACCAAGTGGACCAACACCGGCGAACTGGACGTCACCACCAACCTGCAGATCGTCGACGGGGCGGTGCTGGAGACCGGCACCATGCTGATCTCCGGTGGTGGCGACGGCGTCTCGTTCGTCCCGGCCCTCAAGCACGAACAGGTGCGCGTGGACGGCGCCGGCTCGCGCCTGCAGGCCACCGACGGCATCGCCATCGGCAACTCGGTGTTCGACGCCTACGGCGTGCTGACCGTCTCGCGCGGCGGCCAGGTCGGCGGCGGCACCGGCGGCATCACGCTCAAGTCGCTCGGCTATCTGGTGTTTGGCGGCGGCATGGCGTCGTGGGCCACGCAACCCGCCGGTCCGGCGCTGGAGGCCGCCATGGCGGCCGGCGGGATCGACACCGACGACGTGATCACCATGCAGTCGGGTGCTGGCGGCCTGCTGTTCAACCACACCGACGAGCTGGCACTGTCCAATGCCGTCGTGAGCGCGCCCAACAGCGGCGCGAATGGCCATGCGCATACCGCCGGCGCGATCACCCAGGCGGCCGGCACCACGCGCCTGACCGGCGACCTGAGCCGGTTCGGTGGTGACGTGGTCGTGACCGGCGGCAAGCTGATCCTCGATGCCGACCTCTACGCCAAGCCGGCTGAGCCGGCCTTCAGCGGGCGCCTGGCCGACCAGCAGTACCGGGTCACCGGCGGCACGCTGGTCCTCAACGGCACCGCCGGCTTCCTGCAGGAGTTCAACACCGGTGTCTCGGCGCCCGTGATGAAGCGCACCGCCACCGCGAGCGTCACCTCCGGTGGCGTGCTGGCCGGGACCGGCACGATCGGCGACGTGAGCCTGAGCCGGGGCGGGCGGATCGCCCCCGGCGACGGCACCGTGGGCACGCTGACCATCGACGGCGACCTGCGGCTGGGCGCTGGCTCGGCCGGCGACGAGAAGGTGTTCTACGACGTGGACATCCTGGGCAACGGCAGCAGCGACCTGCTGGTGGTCAGCGGCGAGGCCAGCATCGGCGCCCACGACGGCTTCGACGGCGGCCCTGCGGGCGTCGTGGTCACCGCGCTCGACCCGGCGACCAGCTACCAGAATGGGCAGAGCTACACCATCCTGACGGCGGCCAAGGGCGTGAAGGGCACGTTCGCCGACGCCGTCAGCGCGTCCGCGTTCCTCGACGTGGCCCTGTCCTACACCGGCACCTCGGTCGACCTGAAGATCGGTCTGCTGGGCGGTGGCGGCAACGATGACGTGACCGTCGGCAACGGCGAAACCTACACCGGCACCGGCACGATCGGGGCCCTCGAGGTCCTCGGCGGCGGCACCCTGTCGATCGGTGGCACCGGCGCGCTGGGCAGCCTGACGTCCAGCGGCGATGTGCGGTTCGCAGCCGATTCGATCTTCGCAGTGGACATCGCCGGCAACGGCGGCAGCGACACGCTGACCACCACCGGCAAGGCCACCCTCGGCGGCGGTCGCGTGCAGGTCACCGCACTGGACCCGCAGACCAGCTACACGACCGGCCAGACCTACGCCATCGTGCAGGCCCAGGGCGGCGTCGCCGGCACCTTCGCCAGCGTGGCCAGCCAGTCCGCGTTCCTGGACACCCATTTGACCTACGAACCCGACCGGGTCGTGCTGGGCATCGCGCTGAAGGATGTGGGACCGCCCACGACGCCCGAGCCGCCCACAACGCCGGAGCCGCCCACGACCCCAGAGCCGCCGACAACGCCGAAGCCGCCGGCGGTCTTCCAGACCGTCGCGCAGACAGGCAACCAGTACCGCACCGCGCTGGCGCTCAACACGCTTCCGCAGTCCGGTGACGCGCTGGCGTTGTACAACACCCTGCTGCTGTTCGATGCGAACACCGGGCGCACTGCATTCGACCACCTGGCTGGCGAACTGCATGCCGATGTTCGCGGCACGCTGCTCGAAGACCGCTTCCTGCGTGATGGCATCGGCCAGCGCTTCCATGGCCAGGCCGCCGCCACGCGGACCGATGCCACCGTGGCCTGGGTCGCCGGCAGCGGCATGCAGGGGCGGATGGACACCGACGGCAACGCGGCCGGCACTCGGACCAGCCGCCAGGGCCTGATGGCCGGTGCCGATCGGCGCCTGGGCGAGCACTGGGTGGTCGGCCTGGCACTGGGCAACGAGGACATCACCACCCGCGTCCGTGCGCGCGGATCGCAGGCGGACACCGACGCCACCCAGTACGGCCTCTATGCCGGCGCGCGCTGGGATGCGTTGTGGCTGCACGGCGGCGCGACCCGCGCCGACTATCGCGTGGAGACATCGCGTCGCGTCGTCGCTGGCAACACGCTGGCACAGGAGGTGGGGTCGCGCTACGACGCCAAGGCGACCACCGCCTTCCTGCAGGCCGGATGGGAGTTCCCGTTCGACCGGCTCACGCTGACGCCGACGTTGGCGGTCGCGCACACGCGGCTGGAGACCGATGCCGCGTCCGAACGTGGCGGCAGCGCGGCGCTGCACGTCGATGCCAGCAAGGATCGCTACACCGTCGCCACCGCCGGCGTCCGCGCGACGTGGGACATCAGCGGCGGGCAGCGCGACCAAGCCACCCTGTTCGGTGGCCTGGCCTGGGAGCACGCGAGCGGCGACCTGACGCGCGACAGCCGTCATCGGTTCGTTGCTGGCGGCGATGCCTTCATGGTGCAGGGCGCGCCGATGGCGGCCAACGCCGCGGTCGCCGACCTCGGCATCGCCTTGAGCACGTCTGAGCGCAGTCGCCTGTCGATCGCCGCGCAAGGCCGCAGGGGCGACGGCGCCCGCGACTTCGGCGCCCAGCTCAACTGGCGCTGGCACTTCTGACCGCAACTCGGCACGCGACCCGCTCGACGGGCGCGTGCCGGACGCGGTGACCCCAAGCCAGGTGCGTCGGACCGACGGCGTACCGTGGCAGATCGACCGCCGCACGCGCATGTGCGGCCATGCGCCCGCTCCCCACGGGAGCGGGGCCAGGGCGAACGCCGTCGCGTGGCGGCCATCCGGTGGCGGCCTTCGTCCGCCTTGCGGACCCCCTCCCCCGACAGACTGTTCGCGTCGTATCTGAGCTGGCGTCCGTGGTCGCTGCGCGGGGGGCGTCCCTCTGGCGGCCAAGGCACGGGCCAAGCGCGGCAACATGCCGGTCAGATCGAAGCGTCGTTCGAATGAATCGGCACGCCTGCGCATGCAGGTCGCGTGCGCTTTGGTTGGGGCACTTGGACATGCTCCGCCATGGCCTGCAATCGCAGACGACCCAGAGCCGGGCCGGCCCCAGGCCCCGCCATGCTTGGCCTGGCTCGCCAGATCGCCGGTCACTCCCCTTCCGGCCAGGGCGGCACCGCCTTGCGCTCTCCCGGCGCCAGACCACCGATATGCGCCAGTACCGCCGCGTGTTCGGGCGTGCCCGACCGGTAGCGGATTTCGGCCTCGCCGTGCGCCGCGCCGCCGTCGAGCGCCGCGCGCAGTTGCAACACCAGCGTGCCGTCGGCGAGCATGACCGCCGTCCCGATCGGCGCAGTCTCCGCAACCATCGCCGGATCCGGCGCCACCGGCGTCGCCGGCCCGCCCGGTTCGGCAGCGGCCCACATAGCCAGCGCCGCCGCGAACGCGAAAATGCACGACATCGTGGGCACTCCGAGCGACAAGGACGCGTGCAGGGTGCCCCACCCGGCGACCGCCCGCCTGAATCGGCAAACCAACGGCACATTTCCAAGCTCTACCATTGAGCGCACCCTGCGCAGTTGGCGGGCCGCGTGCCGCGACCGACGCCGTTACCGCGCTGTCCCCTAACGGAGTTCCCTCCATGTTGCATAAGCTGCTCCTGTCTTCCGCGATCGCGCTGGCGCTTACCGCCTGCGGCGACCGCCCTGCTGCCGAGTCCACGATGCCCGCTACCGATGCCTCCGCCGCGGCCGCGCCGGCCGACAACCCGCTGTTCGTCGCCAGCACGCTGCCGTTCCAGGCCCCGCCCTTCGACAAGCTCAAGGACGCCGATTACCAGCCGGCAATCGAAGAGGGCATGAAGCAGCACCTGGCCGAGATCCGCAAGATCGCCGACAACACCGAGGCGCCCACCTTCGAGAACACCATCGAAGCGATGGAGCGCAGCGGCGAACTGCTGACCCGCGCCGCCAACGTGTTCTTCATGCTTACCGGCGCCAACACCAACGACACCCTGCAGGCGGCCGAAGAGGCGCTGGCGCCCAAGCTCGCCGAGCACAGCGATGCGATCTACCTCGACCCTGCGCTGTTCGCCCGGGTCAAGACCCTGTACGACCAGCGCGACACGCTGGGCCTCACGCCCGAACAGGCGACCGTGCTCGCGCACACGCACGACAACTTCGTGCGCGCCGGCGCGTTGCTCAATGACGCCGACAAGGCCGAGCTGCGCAAGCTCAACGCCGAGTCGTCCACCCTGTCGACCGCGTTCGGCAACAAGCTGCTGGCCGCCAGCAACGCCGGTGGCGTGTTCGTCACCGACGTGGCCGAACTCGACGGCCTCGACGCCGGCGCGATCGCCGCGGCGGCCGACGCCGCCAAGGCCGCCGGCAAGGAGGGCCAGTGGCTGCTGAGCCTGCAGAACACCACCCAGCAACCGGTGCTGGCCTCGCTGAAGAACCGGAGCTTGCGCGAGCGCGTGCTCGCCGCCTCCACCGGCCGCGCCGAGAAGGGCGACGCCAACGACACCCGCGCCACCATCCAGCGTCTGGCCGAACTGCGTGCGCGCCAGGCCCAGCTGCTCGGCTACCCGAACTACGCGGCCTACAGCATTGCCGATCAGATGGCGAAGACCCCGGAAGCGGCGCTCAAGCTGCTGACCGACACCGTGCCGGCCGCCACCGCACGTGCGCGCGCCGAGCTGGCGAAGATCCAGGGCGTGGTCGACGCACAGAACGGTGGCTTCACCGCCGGCGCGGCCGACTGGGACTTCTATGCCGAGCAGGTCCGCAAGGCTGAGTTCGACCTCGACGAAGCGCAGATCAAGCCCTACTTCGAGCTCGACCGCGTGCTCAACGACGGTGTGTTCTTCGCTGCCAACCAGCTCTACGGCATCACCGCCAAGGAGCGCAAGGACATCCCGGTCTACCACCCCGACGTGCGCGTGTTCGACATCATGGACGCCGACGGCAAGCAGCTCGCGCTGTTCTACCTCGACCCGTTCAAGCGCGACAGCAAGCAGGGCGGCGCGTGGATGGGCAACTTCGTCGAGCAGAACGGCCTGACCGGCGCCATCCCGGTGGTCTACAACGTCGAGAACTTCACCAAGCCCGCCGCCGGCCAGCCCGCGCTGCTGAGCTTCGACGACGTGACCACGCTGTTCCACGAATTCGGCCACGCGCTGCACGGCTTCTTCTCCAACACCAAGTACCCGTCGGTCGCCGGCACCAACACCCCGCGCGACTTCGTCGAGTTCCCCTCGCAGTTCAACGAGCACTGGGCGCTCGACCCGAAGGTGTTCGCCAACTACGCCAAGCACCACGAGACCGGCGAGGCGATGCCGCAGGACTTGGTCGACCGGATCGTCAAGGCGCGTACGTTCAACCAGGGCTATGCGACCACCGAGTACCTCTCGGCCGCGCTGCTCGACCTCGCCTGGCACACGCTCCCGGCCGGCGAGGCCAAGCAGGACGTCGACGCGTTCGAAAAGCAGGCGCTCGAAAAGTACAAGGTCGATCTGGCCGCCGTGCCGCCGCGCTACCGCACCAGCTACTTCAGCCACATCTGGGGCGGCGGCTACGCGGCGGGTTACTACGCGTACTTCGGTGCCGAAGTCCTCGACCACGACGCCTTCCAGTGGTTCGGCGAGAACGGCGGCCTGACCCGTGAGAACGGCCAGACCTTCCGCGACAAGATCCTGTCGATCGGCCACTCGCGAGACCTCGCCACCGCCTACCGCGAGTTCCGCGGCAAGGACCCCAGCGTCGAGCCGCTGCTGGAGCATCGTGGGCTGAAGTGAGCCATGTCGCGCGCTGCGGCGCATGACATGCAGCACCGAGCGGGGCGGCCTTCGGGCCGCCCCGTTGTCGTTTGCTCATGTGCTCTCTCGCGCAGTGGCGCGAGCAAGCACAAGCCAGTATCAGGAGGAGCCGCGTGCTGAAAGTGATCGCGCAAGACTTCATCGAGATCGAACACCTCGATGCCGTGGCCCCGCTCTATCGAGAGCTTGTGGAGAAAACCAGGCAAGAGCCGCTGTGCATCTCGTACGATCTATACGTGGATCAAAAGGACCCGGGGCACTTCGTTTTCATCGAGCAATGGCCGGACCGCGCCGCCCTGGACGCGCACTGCAACACCGAGCATTTCCGGCGGCTGGTGCCGTTGATCGACAAGCACCAGCGCGCGCCGGGGACCTATCTGCTCATGGACGCGTTCGGGTAACGCTGCGCAGCGCGGGATGAGGCAGTTGGCGGTCTGCAGCGGGCGCAGCCATACTCCCGTGCACCCTATTTATGGGGTTGAATCGTGGTTTGGGTAAACAGTCAACTGCGGAGGCAAGCGGATGAAAGTAAAACGCATCGTCGCGGACATCCAGGCCGCCAACCCCTCACAGGCTGCGGCCTTTTACAGCGACGTATTGGGTCTGGAGCTGGCCATGGACCATGGCTGGATCCGAACGTACACCAGCGATGCGAAAATGACGGTCCAAGTCAGCATCGCATCTGAGGGCGGTTCCGGAACCGAGGTGCCCCATCTTTCCGTGGAGGTCGATGACTTGGCAGAGGCGCTGCGCCGAGTCGAAGAAGCGGGAATCTCGGTCGAGTACGGGCCAGCCATCGAGCCGTGGGGCGTGAAGCGGTTCTACGTACGCGACCCAACGGGCAGGCTCATCAACATCCTTCAGCATGTGTAGGCCGGGTGCGACCTAGCAAGTCCTCCTGGCCGATGCCGTTCCGCGGAGCGGCTCATCTCAGGCGTGAGGTGTGATCAGTCGATTGTTCATCCGGGGCATCAGTGGACGATGGGGATGAGGACGCCAACCCAGTCCCAGGAACCCGGATGCATCTCCATCAACATGCCGATTGACGCCGCATGGTCGAGCGCTGCTGGGGCGCCGGGTCCTGCAAGAAGGATTGCGGGCGGCAGAGGCCGCGCAGACCTCCGATGTCAGAGCGTTCGATCGTCGCCTGACACGTGTTCAAGCGTTGTCGCTTCGCGGCGACCCCAGATCACACTGCAACGGCGCATGGAGAGTGCGGTCATGTCCTGGAAGCACCTCGGTTTTGGTGCGGCGGTCTGTTTGTCGATGGCGTTGTCGGCAGTGGGGTGTAGCCCGGCCGCGCCCGAGGCGCAGTCCACGATCCCAGCGGCCGGGGGCGATCCCGCGGTTGCGCTTGTTCAGCGCTTCAAGATGGGCGCGGGACTTGAGTCCATCGCGAACCAAGCGGCGGGGGCGACGACGGCGTTTGCCACACTGGCGCAGCGGCATGGCACCGCGCAGGCCAAACGATTGGTGGCCGGCGAGATGTCGAAGCTGGCCCCTGCCTATCAAGCGCGGTGGGATCGGAATCTGGCGACGATCTACGCCAAGCACTTCACCGCAGACGAACTTCGTTCCCTCGCGACGCAGGGGACGCGTTCGCCCCACGCCGCCAAGTTTCGCTCCACCCAGGCGACTATCGCGGGCGAAATGCGACAGGTTTCAAGCCCGCTTCTGCGGCAGTTGGTGACGGAGGCACTGCGCAATGCGCTTGCGCGATAGGCGTTGGGTGCCTGATTGCACGGTCCACTCAATTCCAACAAAGGATCAGCGCGCAACTTCGTGTGCTGCGCTCGTAGGTATGGTTCCGGCCGGGATGTAGGAGCCACCGCATCGCTCGGCGCGTGCGCGGTGTTCGATGTTGTATGGGGACCACTCGCCACCGAAATCGATGCCAACGCAAGTCTCGATCGAACTCTGAAACCGGGGTCAGAGTGCAATTTCGTGTGCCGCATCGCCAAGCGCGTGCGCGGTCGGCCAATGTCGTGTCCGAACATGGCGAGCGCAGCTTCCATTCGGCGCCCATGCTCCGCGCTCCTTCGAGACAGTGGAGAGACGTATGCAACGTTTGCACGGCAAGGTCGCGCTCATCACGGGCGCCAGTTCCGGCATCGGCCAGTCCGCGGCGCATCTATTCGCGCGCGAGGGCGCCTGTGTGGTGCTGGGCGCACGCCGCGAAGCGCGGCTAGGGGCCATTGCGACGCAGATCATCGACGCCGGCGGTCAGGCTGCGTGGCTGGCCGGCGACGTGCGTGAGGAAGCCTACGCACAGGCGCTGGTCGCACTGGCGACCTCACGCTTCGGCGGACTGGACATCGCGTTCAACAACGCCGGCACGCTCGGAGCGCTGGTCCCGACCACAACGCTTGAGGCACAGGCCTGGCGCGAGGCGCTTGACATCAATCTCAGCGGCGCGTTCTTCGGCGCCAAGCACCAGATTCCGGCGATGCTGGCACGCGGGGGTGGGTCGCTGATCTTCACTTCCACCTTCGTCGGCCACACCGTTGGCTTCCCCTGTACCGCCGCGTATGCCGCCAGCAAAGCCGGCCTGATCGGTCTGACTCGGGCGCTGGCCGCCGAGTTCGGTCCGCAGGCGATCCGGGTCAATGCGTTGCTGCCCGGCGGCACGCACACGCCGATGGCGGAAGAGATGAACGGCACACCGGAGGCATTGGCGCAGGTCGCGCAACTGCATGCACTCAAACGGTTGGCGCAGCCCGAGGAGCTTGCACGCTCTGCGCTGTTCCTGGCTTCGGAAGAGGCGACGTTCCTGACGGGCAGCGCGATGCTGGTCGATGGCGGCGTGTCGATCAATCGCACTTGAACCGAGGACATGGGGCACACATCGGACACGGCAATGCCAATGCGTTTCCGGGGCCGGGCTCGACATCGTGCTGCGTCGCGAGTGCGCGCCCGGCGGTCGTCGAGCCAGGCGCTCTTGGTCAGGCCTCAGTTGGGCACATCTGTCTGCATAACGGAGGGTGACACCACGCATGCGAAAGCTTGAGAGTGAAGCGATCTACCGCGACTACATCACCTGCCTCAATGCGCGGGACTGGGTTCGCCTTGGACAGTTTGCCCATGACGATGGCCGTCATGACGACGCGCCGCTCGGCCTCGATGGCGATCGCGCGATGCTCGAAAATGATCTCGCGCAGATTCCGGATCTGCACTTCGAGATCGAGAGGCTGATCGCCGATCCGCGGCAGGTGGCATGCAGGCATCGCTTCGATGTCACTTCGCGTGGCGAGTTCCTGGGTCTGCCTGTGAATGGCCGCCGTATCATGTTCTGCGAACACGCCCTGTGTGCGTTTCGGGACCAGAAGATCCACGAGGTCTGGTCGATCATCGACAAGGCCGCGGTCGAGGCCCAGCTCTAAACCGGGGTCAGAGTGCATTTTTCGGCGGCGCCTGCGTTCGTGGGCGCGGGCGGCAGCCTCAATCCGTCGCGGCAGGGTGTCCCACCTTCGCCACGCGCATGACCGTGTCGCGCAACCAGGTGTGCGACGGGTCGCGCTCCCGACGTTGATGCCAGATCAGGTCGAAGTCGAACGGGGGGATCGCCAGCGGCGGCGCGAAGATGCGCAGGCGCGGGTCCGCGGCGACGGAGTCGAGATTGCGCCGGGCGACGGTCAGGATCAGATCGGTGCCGGCGATCAGGTCGTTGGCGACGCCCCAGTGCGGCAGGGTCATCGCGACCCGCCTGTGCAGGCCGTCGCGTGCGAGCGCACGGTCGATCTCGTTGTCGCTCTCCGCGCGCAGGGCGACCAGCACGTGCGGGCGCGCCAGCCAGGCCTGGCGATCGAGCGTGCCGCTTGGCGGCACTGTCGACGTATCGGCCAGACTGGCGAAGTCCTCGACGAAGAGCGTGTGCCTGCGCACCGGTTCCGGGTGTCGCCCGGGAAAGACGCCCAACGCCATCTCGATCTCGCCGTCGATGATATCGGCCAGCATCGATTCGCGGCTGGCCTGGCTGACGACGAGGTCGATTCCCGGCGCCTGGCTGCGCAGCGTGCGTGCCAGCCCCGGCAGGAGCACGCGCGCGCCGTAGTCCGACATGGCCAGGCGGACTGTCCGCCGTGCGGACGCCGGGTCGAACGCCGGCGGGTCGAGCAGCGCGCCGAGTTGTTCGAGCGCTTCGGTCAGCGGCTGCACCAAGGCACTCGCCCGCTCGGTGAGGTCGAGCTTGCCCGCGCGTCGGACCAGCAGCGGATCGTCGAACAGCCGGCGCAGGTGGGCCAGTGCGTGGCTCACTGCCGGCTGGCTCCTGTGCAGACGCAACGCCGCGCGGGAGATATGCCGCTCCGACAGCAAGGCATGCAGGGTGACCAGCAGGTTGAGATCCATCCGCCTCAAATTATTCATGCGAAGAATAATGGATCATCGAAGTTCGAATTTCCATTCGTAGATATGATCCGTAGAGTGAGGTGCAGACCCCGACGACTTGGAGCGAACGCATGTCTTCTCCGCTTTCCTATGCCGGCGCAGGCTTGGCGCTGGCCGCCGTCATCGCCGGCGCGCTGGTGCCGTTCCAGGCCGGCAGCAATGCCGCACTGGGGCGCGCACTTGGCCATCCGCTGTGGGCGACCGTCACCTCGCTGCTGGTCAGCCTGCTGGTGGTGCTGCCGGTCATCGTGGCGATGCGGACGCCATCACCCGCCCTCGGCCAGGTGGGCGCGTTGCCGATCTGGGCCTGGTTCGGCGGCGTCGCCGGCGTGATCTACATCACCTCGGCGCTGATGCTGACCCCGCGCCTGGGCGCGACCAGCTTCATCGTCTGCGTCGTCGCCGGCCAGATGCTCACGTCCCTGCTGATCGACCACTTCGGGCTGATGGGCTTGCCGGTCAAGGAGGCGAACCTGGGCCGCATCGGCGGCGTGCTGACGATCCTCGCCGGCATGGCGATGGTGCAGTGGTCGTCGACGGTGCGTTAGGGCGGCCACGCAAGGCACGGCATCGTGGGATGCCACCTTGCTCGACAGCCCACTGAGATGGGCGGCGTCGCGCCCCCAATGCCATCATCGCGGCATGTCCCGTGACCCCGAGCCGCCCGCGTCGGCCTATGCAGAAGGGCTGCCGCCGGCGGCCTTGCGCGACCGCGTCAAGCGCGTCTGGTGCTTCCAGTCCGGCGATTCGCCGGTGGCGCCGCTGATCCTGCCGGACGGATGCGTCGACCTGATCTGGGATGGCGCCCGGCTGTTCATCGCCGGTCCCGACCAGCAAGCCATGCCCGCCCAACTCGCGCCGGGGGCCACGCTTACCGGCCTGCGCCTGGCACCGGGTGTGGCACACCGCCTGCTCGGCATGCCGATGCAGGCGCTCGCCGATCAGCGCATCGCCGCCGAGGCCGTGATCGGCCCGCGCGCAGGCGCGCTGGAGCGTCGCCTGGCCGACGGCGACGATCCGGCCCGGACCTTGCTCGCGGCAGTGGGTGCGCGCTCGGTGCAGCCCGACCCGCACATGGCCTGGGTGTTCGCGCAGCTGAGCGGGTTGGCGGCGCCGCGCCTCCCCGAGCTGGCGCGGCAGCTGGGTCTCAGTGAGCGGAGCCTGCACCGCCACTGCCTGCAGGCCTTCGGTTATGGGCCCAAGGTGCTGGATCGCGTGCTGCGCCTGCAGCGCTGGCTGCGCCTGGCGTCGGGTGCGGTCCCACTGACACCGGCCGCGCTCGATGCCGGCTACGCCGATGCGACCCATCTGGCGCACGACGTGCGGCGCTTGACCGGGCTGACCCCGACGTCGTTGCTGCGCGATCACGGCCATTGAGCCTGCGCAGCCATCGCACGGCCGGCTGTCCGATTCTTGCAAGCCGCCGGGGTCGCGACACCCGACAATGCCCGCTCCCGACTGCCAGGATTCGTCATGACCCGCTCCGACGCGCATCACCGCATCGACTATCTCGAGTACGCCGTGGCCTCCATCGAGGCGTCGCGGCGCTTCTATGGCGAGGCCTTCGGCTGGACGTTCCAGGATTACGGCCCCGACTACTGCGAGTTCCGCGATGGCCGCCTGACCGGCGGTTTCTTCCACGGCACGCCGACGCCCGGCGGGGCGCTTGTGGTGCTGGGCTCGGATGATCTCGTCGCCAGCGAGGCCGCGGTGCTGCGGGCGGGCGGTCGTCTCGTCCGCCCGGCGTTCGACTTCCCGGGTGGGCGGCGGTTCCATTTCACCGATCCCGATGGCTACGAGCTCGCGGTCTGGTCCCAGGCCTGAGGCCACCGCCGCCGCATTGCACGACGCCGCGCGGTGCCATCCTCCGGAGGGATGATTGACAGCGCAGGCCGACGGGCCGATCCGGGCATCGGCGTGCCGGCGATGTGCAGCGGGCCCGCCGATGGCTTGCCGCGCCGGCCGGCGGCCGCGTGCGGGTCGCTCAGAGGTAGGCGAGGAGCATGTGGCCGGCCAAGAACGACAGAAAGCCGATGAGCACGTAGGCGGCCACGAACGAGAACACCCAGTCCTGGCGCAGTTGCAGGCGTAGCGTTTCGTCCGGCGGCAGTGTGCGCGCCTCCAGGCGCTTGCGGTCGCCGCTCAGCAACAGCATCGCCAGCCCCAGGCTGATCGCCATCGGCACGTACACCACCATCAGCGTGGCGAGGCTGGAGAACGAACTGCGCCCGGCGCTGAAGCGAGCGAGGAAGGCGTTCAGGGCTTCGTGGTGCCCCAAGGGCGCATACGCGGCCAACAACGAGGCGATGCCGACGACGTAGAGCGCGGTGTACAGCGCCCGCTGCTGCCATGTCGTGCGGACGCGCGGCACGGGCGGGCTGGCGACGCCGATCACCGGCACCGCCGCGCCGGGCCGCAGCTCACCCGCTGCGGTCTTGCGACTGACGTCCCAGAACCGCCGGTACAGCGCGCGGTGCACGATCGGCAGGCCGACGACACTCAGCAGGCCGGTCAGCATCATGTTGAGGATGGCGTCGGCCGAGACCTTGGCCGTGGTGTACACGTCGATCGCGTAGACCAGCCCGATCCACGCGAGCAGCAGTGCGCCCACCAGCGCCCCGCACAACAGGTAGAGGCCGAGCTGGCGGACGAACGTCATGGCAAGGGCAGGCAATGGCGAAAGGCGCCCGGTGTGGGCATCGGCATCGTAGCGGGCCAGGAAGGCCTGCAGGAAGCGGTGGATGCGGGGCCGTTGGAAAGCGGCACCGGCAATGCGGGTATTCGCGATGAGGCGCACAATACGCCTCTCTTCCTATCGAGCGATGTGCGATGGCGCTTTCGGCCCTGTCTGCCTCGATCCCGCGCGATGTCGGTGATGTCGTCGTGTCCGCCGTCTTGCCTGGGCTGGGCTGCCCGCGCGCGCGCCGCGACGCAACGGGCTGCCTCGCGGGGCTGCAGGCATGAGCGGCTTGCCTGGCGGCAAGCGCACGGTCGTGGGCACCTGCCACTGCAAGGCCGTTGCGTTCGAGGTCGACCTGATCGACGGCTTCGAGAACATCCGCCGCTGCAACTGCTCGCTGTGCAGCCGCAAGGGCGCGATCATGGCCGGCGCGACGCTGGACCGCTTGCGCGTGATCCGTGGCGCTGACGTGCTGACGCTATACCAGTGGAACACGAAGATCGCCAAGCACTGGTTCTGCAGCGTATGCGGTATCTACACCCATCATCAGCGCCGCAGCGTGCCGACCGAGTACGGCTTCAACCTGGCGTGCATCGAGGGCATCGATCTCGACGCGATCGACGAGATCGGCCGCAGCAATGGCGCGGCGCAGAGCCTCGTGGGTGACACCGCATGATCCGGTCCCTCGGAGTTGCATGCCTGCTCGCGGCGTGCTCGACCGCCGGCGCGGTCGTCGTGCGTGACGATGTCGACGATGGCCAGTATCGGGTGCCGGCCTCCGAGCTTCCCGCGCTGGTCGACATGCCGGGCGAAGGGCATGGCGTGCTGATCGCGCCGAGCTGGATCGTGACCGCCGCACACACGCTGCCCATGCATGGCAGGCTCGAGTCGGTCGTTTTGGACGGGCGATCGCGTGAGGTCGCCGACGTCGTGGTCCATCCCGGCTACAGGACGCTGCCGCAATCGCTGATCGACCAGGCGATGGCCAGTGGCGAGGCGATGCTGATCGTGGTGTTCCTGGCCGGGTCGGACGACATCGCGCTGATCCGGTTGAAGCAGCCGGTCGAGGACATCGTGCCGGTCGGGCTCTATCGCGGCACCGACGAGGTCGGGCACGTGGTCAAGCTGCTGGGCAAAGGCGCGACCGGGACAGGGGCGACGGGGCACGACCCGGGCGGCCCGAATCGCACCGTGCTTCGTCGCGCATACAACCGGGTCAGCAGCGCGCACGAGCGTTGGCTGTGCTACGTCTTCGATGCACCGCCAGCGGCGATCCCACTGGAAGGGGCGCTCGGCAATGGCGACAGCGGCGGTCCATTGCTCATCGAAACCGACGGGCAATGGCGGCTGGCCGGACTGGGGGCCTGGAAGGTCGTGGCAGGCGACGTGAGGACGGCGCGGCCTGGGCGCTACGGCCAGACGACCTGCAACGTGCGCCTGGGTCACTACGCCGATTGGATCGAGGACGTGATGTCCGGGCAGGCGTCGGCTTCCTGATCGATCACGACGCCGCGATGGGCGTCCGGCTCCTCAGCGCGTCGGCGCGGACTCGAGGTGCGCCCGGATCCACAGATAGTCGCGGCGCACCGGCGCGTCCAGCACCGAGGGATCGCCGTCGTAGAGATAGGTACCGACCGTGGCGCCGGTATCGTCGGTGGCCTGCGGGTCGGCACCGGCCTCCATGAACCGCTTTACCGACGGGATGTCGTTGACCAACGCGGCCTGATGGAGCGGGGTGAGGCCCGCGCGGTCGCGGACATCGAGTCTGGCGCCGGCAGCGAGCAAGCGTTCGATATTGTCGGGTTCGCGGGCGCGCAGCGCCTCGAATAGTGCCGTCTGGCCGTTGCGCGGGTTGGGCACGTCCACGGCGACGCCGTGTTCGAGCAGCAGGCCGATCCAGTCGTCGTCCTTGGACAGCGCGGCTTCGTGCAGTGCGGTGCGGCCCTTGGCATCGCCGCGGGTGGGGTCGGCACCGAGCGTGAGCAGCAAGCGCACGGCCTCACGGTCGCCCTGGCGGATCAGCCAGTTGAGCGCGGGCATGCCGTCCTCGTCGGTGGCGTTGGGGTTGGCGCCTGCCGCGAGCAGCTGGCGCGCGAGCGCGGTATCGCCGCTGCGGACAGCCGCAAGCAACTGGGCCTGGTCGGGATTGGTGAACGTGGGCGCGTCCGGGGTCATCGGCGAATGCCCTTGGGTGCAACCGGAGGTCGCCAGCAGCAGGGCAGCGAGCAGCAGGTGCGGAAGCGGGCGACGGCTCATGGTGCGCAGCATGCCGCAAGAGGCGTCAAGCCGCGTGTGATCTCCACCCACAGACCGCGCCGCGCAGCGCTGTGCGGAGGTCGCGCACGCACCGCGTCGCGGCTCACTTGAACGGATTGAGGAAGTCGACCACCTTGCCGGCGCCCTCGGTCACGCCGCGACCGAAGTCGCGCGCGCCGTCGGCGACGGTCTGCGCCACATCACCGGCGGTGTCGCTGACGGTCTGGCCCGGGTCGCCAGCGACGGCGCCTGCGCCGTTGAGCAGGCTGCCCACGATCCAGCTCTCCGGGGTCGCGCCGGGGCCGTTGCGCAGCACCTCGCCGACCGTGCCCAGGCCGGTCGCGAGACCGGCGCCGAGTGCGTCGATACCGGCATCGAGCCGCCCACCGAGCTTGTCGCCGACGCTGGGACCGAGCGCGGGATCGGTGGGTGTGCCGTGTTCATCCATTCGCAGGGAGTGAGGCACGACAGTCGTCGCCGCGCCGGCGGCGAACTACTCGGGCAGACCCGAGTGGAACGGCCGGGACGGGGCTCAACCCGACGCCTGGGGCGCGGCCGCATACGCCGTCCTGCTGCGGCGCTACAGCAGCGTGCCGCCGAGGATCGCGGCGGCGATGCTGAAGTAGATGACCAGGCCGCTGACGTCGACCAGCGTGGCGACGAACGGCGCCGAGGCGCTGGCCGGATCGAAGCCGAGCCGTTGCAGGATGAACGGCAGCATCGAGCCGGCCAACGACCCGAACGTGACGATGCCCAGCAGTGCCGCGCCGATGGTCAGGGCGATGAGCATCCAGTGCGGGCCGTAGTCGTAGAAGCCGGCCAGCTGCCAGGTGGCGATGCGCGCGATGCCGAGCAGGCCGAGAATCGCGCCGAGAGTCATGCCGGTGGGCAATTCGCGCAGGACGACGCGCCACCAGTCGCGCAGGCGGATCTCCTGCAGGGCGAGACTGCGGATCAGCAGCGAGGTGGCCTGGCCGCCGGAGTTGCCGCCCGAGCTCATGATCAGCGGGATGAACAGCGTCAGCACCAGCGCCTTGGACAGTGCGTCCTCGTAGTGCTGCATCGCGCTGGCGGTGAGCATTTCGCCGAGGAACAGCACGCTCAGCCAGCCGGCGCGTTTGCGGATCATGGCCAGAAAGCCGATCTGCATGTACGGCCGGTCCAGCGCCTCGACACCGCCGAAGCGGTGGACGTCCTCGTTGGACTCGGCGATCAGCGCATCGAGCACGTCGTCGACGGTGACGATCCCCACGACCTGCCGCTGCGGGTCGAGCACCGGGATCGCCAGCAGGTCGTGGCGGCGGATCAGGCGGGCGACTTCTTCCTGGTCGGTGGTCGGGGTCACGAACACCGGTGGATTGGTCTGCGCGGCGTCGAGGATCGGCGCGTCGGGATCGGCGGTGATCAGCCGGCGCAACGTCACCACCTGCTGCAGCGCGCGGGTCTTCGGGTCGAGCACGTAGATCGCGTAGATCGTCTCGCGGTCGCGTTCGACCTCGCGCACGTGCTGCAGCACCTCGCCGGCGCGCTGGTCGGCGGCGACGCTGACGAACTCGGTCGTCATCAGGCTGCCGGCGCTGCCGGCTGGGTAATGCATCAGTCCGCGCAATGCCTGCTGCGTCGTGGCGGGCAGCGCGCCGATCAAGCGCTCGCGCTTGTCGGTCTCCAGGGCCAACAGCAGGTCGGCGGCGCGGTCGTCGGCCATGGCGTCGAGCAGCGCGCTGGCCTGCGCGGGCGGCAACCGCTGCAGGATCTGCGCGGCGTGGGTCAGTTCGGGCTGTTCGAGCAGGCGCACCCCGCGCGCAGGAGGAACCTGCGCGACCAGGTGCGCGGCCTCCGCGAGGTCCAGTCGATTGAGATGCTCGACGGCATCGGCGGTGTTGAAGGCCGCCAACGGGCCGGTGGCGGTGGGGTGCTGCTTGAACATGGGCTGCCTCGCAGTGCCGCAACAGCGGCACGGGCAGCCTGTCCTGGCGGACTCAGGCCGTCGTTGCCGTGGGCGGCGTCAAAGATCGACTGGGACTGTCGCTGGACATCGGAAGGTGTTCCGCGAAAAAAGGACGCGGGTGCGTCGCGGTGCGCGAAGTCTGGTCGCGTGACCCGCCGGGGTCAACCCGCATGGCGTGTGCCGGTCGGTCGCGGTTGTGCGGATTGCCCTGCACGGCGCGTTCTGCGTCTGGGCGTATGCTCGGCCGCAGCCACCTGTCGGACGCCATGATGCCTGCCGCCGAGCCGTCGTCTCCTGGTCCTGCACGCCGCCGCGCGCTGTGGGCGTACGCCGCCATTGCCGCGATCGTCGGCGCCCTGGTCCTGCTGTTCGCCTGGACCGCCGGCGGGTTGAGCCCCGGGCGGTTGACCCCCGCGCGCATGACCGATGCCATCGAGGCGACCTCGACCACGCCGTTTCCCGGATTCCGACGTGCGCATGCGAAAGGCATCTGCGTGGCCGGCCATTTCGAGGGGCACCCGGCGGGGCGCGCGCTGAGCCGGGCCGCGGTGTTCGACAACGCACGCACCCCGGTGCTCGGCCGGCTGTCGATCGGGGGCGGCTCGCCGTACGGCCTGGACGCGCAAGCGCGGGTGCGCAGCATGGCGCTGGTGCTCGACGGCGCGGACGGCAGTCAATGGCGCATGGCGATGAACAGTTTTCCGTTCTTCGGCGCGGCGTCGATCGAGACGTTCCTCGAACAGACCCGCGCGTCCGCGCCGGATCCGGCGACCGGCAAGCCCGATCCCGAACGCATGGCGGCGTTCGCCGCGCGTCATCCCGAGGCGCAGCGCTTCGCCGCCTGGGCCAAGGCCGCGCCGTGGTCGGACAGCTTCGCCAACACCCAATACAACGGCATCCATGCCTACCGCTTCGTCGATGCCGCGGGCGAGTCGCGGTGGGTGCGCTGGTCGATGCGGCCGCAGGCGCCGTTCGTGGAGATGGACGCCGCGCAGCGCGAGGTCGCCGAGCGCGACTACCTGCAGGACGAGCTGCGCGCGCGGCTGGCCCGCGGCCCGCTGCGCTGGGACATGGTCGTCACGCTCGCAGGCCCCGAAGACGACACCCGCGACCCGACCACGCCTTGGCCGGCGGCACGCGAGCAGGTGAGCGTGGGCACCTTGGTGCTGACCCAGGCGCAGGATCAGGCGACGGGTGCGTGCCGTGACCTCAATTTCGATCCCACGATCGTGCCGCCCGGCGTGGCCCTGTCCGACGATCCGATCCTCGCCGCCCGCGCGGCGGTCTATGCGCAGTCCTTCGACCGCCGCGAGCGCGAGATCGCGCGCGGCGCCGACGTCACTGGCGTGGCGCCGCCGGACGCCGCGCGATGAGCCCGCGGCCCGACCACCACGATGCGTTCGCCCGGCTGCTGCACTGGGGCATGGCGATGCTGATCCTGGCGATGCTGTTCATCGGCGTGACGATGGTCGTCTCGATGACGCTGCGCCCCGCGTTGCTTGCGCTGCACCGGCCGATCGGGGCGTTGTTGCTGGTGTTGGTGGTCGTGCGCCTGGCGCATCGCCTGATGCGCCGCACGCCGGCGCTGCCGCTTGATCTGCCGCGTTGGCAGCGCGCTGCCGCGCACGCTTCGCACGTCGCCCTGTATGTGCTGATGCTGGCCATGCCGCTGATCGGCTGGGCGATGGTATCGGCCGCCGGCAATCCGGTGCTGCTGTGGGGCGAGGTGCGGCTGCCGGCGATCGCCCCCCACGACCCGGCGCTCTACAGCGTGCTGCGCGCCGCGCACGCCTGGCTCGCCCGTGCGCTGCTGGCGGTGATCGCGCTGCACTTGGCCGCAGCCCTCCATCATGTCTGGGTACGCCAGGATGGGGTGTTCCGGACGATGGCACCCTGGCCGCTCGGGCGGCGCACGCGGCCTTGATCACGCGTGCCGGTCGTCGCGGTATCGGTATTTGGCTTCGCTTCATCGACAATACGGCGATCGCCCCTCACCGAGTCCCGCTATGTTCGGACGTTTGAAGCGCAAGCCGCAGCCGGCGGTGGTCACTGTCAGCCTCAATGCGCGGTTGGCGCCCTTCGATCGCGCGGCGCTCGAGGATGCGTTCTGCGATCTGTGCCGGCATCGCGAGATCGATGCGGAGGTCGTGGGCGGCGGCACGCTGCTGGCGGAGACCGGCGAGGTCAAGAATTGCGACATCGAGATCCAGCTGACCGATGCCTCGCAGGCCCAGATCGACTTCGTCCGCGATGCCTTCACCGCGATGCTCGCGCCGATCGGCTCGCGCCTGCATGTGCCCGATCGCGACGCGCCGATCGTGTTCGGCGCCCATCAGGGCCTGGCGCTCTACCTCAATGGCGCCGATCTGCCGCAGTCGGTGTATGACACGTGCGACATCCATCACGTCGTCGAAGAATGCGAGCGCCTGCTGGGCGAGCGCGGCATGGTCAACAGCCATTGGCAGGGGCCGAGCGAGACTGCGCTCTACATGTACGGCGCCGATTTCGAGCAAATGCACGCGGCGATTCGCCCGTTCCTCGACGATTACCCGCTGTGTCGGCAATGCAGAGTGGAGCGGATCGCGTGACCGACTGGGCAAGCAATGACCCCGTCCTGACGATGGCGGTGATACTGGCGCCGGACGACGTGTGTCCTCACCGCTGCGTGCACTGCTGCGGATGCCCTGCTTTTCATGGATGCGCATGCAGACCGACCAGATCCTGATCCTTTGCATCCTCACTTGCACGGTGGCCCTGTTCCTGTGGGGGCGCTGGCGCCACGACATGGTGGCGGGTGCGTCGTTGCTGGCCTGCGTGTCGATCGGCTTGGTCGAACCTGAGCAGGCCTTTTCCGGCTTCGCACATCCGGCGGTGATCACTGTCGCCTGCGTGCTCGTGCTCAGTCGCGGGTTGCAGCTCTCCGGCGCCGTGGACGCTCTGATGCGCGTTGCGCTGCCGCGCAGCGCCGGGCCGACGCTGTCGATCGCGGCGCTGACCATGTTGGCGGCGTTGCTGTCAGCCTTCATGAACAACGTCGGCGCGCTGGCCTTACTGATGCCGATCGCGGTGCAGGTTGCGCGCAAGCAGGGCCTGGCCGCTGGCCAGATTCTCATGCCGCTGGCGTTCGGCTCGATTCTTGGCGGCATGACCACCTTGATCGGCACGCCGCCCAATCTGATCGTTTCCGGCTTCCGGGCAGAAGCCGGAGACGGCGGTTTCACGATGTTCGATTTCTCGCCTGTGGGCGTCTCGGTCGCTGCGGCCGGGGTGTTGCTGATCGCAGTCGGCGGCTGGCGGCTGGTGCCGGCGCGCCGCAACGCAGGTGCGGAGAGCTTCGATACCGGCGCCTACCTGACCGAGGCCAAGGTGCCGGAAGGCGCCAAGGCCGTCGGCCGCAGCGTACGCGAGATCGAGACCATGCTCGACGAGCACGAGGCGCAGGTGGTCGGCATCGTGCAGAACGCATTCCGCGTGCACGCTCCAAGCCCCGACCGCATTGTGCGTGCCGGCGACATCCTGGTACTGGAAGCCGATGTCGGCGCGCTGCCCGGCGCGTTGGCGCACTTGGGGCTGATGCTCGAAGAGGATGTCCGCGATGACGATGCGGACCACGCGCACCCGAAAGAAGAAGAGACAGACATCGCGCGCGACAATGCCGACGAAGACGATGACGACGCCGAGGAGCGACGGACCCCGCACAGCGATATCGTGCTGCAGGAGATCACGGTGCTGCCCGGGTCCGCGCTGGTCGGACGCAGCGCCACCGATCTGTCGCTGCGCACGCAGTACAGCATCAACCTGCTGGCGCTCGCGCGCGAGGGCAAGCGCTCGATGAAGCGCCTGCGTTCGCGTGTGTTCCGTGCCGGCGACCTGTTGCTGCTGCAAGGGACGACGGCGTCGATCTCCGCATTCGCCTCGCAATTTGGCGGGGTGCCGCTGGCGGCGCGCGAACTGCGCATGCCCGATCGGCGCAAAGCGATCACCGCCACCGCGATCCTGGCAGGGGCCATCGCGATTGCCGCTTTCGGCCTGGCGCCTGCACCGGTCGCCTTCGCGCTCGGCGTGCTGGCGTCAATGGCATTGGGCACAGTGCCGCCGCGCGAGGTCTACACGGCGATCGATTGGCCGGTGATCGTATTGCTGGCGGCGCTGATTCCCGTAGCCGGTGCGATGGAGTCGACCGGAACCGCCGAGCGGATTGCACGCGTGATGTTCGAAACGGTGGCCCAGGGCAATCCGGTGATCGGGCTCGCGCTCGTGCTGGTGGTCACGATGACACTGTCGGACCTGATGAACAATGCTGCGACGGCAGCGGTGATGTGCCCGATCGCGATCGGAGCGGCGGCCACGCTCGGCGTGAGTGCCGACCCGTATCTGATGGCGGTGGCGATCGGTGCCTCGTGCGCGTTTCTCACGCCGATCGGACACCAGAACAACACGCTGATTCTCGGGCCGGGCGGCTTCCGCTTCGGCGACTACTGGCGGCTCGGATTGCCCGTCCAACTGGTCGTGTTCGCGGTGTCGATGCCGATGCTGCTGTCCGTCTGGCCCCTGTAGCCACCTCTGGTGGGCTGCCGGGGCAAGCGCGGCGCAACGCTCAGGCGGCCTGGCGCACGTCGAGGTAAGTCGGCTGGGCAGGCGCAGGTGCGGGCGCGTCGGTGACAGGTGGCGCGGCGGGCATGGCCGGCGGCGGCACATGCGTGCCCTCCATGACCATGGCCAGTACCTCGAACGCGGAATAGGGCAGGACGTTCATAGCGGCTCCGGGTGACGGCGAGTGGCGGTGCATCGCCGGTGGGTGTGGCCCCAAGGTAGGGCCGCCCTGGACGCCCGGCATTGATGCAGATCAACCGTCGGTGCGCAGATGGCCGCACGGATTCACGTGTCGATCCGCATCGTGCTTTCTGGCTGCAGACATGCGGACGCCCCGACAAGCGGGGCGTCCGAGTCCTGCCGATTGCGGGAAGGTCAGTCGAACTTGAACTTCGCGCCGACGGTGAAGTAGCGGCCGATCGCGCCGCTGAAGTCCATCGGGTTGTAGTTGATGGCGCCGTAGGTCAACGGGTCGAGCGGTGCGACACGATCGGTGAGGTTGGCGACCGAGCCGAACAGCTCCCAGTGCTCGGCCGGCATCCAGCGCGCCGACAGGTCGATCGTGTAGAACGAGGGCAGCTTGCAGCCACGCGGGGCGTCGTCGCCGCTGGCGAAGCCGTTCGCGCAGTCGGTGTCGCTCGCCTCGGTGACGTTGCGCAGGCTGTCGCGCCAGTTGACGACGCTGCTGATGGTGAACTGATCCATCTCCCACGTGGCGCCGAAGTTCGCCTTGTTCTTCGGTGTGCCGATGCAGTTGGTCACATCGCAGTTGCCGTGGGTGCCGGCGAACTCGTACACCGTGCCATCGACATCCTCGCGCGCGAACTTGCTGATGTGGGTGAACTGCAGGTCCAGCCGCAGGCGGCCCGCATTGCCCAGTTCGAATCGCTGCTCGAGGTCGACGTCGAAGCCCTCGACAGTGGTCGAGGAGGCGTTCTCATAGCCCACCAGCACGGCGAGGATCGAGCCGCTGCCCGGCGTGCCCGGAATCTCGTTGGTGCCGCGGATCACGTTGGCACCGCCGGCGGCGATCGCCGCGTCGGCGCTGCCGCCGAAGATCTCGTCGGTGCGCTTGATGCGGAACGCGTCGAGTGCGAGCGAGCCGCCGGTCCAGGGCGAGAGCACCAGGCCGAGGGTCGTGCTCTTGGATTCCTCGGGGCGCAGGTCCGGATTGGGCGAGGTGATCAGCGCGATCGAGCCGGCATCGCAGTCCTGCGGTTCGTGGCCGGGCGCGGCGCAGCGCACCGGGTCGACCGCGGTGCTGAAGGCGGCCAGGCCGCCGGTGCCGGCCTCGGCCGGGTTCGGGGCACGGAAGCCCTCGGCGTAGGTGCCGCGCAGCGCGATCCAGTCGCTGGGCGACCACTTCACGCCGACTTTGGGCGTGGTCGAGGTCTCGCCGCCGTCGTACTTGTCCACGCGCAGCGCGCCGGTCAGTTCCAGGGTCTCGTGCACCGGCGCCTGCAACTCGACGTAGGCGCTGGAGACCTTCTCCACGCCGCCATAGGCCGAGTAGCCCAGGCCGATGATGTCGCCGATGTCGGTGTAGGTCTGCGGCGTCAGCAGCACCGACTGGCGGCGGTACTCGGCACCGACTGCCAGGCCCAGCGGACCGCCGGCCAGGTCGGCCAGCGAACGCGTGGCCTTGGCGTCGATGATGTCCAGGCGGGTGCGCCCGGTGGCGCGGATGCGTGGCGAGATGTAGTCGTAAAGCGCTTGGCTATTGCGGCCGGCGTCGTCGCCGATGCGCCACCAGCCGACCGGGCTGTTGGGGTCTTCGAGCGCGGTCTTGACGTGGCTGTAGCGCAAAAAGCCGGTGCGCTCGTTGGTCAGGTCGGTGCCCGAGTGCAGGTAGCCAACGTCGTAGTCCCAGGCCCCGGCGGTGCCCTTGAAGCCGAGCAGCAGGCGCATGAAGCGACTGTCGTTGTAGGTCGTGCGTGGGCCGACGTCGAACGCGGCGTAGCGCAGTCGGTTGGCCGTGCCCGGATACGGGTTGTCCGGATGGTCCGGGCCAAGCACGACCGCGCCGGGGCCCGGATCGGACGCATTGACCGGGCCGCCCGGATAGCCCCAGGCGCCCGACGCACTCGAGGGCGTGTTCTGGAACACGGTCTGCTTGTTGGCGATGCCCAGTTCCATGTACAGCTCGCTGCTGTCGCCGACCGCGAATGCGGCGCGCGAGAAGAAGTTCACGTACTTCTCTTCGGGCGACAGGTCGCGGAATCGGGCCACATCCCACAGACAGCCGCCGGCTGGATCCTGCGGGGTCACATCCGACAGACCCGCGCAGCCGGGCAGCGACTCGAAGCGGCCGGTGACCGGGTTCTGGACCGCGCCGTTTGGACTGGCGCCGGCGCCGGTGCCGCCGCCGGTGATCCGGCCGGGCAGGTTGCCGCCGATGCCGTAGCCCCAGCGGCGGGTGTCGCCGGTGCCGATCCAGTCGCGGTTGCGACGGTCGTAGAGCCGGATGGCGTCGGTCTTGGCCGCTTCGATACTGAAGAAGGCGTTGTAGCCGTCCTCGGTCAGACTGCCGGTGCCCGCGGTCAGCGACGCCTTGGGCTGGTCGCCGCCGCCATCGTCCGACCAGCCGTACGACACGGTCGCCACTGCGCCGGTGAAGTCGGTGCGCAGGATCACGTTGACCACGCCGGCGATCGCGTCCGAGCCATAGACCGACGATGCGCCGTCCTTGAGCACCTCGATGCGCTCGACCGCATCGAGCGGGATCGTGCTCAGGTCGGTGAACACCTTCTGGCCGTCGTCGGCCAGGCCGAACGGTGCCATGCGGCGGCCGTTGAGCAGCACCAGCGTCGAGCCGGCGCCCAGGCCGCGCAGCGAGATGGCCGCACCGCCGCCGGCGAAGCCGTTGCCGAAGCTCTTGGGCACCGAGCCCGCGCCATCGACCGCCAGGCTTTGCAGGTACTCGCCGACCGTGGTCTTGCCAGTGCGGTCGATCTGCTCGCGCGAGATCACCTGCACCGGCGACGCGGTCTCGGTGTCGGTGCGCGGGATGTTGGAGCCGGTCACGGTGATGCGGTCCAGCGTGGTGGTGGTCTGCTGCGCGGTGGCCTGCATCGGCGCGATGGCGGCGAGCGCGAGGGGGATCGACAGGGCGAGCGCACGGCGGCGCAAGGGACGGCGGACGGGCGATGTCATGGAAAGGGTCCTGAGCTGGAAAGCGACGACGGAACGGGGGATCCCGGTCGCCCGCACACGCGTGCGGAGCGGCTGCCGCAGTTAAGATCTCGTTAATGTGACAAGCGCGTGAGGTCGCGCAATTCATCCAATGACGAGCCTGGTGTGTTCAACGGCGGTTAATTCCGCTGAATGGGCTGCGATCTTGCACCCAGCGCTCGACCGGACCTGGCGGGGTATGTGTCGGTGCCAGGTGCCCCCGGCTTGATTCCGCGGCAGCCAGACCAATATCGGCGCTCTCGCAACACGCCACACGGACCGTCATGACCGCCACCACCGAGACCCGCAAGTTCGAAGCCGAAGTCGCCCAGGTGCTGCACCTGGTGACGCACTCGCTGTACTCGCACAAGGAGATCTTCCTGCGCGAGCTGATCTCCAACGCCTCCGATGCCTGCGACAAGCTGCGCTTCGAGTCGATCGCCAATCCCGAGCTGCTGGCCGGCAGCAGCGAACTGCATATCGACGTGAGCTGGGACAAGGCTGCACGCACGGTGACGATCCGCGACAACGGCATCGGCATGACCCGCGATGACGTGGTCGCCAACATCGGCACCATCGCCAGCTCCGGCACACGGCGGTTCCTGGAAGCGATGAGCGGCGAGCAGAAGGCCGACGCGCGACTGATCGGCCAGTTCGGTGTGGGCTTCTATTCGGCCTTCGTCGTCGCCGACCGGGTGACCGTGCGCACCCGCCACGCCGGCGCCGCCCCCGAAGCCGGCGTGAAGTGGGAGAGCGACGGCCGCGGCGAGTACGCGCTCGAGGACGTCACGCTGTCCGAGCGCGGCACCACGGTGGTCCTGCACCTGAAGGCCGACGAGGACGAGTTCCTCGACGGCTGGAAGCTGCGCGCGCTGGTGCGCAAGTACTCCGATCATGTTGCGTTCCCGATCCGCATGCCCAAGGACGCGCCGTCGCCGGCCGACGACGCATCGGACGAGGACGCGACCAAGGCCGACGCCGCGCCGGAGTGGGAAACCGCCAACGACGCCTCGGCGCTGTGGACCAAGCCCAAGTCCGAGATCTCAGACGAGGAATACCAGAACTTCTACAAGGCGCTCGGCCACGACTTCAACGACGCGGCTGCGTGGACCCACAACCGCGTCGAGGGCAGCCAGAGCTTCACCACGCTGCTGTACCTGCCGTCGCAGCCGCCGTTCGACCTGATGATGGGTGGCCGCGACGAGCGCAAGGGCCTGAAGCTCTACATCAAGCGCGTGTTCGTCATGGACGCGGCCGAGGAACTGCTGCCCAACTACCTGCGCTTCGTGCGCGGCGTCGTCGACGCCGACGACCTGCCGCTCAACGTCAGCCGCGAACTGCTGCAGCACAACCGTCAGCTCGAGCGCATCAAGGGCGCGTGCGTCAAGCGCGTGCTCGACTTGATCGAGAAGCTCGCACGCGACGATGCCGACAAGTTCGCCGCGTTCTACAAGGCCTTCGGCAACACGCTCAAGGAAGGCATCGTCGAGGATCCCGGCAACCGCGAGCGCATCGCCAAGCTGCTGCGCTTCGCCTCGACCCAGGGCGAGGGCGCGGCGCAGACCGTGTCGCTGGACGACTACGTCGGCCGCATGGCCGTGGGCCAGGACACAATCTGGTACATCACCGCCGACGGCTACGCCGCCGCGGCCGGCAGCCCGCAGCTCGAGGCCTTCCGCGCGAAGGATATCGAGGTGCTGCTGATGTTCGACCGCATCGACGAGTGGATGCTCGGTCACCTGCACGAGTACGCCGGCAAGTCGCTGAAGAACGTCGCCAAGGGCGAGCTGCCACTCGATGCCGCCGACAAGGCCAAGCAGGAAGAGGCCGCGAAGGCCGCCGCGCCGCTGATCGAGCGGCTCAAGGGCCTGCTCGGCGAGCGCGTGGGCGAGGTGCGCGTGTCCGCCCGCCTGACCGATTCGCCCTCGTGCCTGGCGCTGGCCGATTACGAGATGGCCCCGCACCTGGCGCGGCTGCTGCGTGAGGCCGGCCAGGCGATCCCCGACAGCAAGCCGACGCTGGAGATCAATCCGCAGCACGCGTTGCTGCAGCGGATCGAAGCCGAGGCCGATGACGCCAAGGCGACCGACCTGGCCACGCTGTTGCTCGAGCAGGCCGAGATCGCCGCCGGTGCCCCGCTGCCCGACCCGGCAGCCTTCGTGCAGCGCCTCAACCGCGTCTTGCTGGGCTGAGCTTGACGTGCCCTCCCCCGCAATGCGGGGGAGGGTTGGGTGGGGGCCGAGCAGGTCGCGGGGTGGATGCGGAAAGCGACTGCATGAAAGTCATGCCCCCACCCGGCGCCGATGGCGCCGACCTCCCCCGCGAGCGGGGGAGATGTGCTGAGCGTTACGTCCCTGCGTTCGGGAAGGGGCGCGGGTGTCGATCAGCGTCGCGAGACCTGCGTGTCGAGGGCTTCGCGTTGGGGGAGCGATTGCGGCCAGCCCCCGGCGAGCGCCCGATACAGCGAGACGGCGCCGGTGGCGGTCCGGGTGCGGCCCGCGGCGAACGCGTCTTCTGCCTGCAGCTGCGTGCGCTCGGCGTCGAGGACGTCGAGCAGCCCGGTCGCGCCCGCTTCGAAGCGCATGCGGGCCAGCCGTGCAGCGCGCGCGCTGTCGCGGGCGGCGCGCGCGAGCTCGACATCTTCGTCGTGGGCGCGATCGAAGCGTGCCAGCGCGTTGCCCGTGTCCTCGAGCGCGCGCAGCACCGTCTGCTGGTAGCGCGCCAGTTCCAGTTCGGCGTCGGCATCGGCCGCAGCGATGCGGGCACGCACCCGCCCGATGTCGAGGAACGACCAGTCGATGCCCAGGGCCACGAGCCGGGTCTCGCTGTCGCGCTTGAACAGCGCGTCGACGTCGCCAGCCTGGCTGCCGATCAGGCCACCCAGGGTGAGCCGGGGGAAGAGGTCGGCGGTCGCGACGCCCACGCGCGCGGTCGCGGCGTGCAACCGGTGTTCGGCGGCCGAGACATCCGGGCGCAGCCGCAGCACGTCGGCCGGCGTGCCGGGGTCGATCGCGCGCGGCACGGCAGGCAGATCGCGCGCGGCGCTGAGAGCATCGCGCAGCGCGTCGGGCGTGCGGCCGGTCAGGACCGCGATGCGATGGATCGCGACCGCGATCTCGGCCTCCAGCGCCGGAATCCGCGATGCGGTCGAGGCCGCCTGCGCGGAGGCGCGCGCGCTGTCGAAGTCGCTGTCCTGGCCGGCGTTGCGGCGGGCCTCGACCAGCGCCAGCGTGTGCTGCTGGTTGCCGGCGTTCTCGGTCGCCACGCGCAACCGCTCTTGCAGCCCGCGCAGGTCCAGGTAGGCGGTCGCGACCTCGCCGACGATCGCGACCTGCAAGGCGCGCAGGTCGTCGGCGCTCGCGGCGGCTTCGGCGCGGCCGGCCTCGACGCCGCGCCGCACGCGGCCAAACAGGTCGAGCTCCCAGCTCGCGCCGATACCGGCCTCGAAGGCGTCGCTGTCGCGTGCGTCACGCGGCACGCCCGGTGCCTGGTCGGCGCTGGCGCGGCTGCTGGTTGCGCGGCCACTGACGTCGATCGTCGGCAACTGGTCGAAACGCGCGCCGCGCAACAAGGCGTTGGCGCGATCGAAGCGGGCGAGCGCGATGCGCAGGTCGTGGTTGGCGGTCAACGCCTCGTCGACCAGCGCGGTGAGCTGCGGGTCGCCGAAGGCCTGCCAGAAAGCGCCATCGGCCGGTGCGGAGACGGGCAACGCCGCCGCCGCATCAGTCGCGGAGGCCTGCACGCCGAATGTCTCGGGCACCGCCATCGTCGGACGCACGTGGTCCGGGCCGACGGCGCAGGCGGCGAGCAGCGCCGTGGCCAAGGTGGCGATGAGCGGACGCGTCACCATGGCAGTGCCTGATCGAAGTAGAAGTAGCCGCCGGTCGGGCCGTCGTCGTCGATCAGCGCGAGCCGCACACTGGTGCGCGCGCCGTCGACGACCTCGAGCTCGCCGTTCTGTTCATCGCCGGCCTTGTTCATGTCGGTGCGCACGTAGCCGGGATGGATCGTGTTGACCTTGATGCCGGCGTCCTTGAGCACGTGCGCCAGGTGCACCGTCCACGCGTTCACCGCACTCTTGGATACGTTGTAGGCGGGCAGGCCCTTCATGTCGTAGATGAAGGAGGCCGGGTCCTGGTGCTGGCTGATCGAGCCGAGCAGGCTCGACACGTTGACGATCCGGCCCGCGTTGGACCTGTGCAGCAGCGGCAGCAGCGCCTGCGTGGTCGCGATCAGGCCGAACACGTTGGTCTCGAACGTCGTGCGCCAGGTGTCGAGCGATTGGCCGGTCGTGCCTTTCGTCGGGTCGTCGGCAACGATGCCGGCGTTGTTGACCAGGATGTCGAGACGGCCGTGGCGGGCCTCGATGGTCTTCGCGGCCTCGGCGATGCTGGCCGCGTCGGTGACGTCGAGTGCGATCGCCTCGACCGGCAGCCCTTCGGCCTGCAGCTTGAGCGCGGCCTCGACCGCGCGGTCGCGGTTGCGGCCAGCCAGCAGCGTGTGCACGCCGGCGGCGCTGAGCTGGCGCACGGTTTCCAGGCCGATGCCACGAGTGGCGCCGGTGACCAGAGCGATGCGGGAATCGGAAACGGACATGAGCAACTCCTAGTGGGGGTCAGGAATGGGCCGGTGCCATGGGGGCGACCGGGGCATGCGACACGAGTGGCCGGTTGGCGAGCTTGCGCATCGCGACGTAGAACACCGGCGTGAGGAACAGGCCGAAGAGCGTGACGCCCAACATGCCGGCGAATACGGTGATTCCAGTGATCGACCGGACCTCGGCGCCCGCACCGGTGGACAGCACCAGCGGCACGGTGCCGGCGATGAACGCGACCGAGGTCATGACGATCGGCCGCAGGCGCAGGCGGCTGGCTTCCAGCGCCGACGTGATGATGTCCTTGCCTTGCGTCTCCAGTTCGCGGGCGAACTCCACGATCAGGATCGCGTTCTTGCAGGCCAGGCCCATCAGCACCACCAGACCCACCTGCACGAACACGTTGTTGTCGCCGCCGGCCAGCCACACGCCGAACAGAGCGGACAGCAACGTCATCGGCACGATCAGAATCACCGCCAGCGGCAGCGACCAGCTTTCGTACAGCGCGGCCAGCACCAGGAAGGCGAGCATCACCGCCAGCGGGAACACCACCAGCGCGGCGCCGCTCTGGTTGGACTGCTGATAGCTCAGGTCGCTCCAGCCGATGCCCATGCCGTTCGGAAGCACCTGGCCGGCCAGCTCGGTGACCTTGGCCATCGCCTCGCCCGACGACAGCACGCGCGGGTCGGCATCGCCCAGCAGATCGGCGGCCGGATACCCGTTGAAGCGGATCACCGGGTCCGGGCCATACGTCTGGCGGACATGCACCATCGAGCCCACCGGCACCATTTCACCGGCCGCATTGCGCGTGCGCAGCGCGGCGATGTCCGACACGTCCTCGCGGAACGGACCGTCGGCCTGGGCGATGACCTGCCAGGTGCGGCCGAACATGTTGAAGTCGTTGACGTAGGCCGAGCCCAGATAGGTCTGCAGCGTGTCGAACAGCTCGGTCAGCGGCACACCCTGTGCCTTGGCCTTGACGCGATCGACCTCGGCATCGAGTTGCGGCACGTTGGCCTGGTAGCTGCTGATCGGATAGCCCAGTCCCGGCGTCTGCATCGCGGCCGCCTGGAAGGCCTGCACCGCGGCCTGCAGCTCGCCGTAGCCCAGGCGCGTGCGGTCCTCGACGAACAGCGACCATCCCGAGCCGTTGCCCAGCCCCTGGATCGGTGGCGGCATGAAGGCAAAGGTGAAGCCTTCCTGGATGGTCGAGAACTTCTGGTTGAGCTCGGCGGTGATCGCCTCGGCGCTGCGGCTGCGTTCGGAGAACGGATCGAGCGTGAAGAACACCACGCCGTTGTTGGGCGTGTTGGTGAACTGCAGCGGGTTCAGGCCCGGGAACGCGATCTCGCTGGCGACGCCGTCGACCTCGCTGGCGAGTGCCGCCATCCGCTTGAGTACCGCGTCGGTGCGTTCGATCGATGCGCCTTCGGGCATTTTGACGCCTGCGATCACATACATCTTGTCCTGCACCGGGATGAAGCCCGCCGGCACGATCTTGAACATCAGGGCGGCGCCCGCCAGCAGCACGGCATAGACCACGAACACCGCGCCCCGACGGCCCAACGAACGCGAGACCGCACTTTCGTAGCGCTCGGAGCTGCGATGGAAGAAGCGGTTGAACGGACGGAACACCCAGCCGAACGCCCGATCGATGAGCTGGGTCAGCCGGTCCTTCGGCGCGCCGTGCGGTTGCAGCAGCTTGGCCGCCAGGGCCGGCGACAGCGTCAACGAGTTGATCGCCGAGATCACGGTGGAGATGGCAATGGTCACCGCGAACTGCTTGTAGAACTGACCGGTGACGCCGGTCAGGAAGGCCATCGGCACGAACACCGCGCACAGCACCAGCGCGATCGCGATGATCGGCCCGGACACCTCGCGCATCGCCAAGTGGGCCGCTTCCAGTGGGGAGGCGCCCAGCTCGATGTGGCGCTCGACGTTCTCCACCACCACGATGGCGTCGTCGACGACGATGCCGATCGCCAACACCAGTCCGAACAGTGTGAGGGTGTTGATCGAGTAGCCGAGCAGGTACAGCACCGCGAACGTGCCGACGATCGACACCGGGACCGCGAGCAGCGGAATGATCGATGCGCGCCAGGTCTGCAGGAACAGGATCACCACCAGCACCACCAGCAGCGTGGCTTCGATCAGCGTCGTCACCACCGACTTGATGGAATCGCGCACGAAGATCGTGGTGTCGTAGATCGACTGGATCTCCACGCCGGGCGGGAGCGAAGGCCGCAGCCGTTCCATCGTCTCGACCACGCCGTCGCGGATCTCGAGCGCGTTCGCGCCCGGGGCCTGGAAGACACCGATGGCCGCGGCGTTCTTGCCGTCCAGGCGCGCGCGCAGCGTGTAGTCGCCGGCGGCCAGTTCGATCCGGGCCACATCGGCCAGGCGCACCAGCTCGCCGTCGCTGCCGGCCTTGAGCACGATGTCGCCGAATTCCTCGACGGTCTCCAGGCGGCCCTTGGCATTGATCGGCAGCAGGAAGTCGCTGCCGTTGGGCATCGGTTCGGCACCGAGCTGGCCGGCGGACACCTGCACGTTCTGTTCGCGCACCGAACGCACCACGTCACCGGCGGTCAGGCCGCGCGCGGCGATCTTGTCGGGGTCCAGCCACAAGCGCATGGCGTAGTCGCCACCGCCGAAGACCTGAGCATCGCCCACGCCTGCGATCTTGGCGATCTCGTCCTTGACGTGCAGGCGCATGTAGTTGCGCAGGTACAGCGAATCGTAGCGGCCGTCCTGGGAGGTCAGGTGCACGACCATCAGGAACACCGGCGACTGCTTCTGCGTGGTCACGCCCTGCCGCCGGACGTCCTCGGGCAGTCGCGCCTGTGCCTGCGCCACGCGGTTCTGGACGCGCACCGCGGCGTCATCGGCGTCGGTGCCGGGCTTGAAGGTCACGGTGAGCTGCAGCACGCCGTCGGAGCCGGCCACGGACTTGATGTACATCATGTCCTCGACCCCGTTGATGGCTTCTTCGAGCGGGGTCGCCACCGTTTCGGCGATCACCTTCGGGTTGGCGCCGGGGTACACGGTGCGCACGACCACCGAGGGCGGCACGACTTCCGGGTACTCGCCAATCGGCAGCAAGGGAAGCGCGATCAGGCCGCCGGCGAAGATCAGGATCGACAGCACCGCGGCGAAGATCGGCCGGTCGATGAAGAAGCGGGAAAAGTCCACGGGAGCATCCTTGTGGGCGGCGCGAAGGCCGCAGCGAAAGAAAACGCGGGTACAGCGAGGCCTTCTCCGCGACGGCGAAGATGCCCCGAGGGTGCCGATGCGCACCGGGCTTGCTCGGCAAGGCCCGGCTCGTGCCCGATGCGCTGCACGCGTCTCCCCAGAGGGAGGCCGCGGTCATGCGACCCTTAGTGTTGTGCGACCGCCTTGACCGGCTGGCCATCGCGCATCGCGACCGTCTGCGGTGCGACCGGCATGCCGGGCATGAAGACCTTCTGCACGCCGTTGACGATGACGCGGTCGCCGGCGGCCAGGCCCGAGTCGACCACGCGCAGGCCATCGACCATGCGCCCGGGAACGATGTCGCGGCGTTGCGCGGTGTTGCCCTCGCCCAGCACGTAGACGTACTTGCGGTCCTGGTCGGTCAACACGGCCTTGTCGTCGATCAGCACCGCCTCGCGTGCGGTCGCGCCTTCGAGCTGCACGCGGGCGAACAGCCCCGGCGTGAACCGGCGGTCGGGGTTGGGCAGCACGGCGCGGGCGCGCACGGTGCCGGTGGCCGGATCGACCTGGTTGTCGAGGAAATCGACCGTGCCGGCATGCGGGTAGCCGGTCTCATCCGACAGACCCACGCGCACTGCGTTGCGGCCGGCGGTGCGCGCGCCCTCGCGGGCCAGCGCCTGGTGCCGCAGGAACGTGCGTTCGTCGGTCTCGAAGTAGACGTGCACCGGATCCTGCGAGACCACCGTGGTCAGCAGCGAGGCATCGGCCTGGGCGAGGTTGCCGGCGGTCAGCAACGCGCGCCCGGCGCGGCCGTCGACCGGTGCGCGGACCTGGGTGAACGCCAGATCCAGCTTCGCGGTTTCGACCGCGGCCTGCGCGGCGCGCACTGCGGCCTCGGCTTCGGCGCGTCCGGCGCTGCGGGCCTCGAAGTCGTCGCGCGAGATCGCGCTGGCCTCGATCAACGACTGCGCGCGGTCGTGCCGCGTCGCCGCCAATTGCGCCTCGGCGCGGACCCGGGCCAGCTCGGCCTCGGCGCGCTGCAACGCGGCGCGGTACGGACGCGGGTCGATGACGAACAGCAGGTCGCCCTGCTTCACTTCGTCGCCTTCGGCGTAGGCCACGCGCTCGACGTAGCCGCTGACCCGCGGGCGCAGCTCGACGCTCTCGACCGCAGCGATCCGGCCGGTGGCGTCGTTCCAGTCCTTGACCGGCTCGGCGAGCACCGCGGCGACCCCGACTTCAGGCGGGGGCGGCGGGCTGGCCGATTCGGCGCGGCTGTCGCAGCCGGCCACGGTGACGGCGATCGCGGCGGCCAGCAGCGAGCCGGCCAGGGCGCGGGTGAGGATGGGGGTCATGAGCGGAACTCCTGGGGGGATCGGGAACGGGCCGCGATGCGCTGCAGCAGCGCCTGCGCGGCGGTGTCGTGGGTCGATGCGGGCAGGCACGGTGCCGCCGCGAGGTCGATGTCGTCGGACAGCCCGGGCGGGCGCACCGGCTCCTCGGACGGGAACCGCAGCAGCGCGGCGTCCGGGCGCAGGCGGCCGTCGACCATGCGCAGCGCGTAGTCGGCGATCGCATCGGCGTCCGGCCACTGAGTGCAGGCGTGCGCGGCGTTGTGCGCGGTGCGCACCGGCGAGTCGATCGCCAGCATCTGCACCCGCACCGGCAGCGTTCGTGCTTCCTCGTGCAGCACACGGGCGAGCATCTGCAACGCGGCCGCACCGATCGAGCGGTGGCCGTAGCCCGACCAAGGCTGCTCGGCGCCAGGGCCGCCGACCAGGACATAGGCGCCGCCAGGGACCGGTGCGAGCAGCGGCAACAGATGCCGCGCGGCGGCCAGATGCGGCAGCAGGTCTTCGTCGAGCCGCCGGCGCAGGAAGTCGGCCGGGGCATCGAGCAGTCGGCGTGCCGGGGCGGCGCCGCGGATCGCTGCGACCACCGCGCCGGGACGGGGGCCGGCCAGCGCGGCGACGCGGTCCGCGAGCGCGGCGGCGTCGGCATCGCTGGACAACGTCGCGGCCAGCGGCAGCACGGTCGCGCCGTGACGCTCGCGCAGCGCGGCGAGGGCGGCGGCGTCGCGCGCCACCGCGATCGTCCGACGTCCGGCGGCTGCAGCGCGGGCGACCAGGCGCGTGCCGATCGCCCCGGTCGCGCCGAGCACCAGCAGCGGCGACATTGTCCCGGTCATGGGATTTTGTCTCCCGAAAAACAGGCTTCGACCGAGGCCTGGGACTCCTCGTCGGGGGCCGACACCCCCAGCCACGCCCACATCCGGTGCCAGTCGAAACCGCCACCACGCACCCCGCGGGGGACCGCAAGGCGGGCGCTAGATGATTGATTCGGCGGGACTTCCAACCGACGCCGGGGCGCGGCCGTGCGGCCTTGTCGGGTGACGGCATGGAGGCTGGGAACAGGGCGATCGAGGGACACCGGCGAGCTCCGGTCGGGCGAGGCGGCAAACGATAGGCCGCCATCCCGGACTTGATTAGTCCCGATTCGAGGGAATAATTGTCCCTCGAACGGGCCAATCGCGTCCGTCCCCACCGGAGTGCGCGCATGGCCCACGATCTCAACGACACGCTGATCTTCGTCAAGGTGGTCGAGCAGGGCAGCTTCATCGCTGCCGCCAACGCGCTCGGCCTGCCCAAGACCACGGTCAGCCGCAAGGTGCAGGAGCTCGAGCAGCGGCTGGGGGCGCGGCTGCTGCATCGGACCACACGTCGCCTGGGGCTGACCGAGGCCGGCGCGGTCTACCACGAGCATTGCCAGCGCATCGCGCGCGGGCTTGAAGAGGCCGAGGCCGCGGTGGGCCAATTGCAGGGCGGTCCGCGCGGCTGGCTGCGGTTCACCGTGCCCTACTCGATTGGCATCACCTGGATCGCGCCGCTGCTCGGCGATTTCCAGGCCCAATACCCGGAGATCCTGCTCGACATGCACATGGGCAACGAGCATCTCGATCTGATCGGCGGCGAGGCCGACCTGGCGTTGCGCGTGGGCACCCTGCCCGATTCCAACTTCGTCGCGCGCAAGCTCGGCAGCCTGCGCACGCAGGTCTTTGCCAGCCCCGCCTACATCGAACAGCACGGCGAGCCGCTGCATCCCGACGACCTGCAGCACCACCGCACACTGGTGATGCGCAAGAGCCGCAACCCGCACAACGGCCGGTTCGTGTGGTCGCTGACCGACGGCCAGGCGCTGCGCGAGTTCCCGGTCAATCCGCAGTTGGTCGGCAACGACCCGGCCGCCTTGAACTGGGCGCTGATCAAGGGCGAGGGCCTGATGCTGACCGGCGACGTGATGGCCAAGGCCTTTGTCGAAGCCGGCATGGTCCAGCGCGTGCTCGCCGGCTGGACCGGTCCGGAGGTCGACTTCAACGCGGTGTTCGCCGGCGGCCGGCTGGTCTCGCCGAAGGTCCGTGCGTTCGTCGATTTCCTCATCGAGCGCCTGAACTTCGACGCCGACCACATGCAGACCCTGTGCATGGTGCAGAAGCAGGCGATGGAGGCCAAGGCCGCCGGCGAGGTCGCACTGGCGCAGTTGGAGAAGGCCTCGCGCCGGTCCGCGGCACCGGATCCCGAGCGCGCCGAGCCGGTTACCGCCGGCCGGTGACAGTCACGACGGCGACGCGGGCGCTCAGCGTTCCGAGTGTCCGCTGCCGCTGCCGTCGCGCCGGGCGAACAGGTCCGGGCGGATCAGCTCGACGAACGCGCGGGCCTGCGGCGAGAGCAGCTTGCCCTTGCGCACCACGACCCCGTAGCTGCGTGCGGGAAACCACTCCGAGACCGGACGCGTCGCCAGTCGCGTCGCATCGCCCGCCTCCAGGCAGATCGCGCTGGCGATCGAGATGCCCATGCCCATCGCGACGTACTGCTTGATCACCTCCCAGCCGCCGACTTCCAGCGCGATCGTGTAGGGCACGCGCGCCTGCTGGAACACCTGGTCGACCAGCCGGTAGGTCACATGCCGCTTGGGCGGCAGGATCAGGCCGTAGCGCGCGATCTCCTCCAGGGTGATCCGCCGCGCGCGCGCCAGGGCGTGGTCGGGCGGCGTGAGCAGGACCGGCTCGAAGCGGTACACCGGTGCGTAGTCGAGGTCCGGCGGCACGTCGACCATCGAGCCGACCACCAGGTCGACTGTGTCACTGCGCAGCAGGTCGTTGCCGTCGGCGGTGATCGCATCGTGCAGCGTCAGCCGCACATCGGGATGCTGGCGGCGGAACAATTCGACGATCTTCGGCAGCAGGTACAGGATGGTCGCGCTGTTGGCGGCGATCGTCAGCGCACCGGCGTCCAGGCCGCCGACTTCGCGGCGGAAGGCCGCCGGCAGCCCGTCGATGCCCTCCACCAGCGGCAGCGCCAGGTCGTAGAGCACCTCGCCGGCCCGGGTGGGCACCAGCCGTCGGCCGCTGCGCTCGAGCAGCTTGACCCCGAGCTCGCGCTCGAGCGCCTGCAACTGCAGCGAGATCGCGGGCTGGCTGACGTAGAGCGCCTCGGCGGCCCGCGAGACGGAGCCCAGCCGGGTCGTCTGGCAGAACGCGCGCAGCGGCTTGAGCCGGTCGCTCTTGTACGGAAACCGTAATGCGGGCGGGGACTTGGCGGCCATTTCGGCATGGTTATTAGTCAGACTCATAGTTCGCATTGACAGAACTCGTTTGTCAAATACCGGGTGTGGAGTGACGGTCTGTTGCACCGCACCACCCCCAAGGCGACCGTTGCGATGAACGCTGTCCACCGACTGCATGCGCTGTCCCCCTCTCCCGCCTGCGACCTGCCGGCGGGCCTGCCGGCAGGTCTCCCGGCCGACCTGCTCGATGACGCCGCCCAGGCCTGTCTGGCGGATCTGCACCGCGAATTCGAGTCCAGGCGTCAGGCCCTGCTCCGCGCCCGGCAGACCCGCCAGGCCGCCTTCGATGCAGGCGCCCTGCCCGACTTCCGCACCGACACCCGGACGATCCGCGAGTCGGCGTGGACGGTCGCCCCGGCACCACCGGCATTGCGCGACCGGCGGGTCGAAATCACCGGGCCGGTCGATCCGAAGATGGTCATCAACGCGCTCAACTCCGGCGCGCAGTGCTACATGGCCGATTTCGAGGACTCGACCTCGCCGACCTGGGCCAATCTGCTGACCGGCCAGTGCGCCCTGCGCGAGGCGGTCGCCGGCAGCCTGACGTTCGAAGGCAACGGCAAGCACTACGCGCTGCTGCCCGAGGCACGCCAGGCGGTGCTGATCGTGCGGCCGCGTGGCTGGCATCTGGACGAGAAGCACGTGCTCGTCGATGGCGCGCCGATGTCGGCAGCGCTGTTCGATGCCGGCCTGTTCGCGTTCCACAACGCCCATGCGCTGGCCGCGCGCGATCGCGGGCCCTATCTGTACCTGCCCAAGCTGCAGTCGATGGAAGAAGCGCAGCTGTGGGACGACGCGCTGGCGCACATCGAGCGCGCGCTGGGCCTGCCGACGGGGCAGATCCGGGTCACGGTGCTGATCGAGACGCTGCCGGCCGCCTTCGAGATGGACGAGATCCTGCACGCCCTGCGCGGGCGCATCGCGGGCCTCAACTGCGGACGCTGGGACTACATCTTCTCGTACATCAAGACCTTCCGCCGGCACCGCGATCGCGTGTTGCCCGAGCGCGGCCAGGTGACGATGGTCCAGCCGTTCCTCAAGGCGTACTCCGAGTTGCTGATCCAGACCTGTCATCGCCGTGGTGCGCATGCGATGGGGGGCATGGCCGCGCAGATCCCGATTCCGGGCGACGCGGCTGCGAACGAGGCGGCAATGGACCGGGTGCGCGCCGACAAGCTGCGTGAGGTCACCGCCGGCCACGACGGCACCTGGGTCGCGCATCCGGCGCTGATCCCGATCGCGCGGCAGGTGTTCGATGCGCGCATGCGCGGCCCGCACCAGCACGCGATGACGCGCGACGACGTGCTGGTGGCACGCGACGATCTGATCGTGCCGTCGCTGGGCACGATCACGCACGCCGGCTTCGCCGGCAATGTCGAGGTCTGCGTGCGCTACCTCGCTGCCTGGCTCGACGGCAACGGCTGCGTGCCGATCCACGGAATGATGGAAGACGCCGCGACCGCGGAGATCGCACGTGCCCAGCTGTGGCAGTGGCTGCATTACGCCGACGCCGACGCCAGCGGGGTGACCGGCACGCCGCTGCATCTCGACGACGGCACCGCGATCGACGACGCGCTGTTCGACCGGGTGCTGCTGTCACTGCCCTCGCGCCTGGCGCGCCAGGCGGTCCCCGGCGCCGCTCGCGTGGCCGAGGCCATTGCCCTGCTCGAGGTGCTGACCCGGGCCGACACGCTGGCCGATTTCCTGACGTTGCCGGCGTACGAGCGGCTGTGAAACCCCGCGATGGGTGATGGGTGGCGTGATTGTCCCCCCAACACACATCCGGAAAGCCGATTGCCCGCGCCGCCGCACCCATTCCCATCACCACGCCCGAAGGAGTTCTCCATGACCACGCGCCAGCACCAGATCGACGCCCTGCAGCACGAATGGACCACTGACCCGCGCTGGAGCGGCATCCGGCGCACCTATACCGCGGCCGACGTCGTGCGCCTGCGCGGCAGCGTGCAGCTCGAGCACACGCTGGCCCGGCGCGGTGCGCAGCGGCTGTGGACGCTGCTCAACGGCCAGGCCAGGAAGGGCTATGTCAACGCGTTCGGGGCGATCAGCGCCGGGCAGGCGATGCAGCAGGCCAAGGCCGGGCTGGAAGCGGTGTACCTGTCAGGCTGGCAGGTTGCGGCCGACGGCAATACGTCCGAGACCATGTATCCCGACCAGTCGCTCTACGCCTACGACTCGGTGCCGGCGATGGTGCGGCGGATCAACAACACCTTCCAGCGCGCCGACGAGATCCAATGGAAGAACATCGCCGACGGCAAGCTCGACGCGCACGAGGCGATCGACTTCTTCCTGCCGATCGTCGCCGACGGCGAGGCCGGCTTCGGAGGCGTGCTCAATGCCTATGAGCTGATGAAGAACATGATCGTCGCCGGCGCGGCGGGCGTGCATTTCGAGGACCAGCTAGCCGCGGTCAAGAAGTGCGGCCACATGGGCGGCAAGGTGCTGGTGCCGACCCAGGAAGCGGTGCAGAAGCTCATCGCCGCCCGCCTGGCCGCCGATGTGCTCGGCGTGCCGTCGATCGTGCTGGCGCGCACGGACGCCGAGGCCGCGACGCTGCTGACGTCGGATTTCGATCCCAACGACGCGCCGTTCGTCACCGGCGAGCGCACCGCCGAGGGCTTCTACAAGGTCCGCAACGGCCTGGAGCAGGCGATCAGCCGCGGCGTTGCCTATGCGCCGTTCGCCGATCTGGTGTGGTGCGAAACCGGCACCCCGGACCTGGGCTTTGCACGCGAATTCGCCCAGGCCGTCCACGCCGCCACACCCGGCAAGCTGCTCGCCTACAACTGCTCGCCGAGCTTCAACTGGAAAAAGAACCTCGACGACCGCCAGATCGCCTCGTTCCAGGACGAACTGTCGGCGCTGGGCTACAAATTCCAGTTCATCACCCTGGCGGGCATCCACATCAACTGGTTCAACAGCTTCCGATTCGCGCACGACTACGCGCGCGGCGAAGGCATGCGCCACTACGTCGAGCAGGTGCAGGAACGCGAGTTCGCCGCCCGCGACCAGGGCTACACCTTCGTCTCGCATCAGCAGGAAGTCGGTGCCGGCTACTTCGACGATGTCACCACCGTGATCCAGGGCGGCGCCTCCAGCGTGACCGCACTGACCGGCTCGACCGAGGAGGCGCAGTTCTACACGACACGGGCGGCGTGAGGGGAAGGGTGCCGGCGGCGGCGCAGTGCACTACATTGGTGCGATGCCCGCCGTCGCCCCCCTGCCCGCTGCCGACTTCGACACGCTGGCCACGCCCCTGGTGTGGACCGGGGGTGATGGCCGCATCCGAGACTGCAACGTGGCCTTCGCGCGCTGGTTGGGGGTGGGCCGGCGCCGGTTGCTGGAGCAGCCGTTGGCCGCACTGGAGGTCGAGGGCGAGACCTTGCGGCATGCGCTGCGCCAGCCCGGCGACGAGAGCGACACGCCGCTGCGACTGCGGCGCCTGGCACTGGCCTTCCTCGGCGGCGAGCCGCGCTTTGCCGACGCCTGGGTGACGCACGCCGCCGATGGCGGCGTGCTGCTCGAGGCGCACCCGGTGGACGAGTTTCCGGGCGCCGATCCGACGCTGGCGATGCCGATGGCGTTGTCGGCCGCGCTGCGCGGGTTGGCGCACGAGCTGCGCAATCCGCTGGCCGGGCTCAAGGGCGCAGCGCAGTTGTTGGCCCGTCGTGCCGGCGACGGCGAAACGGGGGAACTGGTCGCGCTGGTCGGCTCGGAGGTCGGCCGGCTCAGTGCGCTGGTCGACCAGTTGTTGTCGCCCCAGGCGCCGCAGCCGCATCGGCCGTTGAACATCCACGGTGTCCTGGAACAGGTCCTGCGGCTGGCCGAGGCCGATGCCGGCTGGGCGGTGCGGATGGTCCGCGACTACGATCCCAGCCTGCCGGAGCTGGCGGGCGATGCCGATCGGCTGACCCAGGCGATCTGGAACCTGGTGCGCAATGCGATCCAGGCCGGCGCGGCGAACGTGACCTTGCGCACCCGCGCCGCACTCGCGGCGCGGATCGGCGACGAGGTGCATGCGATGGCCTTGCGGCTGGAGGTCGTCGACGATGGCCGCGGTGTGCCGGGCGATCTCGTCGAGCAGATCTTCCTGCCCCTGGTGTCGGGGCGTCCGGACGGCAGCGGGCTCGGGCTGGCGCTGGCGCAGCAGGTCGCGCGCGAGCATCGCGGTGCGCTGGTCTACCGCTCGCGTCCGGGCCATACCGTGTTCACGCTGCAACTGCCGTTGCCACCGCTCGATGTCGCGTCTGCGCTGCCCACCGACACCGCTGCTGAGGTCGGCGCCTCTGAGGATCCTGCACCCCGATGACCTCCACTGCCCGCCGCATCTGGGTCGTCGACGACGATCGCGCCGTCCGCTTCGTGCTCGCCACCGCGCTCAGCGAGGCGGGTTACGACGTGTCCGGCTTCGATAGTGCGCAGGCGGTGCACGAGGCCCTGCAGCGGCGTGCCGCGCCCGATCTGTTGTTCACCGACGTACGCATGCCCGGCGACAGTGGTCTGCAACTGCTCGATGCGCTCAAACAGGCGCATCCGCAGCTGCCGGTCGTGGTGATGTCGGCCTATACCGATGTCGCCAGCACCGCCGGTGCATTCCGCGGCGGTGCGCAGGAGTTTCTGTCCAAGCCGTTCGATCTCGACGAAGCGGTGGCCCTGGCGGCGCGCGTGCTCGGCGATCGCGAGCCTGCACCGGCCGGCGCCGGCGAGCCGGCGGTCGAGAGCGCGGGCGCGGGCGCGGGTGCGGACGATGCGTTGGTCGGCGACACGCCGCAGATGCGGCAGCTGTTCCGCGCGATCGGCCGGCTTGCGCAGGCCCCGGTCGCGGTGCTGGTGACTGGCGAGACCGGGACCGGCAAGGAGCTGGTCGCGCGCGCGCTGCACCGTGAATCCCCGCGCGCTGGGCGGCCGTTCGTCGCCCTCAATACCGCGGCGATTCCGGCCGAACTGCTGGAGAGCGAACTGTTCGGCCATGAGGCCGGCGCGTTCACCGGCGCTGCGCGGCGCCATGTCGGCCGCTTCGAGCAGGCCGACGGCGGGACGCTGTTCCTCGACGAGATCGGCGACATGCCCGCCTCGCTGCAGACCCGGCTGCTGCGCGTCCTGGCCGAGGACGAGTTCTTCCGGGTCGGCGGCCGTGAACTGATCCGGGTCGATGTGCGGGTGATCGCCGCGACCCACCAGGATCTCGAAGCGCTGGTCGCGCAGGGGCGGTTTCGCGCCGACCTGCTGCACCGGCTGGACGTGGTGCGCCTGCGCCTGCCGCCGCTGCGCGAGCGCCGTGACGACGTGCCGCGACTGGCCGAACGTTTCCTGCAGGCGGCCGCCGCCAAGCTCGACGCGCCGGCCAAGCGGCTGGGGCGGGCCGCGCTGCAGCGGCTGGCGGCGTACGACTGGCCGGGCAACGTGCGCGAGCTGCAGAACCTGTGCTGGCGGCTGGCGGCATTGGCGCCGTCGGAGCGCATCACCGTGCAGGATCTCGACGCGCTGTTGCCGGTGCAGTCCGTTCTCGCGCGGCCAAGCGACGAGGCCCCGGGCGACGCCACGCACTGGGAGGACGCGCTGCGCGCCTGGGCCGACCTGCGGCTGCGCGCCGGCGATGCCGACCTCCATGCCCAGGCCCGCGAACGCCTGGACCGGGTGCTGCTGGAAACCGCGCTGGCCCAGACCGGGGGGCGCCGCGCCGAGGCCGCGGTGCGCCTGGGCGTGGGCCGTAACACGCTGACCCGCAAGCTCGGTGCCCGCGGTCGGCGCGGCTGAGCGGGTCCCGGGCCTTCATCCGCACTGAACTCCCGATCCATAAGGTGTCGTCCGATGCTTCGATCGTTTCGCCCCGTGTTGTCCCTGTTCGTCGCCGCACTGGTCGTGGGCTGCGCGAGCGCGCCGCGCCCGGCGCCGCCGCCGGCCGCTGCGGCCACGCCGCCATTGGCCGGCACCGGCACCGCGAATGCTGCGGTCGCCAACCTCGCGTCGGCGTCGGGCACCCTGGTCAGTGGGCGCGTGATGCTCAGCCCTGCGCAAGGCGGCGTGCGCATACGCGGTGAGATCGGCGGCCTGGTCGGCAACGGCACCCACAACCTGCGTTTGCACGCCCGCGGCGACTGCAGCGCGGTCGATGCCGCCAGCGCCGGCCCCGAGTACGACGCCCAGCGTGGCGCACCCTCGCAAGTGCCTGACTCGGGCGAACGCGGGCGGATCGTTGCCGATGCGCGCGGTGTCGCCATGGTCGACCTGCTGCTGCCCGGCGCGGTGCTGGGCGGCGGCGCGCCCAACGATGTCGTCGGCCGCGCGCTGCTGGTGCTCGGCGCCACGCCCGGCGCGATCAGCGCGCGGGTCGCCTGCGGCATCGTCCGGACCGAATGATCCGCCTGCGTTCATCCCATTCTCGGCGCACTGCGCCATTTCGACCCCGAAGGAGTGTTCCCATGACCCAGACCCGTCGCCTCGTTCCTGCCGTCGCCGTGCTCGCGCTGGCACTGTCGGCCTGCGGCAACAGCAGCACGACCGATAACGAAGATGCCGCCGCCGAGGCCGACCGCGCCGCTGCGCCTGCGTCGGGCCAGGCGTCCGCGCCTGCCGCGCAGGCCGCGAACGCTGGCGCCAGTGCCGAGCTCGCCCCGACCCAGGGCCATGAGACCGCCGGCACCCTGCGCTTTGCGATGGTCGATGGCCGCATCCAGGTCACCGGCACGGTCACCGGCCTGCCGCCTGGCGGTACCCACGGCTTCCATGTGCACGAACACGGCGATTGCAGCGCGCCTGACGGCACCAGTGCCGGTGGCCACTTCAATCCGGCCAGCAGCGATCACGGCCGAGTGGGCCACGGCGCGCACCACGTCGGCGACAGCGACAACATCGTCGCCGGTACCGACGGCACCGCGTCGGTCGACGGCTGGCTGGAAGGCGCGACGCTCGGCGATGGTGCGCCCACCGACATCGTCGGCAAGGCGGTCATCGTCCATGCCAATGCCGACGACTACGTAACCCAGCCGACCGGCAACGCCGGCGATCGGCTGGCCTGCGGTGTGATCCGGTCCTGACGGACTGCCGGCCCGCTCGCGGGGCCTTGCGCCTCGCGGCTGGGCGCCGGCGAGCGCGATGAAAGCCTCGCCCCCACCCGATGCCTGCGGCATCGACCTCCCCCGCAAGCGGGGGAGGTGGCTCTGCTAGCGAACCTCGGCAGCGTCTGGCGCCAGTTCACTGCTGGTATTTCGGGCTGAGCGGGGAGCTGCGCGTTGATGGCGTCCAGATTCCGCGTCGAATCGCACCTCGGTGCGGCGCTTGATACGGGGTATGGCGGTACCGCTGATGCGCTGCCCGCCGTCATGTCGTGCGAGTTCGTCACAGGCGCGATTACGTCGTCGCAGGCGCGATGCCATGAGTTGTCGCAGGCGCGATGCCATGAGCCCTCCCCCGCATCGCGGGGGAGGGTTGGGTGGGGGCAAGAGTCCGCGGTGGTACATGCAGAAGCCGCTGCCCCCACCCGATACCTACGGCATCGACGCTTCCCGCGCGCGGGGAAGGTGAATCCAGGTCGGCCGCAAAACGGTTACACCCGCCGATGTCCCGCGCGCGGGGAGGTAGGCTCTGTTCGCAGGCCTCGGCACGCTGATGCGCTGCCTATCGTCGCGCGAGTTCGTCACAGGCGCGATCACGTCGTCGCAGGCGCGATGCCATGAGTTGTCGCAGGCGCGATGCCATGAGCCCTCCCCCGCATCGCGGGGGAGGGTTGGGTGGGGGCAAGAGGTCGCGGTGGTGCATGCAGAAGCCGCTGCCCCCGCCCGATGCCTGTAGCATCGACCTCCCCGCATGCGGGGAGATGAGTCCAGGTCGGCCACGAGGCGGCCCCGCCGACCTTCCGCGTGGCGTCTGTAGCGCCGATCGGCTGCCTGTGATCAGGCCAGCGCGGCGCGCGGGTCATGGCCCGGGGTGACGTGCACGAACTCGGCCGGCACGCCATGGGCCTGCAGCACGGCCGCGAACTGGCGCTGGCGGGCTTCGTGCATCGCCAGGCCATGAGCGAGGCGACTTTCGTCCTGCTCGCCGGGCGCGCAGCGTCGCCGCCAGTCGTCGGGGCCCAGCAATGCCATGCGCACCTCGCCCTGCGCATGTCGCAGCAGCGGCTCGGGCGGGGCATCGAGCCAGATCTCGTCGTCGGGCGCCAACAACGCAGCCTCGAGCACGTCCCACAGCGGCTCCAGTCCCTGGTTGCGGTACTGCAGCGCGGTCATTGCCAACAGGTCGTGCAGCGTCAGGTAACGGGCGTGTTCGATGCGTGCACCGAACGCGTCCTGCGTCTGCAACGCGGTGTCGGCCTGGACCATGCCCAGGTCGAGCAGCATCGACTCCATGTGCGCCGAGACTGCTTCGGTCGCGGCGGGTTCGCCGACGAACAGATACGGCAGCACGCGCAGGCGACCGCCGGCCAGTTGCGGGTCTGCACGGAACGGCAACGGTGTTTCGCCCTGCTCGTCGGCGCCGAAGGCGATGATCCGCGGCCCCTGCCCGGCCTGCGGTGCACGCGCGCGCAGTTCCTCGAGCCGGCGGTGCACCGGCCAGCCCGGGCGCAGCAGCTCGGCCGGGTCGAAATGCGCCGCGGCGAAGACCAGGTCGAGATCGCGCACCCCGGGCACCAGCACGCCCAGGTCGCGCCCCAAGCGCGTGGCCAGTGCGCCGGCCGCCTGCTGGCCCACGGCATCGCGGGCCGGTACCGAGTAGTCGCTCAGTTCCAGGGCCAGGACGCCGCGCACGAGCGGCGCGGCATCGTGTCGGGAAAAGTCGGGATCTGCGGTCATTGGCCGTCCACACGGGCAGGGATACACTCGTTCACATTATGCCCGTCCCGCGTCGTGGACAGTCTCACGCAAGCCCCTGCGAGGAAAATCCGATGCTGCTAGGTCGTCCCGTCGCCGTGCTCGGTGGCGTCCGCATCCCGTTCTGTCGCCAGAACACCGCGTACGCCGACGTCGGCAATCTGGGCATGTCGGTCCGCACGCTCGGCGCCCTGGTCGAGAAGTTCGGTCTGCACGGGCAGCAGTTGGGCGAGGTGGCGATGGGGGCGGTGATCAAGCACTCGAGCGACTGGAACCTCGGACGCGAGGCGGCGCTGTCGTCGGGGCTGTCGGCGCTGACGCCGGGCATCACGATGCAGCGCGCCTGCGGCACCTCGCTCGACACCATCGTGGCGATCGGCAACAAGATCGCGACTGGCCAGATCGAATCGGGCATCGGCGGCGGCTCGGACACGACCTCCGACGTGCCGATCGTCTACGGCCGCGCGTTGCGTCGCAGGCTGCTGACGGCCAACGCGGCCAAATCCACCAAGGACCGCATCGCGGCGTTCCGGGGATTTCGTCCGCGCGAACTCAAGCCCGATTTCCCGGGCGTGGCCGAGCCGCGCACCGGCAAGTCGATGGGCGAGCACTGCGAGGACATGGCCAAGGAATGGAACATCGCGCGCGATTCGCAGGACGAGCTCGCGGTCGCCTCGCACCACAAGCTCGCCGCCGCCTACGAGCGCGGGTTCTTCGACGATCTGGTCGTGAGCTTCCGCGGCGTGGCGCGCGACAACATCCTGCGGCCCGACACCTCGATCGAGAAGCTCGCCACGCTCAAGCCGGCATTCGACAAGGCGTCGGGCCGCGGCACGCTGACGGCCGCCAACTCCACGCCGCTCACCGACGGCGCGGCCGCGTGCCTGCTGGCCAGCGACGACTGGGCAGCCGTGCACGGACACCAGGTGCTGTGCCACATCCGCGACGCGCACGTGGCCGCGGTCGACTTCGTGCACGGCGAGGGCCTGCTGATGGCGCCCACGGTCGCGGTCGCGCAGATGCTCGCGCGCAATGGCCTGACGCTCCAGGACTTCGATATCTACGAGATCCACGAAGCCTTCGCCGCCCAGGTGCTGTGCACGCTGCGCGCGTGGGAGAGCGCGGATTATTGCCGCACGCGGCTGGGCCTGGAGGCGCCGCTGGGACGCATCGACCCGCAGAAGATCAACCCGCTGGGCTCGTCGCTGGCGACCGGCCACCCGTTCGCGGCGACCGGCGCGCGCATTGTCGCCACCACCGCCAAGCAACTCGTCGAGCGCGGGGGCGGCCGGGCGTTGATTTCGATCTGCACCGCCGGTGGCATGGGCGTGGTCGCGATCCTCGAACGTTGATCGTACGTCCATCCAAGGCCGCATCCATGTCCGCTCTCCCTTCTTCCGCGCGCCGGCTCGGGCCGCTCGCCGCGGTCCTGCTCGTCGCCCTGGCCGCCTGCGATCAGGCCCCGGCGCCGGCGCGTGGACCTGCGGTCATCTCTGCGCCGCCCCCGCCCGACGCCTTGCCGGACTGCGATGCGATCGCCACCGCGCTGGGCGAGCTGGTCGCCGGCCTGGAGGTGGTCGACCCCGCCGGGACCCGGCAGGACACCGCGGACGCCTTCAGCCTGAGCTGCGCCTGGCGCGGGGCGGACGATGGCGCTGCGTTGGGCGCGATCGTGATCGTCGACCAGCAGCCACTGACCGAGGCCGATATGCGCCGGGCCGGGTTGTACGTGGACGATCCCAGGGTCGCCGCGCTCGGCGGCTTCATCGCCTATCCCGAAGGGCGCCTGGATGGGGCCGAGATCCTGGGGCCGGTCGGGCCGCAGGTGATCGTCGGTCCGGTCACGGTGACCCTGGCCGCGAACGCGCGTGGCGCAGTGGCCGATGTGACCTTGGCGCAGGCTGTCGATGGTGCAGCGGCGATCCATCGCCTGATGCGCTGACCGGCCGCGGGTGACGGCCGGTCTCGGCCGCCCATCGAGGCGACCGCGGTGTCGGGCTCAGGGCCGCGGCGTGAGGTCGTCGGGATCGCGCAGGTGCGGCAGGCCGTGATCGTCGCGCCGTTCGGCCGCCGCCATCGTGGGTGCCGATGCGTCCGCGGGCAAGGCCAGGATCGGCTCGTTGCGCGCCGCACGCAGGGCGTTGGCGTAGCACAGACGTGCGGTGCGCTCATCGCCCTCGGCCGCGTAGCCGTCGCCGAGCTGGACCCAGGCTTCGCTGCCGGCGCCCTGCTCTGCTGCGCGCTGCAGCAGGCTGCGCCCACGACCCCAGTCGCGGCGCGCGTGATGCTGCCGCGCCAGGCCCAGCATCGCCGCCGAGCTGGCCGGATGTGCCTGCAGCCAGCGCTCCAGGCGCGCACGTCGATGCTCGGGGTCGCCGACATCGAGCATCGCGTAACGGGAGGCCAGTTGCTCGTCCCAGCGGGCATCGAGTGCGGTTTCCAGGCTGCGCAGTGCGGCATCGTGCCAGCCCAGCGCGGATGCGCGGTCGACATAGGCAAGCACCACCGGGGTCTCGGTGCGCAGCCCCTTGGGCAGCGCTTCCCAGCGCTCGGCGAGCATGTTGGCGTCGGCCGCTTCGTGCAGCGACGCGGCCGCCCAGCGGACCTCGCGGGCAGCGAGTTCGGCCTCGGACAGCGCCTGCTGGCGCCGCAGCGCGCCGAGCAGCCCGTAGGCTTCCGCCGCGTGCCCGGTCTGGGCCCAGGCGTCGGCGCGCAACGCCAGGCCGCGCGGCGGCAGCGGCTGCGCGCTGGGGGCATCGAGTGCGGTCAGCGCATCGATCGGACGGTCTTCGAGCATGGCGATCTGCGCCAGTGCGATGGCGCGCGTGGCCGGATGCCGGTCGCCCAGGCCGTCGAGGTACGCACGTGCCGCTGCCGCGTCGCCGCGTGCGAATGCGGCCTGCGAGGCCGCCAGGCGGGCCGCCGGCTCGTAATGCGGATTCTCGTTCGCCGACTGCGTGAGCAGCTTCTCGGCCCGCGTGTAATGGCCCTGGTGCAAGGCGTCGAGCCCCTCGCCCAGACGGCTCTGGGCGCGCGACTCTCGATAGCGGCCCCAACTGCGGAACGGCAAGGCGATCAGGCTCATCACGAGCCAGAGCAGCACCAGCGCACCCAGCGCCATCGCGATCGCATTGACCAGCGTGGTACTGCGATCGAGGCCGTCGTAGCGGACGATGACCAGGCCAGGATCGCTGGACAGCAGCAACTGCGCAGCCAGCGCGCCCAGCAGGGCAATGACGATCCAGATCAGCAACGCGCGAAGCAGGGACATGGGGAGGCTTCCGTAAAGGCGATGCGAAGACAGACTACGGTGCCTGACAGCATCGTGATGGCTCCGTGGTGGATGGGAGCGCCATTCAGGATACGTGCGCACGCGCCTGCGTGGCGGGCGATGCGGCCGCGAGCAGGGATGCCGGGCGGGCGTCGGCGGCGACGCGCACGTCGTCAAATCCCAGTGTCCGCGCCAGCACGGCCAGCCGTTCGCTGGCCGCGAGCGCCTGCGCGCGCTGCAGACGCGTACGGACGGGATCGGGCAGGTCGGCCAGTAGCGTCGTCAGCGCTTCGCCGCTGCTGACCGGCAACAGCCAGGGGTCGGGCAAGGTCTGCAGGACCGCCAGCCGGCGCGCGGACGGCCGGACCGGCACCCGCGCGTAGACATCGGCGCGCCGCAGAAGGGCGCCTGCGGCCGTGAGTGCGGCCGCGATCATGCCGCGGCCGCCGGGCGCGGTGACCAGGCCGACGCTGCGCGCCGCCAGGTCGGTCAGTGGCAGCAGCGCCAGCAGGCCCTCGCTGTCCATGCGCGTCGGCGCGCGGACTTCGGCCACGCCGCGCGCCGCCAGCGCTGCGGCCGTGCCGGCCCCGACGGCAAGCCAGTCCTGGCCTGCGCGGCGCAGCAGGGGCTGCAAGGCCGCGGCCGCGGCCACCGCCGGCGGACTGGAGAAGATCACGATCTCGGCCTCGAGCGCGGCCTGCAGCGAGGCGCGGACGGCGTCGCCGTCGCGCTGGGCGATGCGCCAAGGCGACAGTGCGAACGTGCGCGCACCCAGGCGTGCGGCGGCGCGCCGCAATGCGACGTGGGCCCCGACCGGGCGCAGCGAGATGACGTAGTATCCCGCCAGAAGCGAGGAAGCCGGCGCGACATGCATGCGCGAAGCTTGGTGGCTGCCGGGGAACGGCGCAAGCCGGACGACTCTCCCCCCGACAGGACACCCGATGCAACACGAAGAACCGCTGCGCCGGCTCGCGGCGCACTACGCTTCCATGCCGCCGGTCGCGGCGATGCGGATCGACATCGCCGGCTTCGATGGCGAGCGCCTGCGCCTGCGCGCGCCGCTCGCCGAGCACGTCAACGACAAGGGGTCGGCGTTCGGCGGCAGCCTGGTGTCGCTGATGACGCTCGCCGGCTGGGGGCTGACCACGCTACGCACCGAAGCCGCCGGACTCGATGCCGATGTCTACGTCGCCGATTCGCAGATCCGCTACCGTGCGCCGCTGTGCGACGACCTGCAGGCCGAGGCCGTGCTGTCGGACGGCGACTGGGACACGTTCGTACGGACCCTGCGCACCCGGGGCCGTGCACGCGTGCAACTGGCCGCGCAGGTGGTGCTGCCCGATGGCGCAGTCGCGACTGGCATGCAGGCCCGCTACGCCGCGATTCTCCGGCCCGGCGCCGACCGTTGAGCGCATTGGGCTGAATGCCGCGTGGGCGTGGTCCCCGGCCCCCTTGCGCGCACCGCCGCAGGGATCGAGAATCCGCGCCCCGCCTGCCTTCTCCCGTCCGGTCGCGCCATGCCGCATCCGTGTCTGACCTGTGGTGCCTGTTGTGCGCATTTCCGCATCAGCTTCCACTGGAGCGAGGCCGACCCCGAACTCGGCGGGCCGGTCCCGCTGGCGCTGACCGAACCGCTGCGCACGCACGAACGCGCGATGCGGGGTACGTCCTGTGCCCAGCCGCGCTGCATCGCCCTCGACGCCGACATCGGCCGGTATTCGCGCTGCACCATCCATCCGGTGCGGCCGTCGGTCTGCGCCGCGGTGCAGGCCTCGCTCGAGTTCGGCGAGCGCAGCGGCCAGTGCGATCGGGCGCGCCTGGCGCATGGCCTGCCGCTGCTGTCGGCCGCCGACTGGCGCTGGCGCGACGAGCCGGCCAACGACGACGAACCCGACGACAACGGCCACAGTCCGACGCCACCGACGGTGCCGCCCATTGCGGCCTGAACCGCCGCTGCGCGTACGTGAACTAGGCGGGCAGCGGATGGCGTTCGAGGAAGCTGCGGATCCGGGGGACCAGCACGGCATGCCGGTCCTCCAGCACGTAGTGACCGGCGTCGTCGAAAGCCTCGACGTCGGCCTGCGGCAGCGCGCTGCGGAACCCGTCGAGGAAATGCCGGTCGAAGACGAAATCGCGCAGGCCCCAACCGATGAATGCCGGGCGGTCGGCGTAGTCGGGCAGCGCCCGGCCGGCGGCTTCGAGCAGCGGCCAGGCGCGGTCGTTTTGCCCCAGCGGGATGTCCTGCATGAAGCGCACCGTGGCGATCCGGTTGCGCCAGCTGTCGTACGGGGCGACGTAGGCGCGGCGCACGTCGGCGGGCATGCGTCGCTCGACGCCCAGCCACGAGGCCCCGGCCGAGAACGCGTTGAAGCCGCGGATGAGCCATTCGCCGACGGTGTAGTCGCGCCCCAGCGCGATCTGCCAGGGCATCGCCTTGTCGGCCGGCATCGGAAACGCGGCGGTGTTGGTGATCACCAGGCGCTGCACCTGCGCCTGATGCGCGAGCGCCCAGCCGAAGCCGATCATGCCCCCCCAGTCGTGCACGGCCAGCGTCAGCGGTCCGTCGATGCCCAGGTGCGCGAGCAGCGTACCGACATCTTCGACGCGCCAGTCCAGCGTGTAGTCGTAGCGCGGGCACGCGCGCGGGCCGTCGTCGGGCTTGTCCGACAGGCCCATGCCGACATGGTCGGGCACGATGCAGCGATAGCGGTCGCGCAGGCCGCGCACCAGATGTCGCCAGTAATAGCTCCACGATGGATTGCCGTGGAGCATCAGCACGACATCGCCGTCGCGCGGGCCCTCGTCGAGGTAATGCATGCCGATGCCGGGCCGGACCTCCAGGCGATGGCGGGCGAAGTCGTAATCGGGAAATTCTTGCACGGTGACGTGGATCCGGCGCGGTCGTGGAAACGCGCCATTGTAGGCGCCAGGGCCTCAACTGCCCGAGGGTGCGGCGATCTGCACGCAATGTCGGAATCCAACAGAAGGCGACGATGCGGCCCGGTATGCTTTTTTCGATGAATGCGAGCGTCCATCAGCCGGCCGATCCACGGGTCGATGCCAGGCAATTCCTGCGTTGCCAGACGCGGCATCTGCACGCGCGTGTGGACGCCTTCTTCGCCGACGGGTTGCGGACCGCGGGCGATTACGCGCGCTATCTGGTCGGCATGCATCGCTTTGCGGCCGACCACGAGATCGCCGTCGGCGCCTTGCCGCGGCAGTCGTTCTGGCTTGCGTGCGATCTGCAGACGCTCGGGCTGGCCCCCTTGCCGCCGGGTGGGGTCTGCACGCCGGTCGCCAATGCCGACGAACGCCTGGGCTGGCACTACGTGATGGCCGGCAGCAGCGTCGGCGCCCGCTATCTGCTGCGGCACGCGCTCGCGCTCGGTCACGACGAGGCGGCCGGCGCGCGGTTCCTCACCCGTCATGCGAACGATGAAGGCTGGGCCCGCGTGCTCGAACGTCTCGCGGCGTGCGCGCCGGAGGACGAGGCCCTGATGGCACGCCTGCAGCGCGGCGCCTGCGATGCGTTCGTCCAGGTGCATGACTGTTTCGAACGCAGTTTCCAGACCCACCCCGTTCCCGCTCAGGAGTCCGCCACATGAACACCGCTCTCGAGCGCGCGTTGCAGGTCTGTGCCAATGAACCGATCCACCTGTCCGGGGCGATCCAGCCACACGGGTACCTGATCAGCTGCCACTTGCCCGACTGGACCATCCACCATGTCTCGGCCAACATCGAATCGCTGCTGGGCGTGGGTCCGGAGGAGATGTTGCGGCACACGTTGCGGGAATTCTTGACCGACGACCTGATCCAGGCCGTGGCCGAGACCATCGGCTTTGGCGAATCCGGCGCACCGCCGCAGCGCGCCGCGGTGGGCAACATCGGCCCGATGGCGCATCTATGCGATGTCAGCGTGCACGTCGTCGATGGACTGGTGCACCTGGAGATCGAGCCGCAGCCGCGCAGCGCAGCCGAGCGCTCGCCGACGGTGGTCGCGCAGGCGATGATCGCGCGCGTGGCCGGCAGCGACGACATCGTCGACTTCCACCAGCGGGTCGCCGAGCAGGTGCGCCTGTTGACTGGTTATGACCGGGTGATGGTCTATCGTTTCCGCCACGACGACTCGGGCGAGGTGATCGCCGAGTCGCGCGATTCGGCGCTGACGTCCTATCTGGGCCTGCGCTATCCCGCATCCGACATCCCGGTGCAGGCGCGCACCCTGTACCTGCGCAACCGCATCCGCGTGATCCCCGATGCCACGTATGTGCCGGTGCCGATTCTGCCCGATCGCGACGGGCGCGGCGGGCCGCTGGACCTGGCGCAGATGGCGCTGCGCAGTGTCTCGCCGGTGCATCTGGAATACCTCGCCAATATGGGCGTGGTCGCGTCGATGTCGATCTCGATCGTGTCTGCGGGCCGGTTGTGGGGCTTGATCGCCTGCCACCACCGCACGGCGCGCCGCGTGCCCCCGGGCGTGCGTGCGGCGGCCGACCTGTTCGGGCTGTTCGTCTCGATGCGGGTGGCCGCGCGCGAGCAGCAGCGGGCGCTGGCGCTGGAGGAAGCGGCACGCGGTGTACGCGAGACCCTCGCCCTGCGGCTCGACAACGCGATCGATCCGCGCTTGGCGCTGTCCACCGAGCTCGACCTGTTGGCCCGCGCAGTCGACTGCGACGGCGTCGGCTTGCTGCAGGGCGGGCATTGGCACAGTGCCGGACGCACGCCCGGCCAGGACCAGATGCCCGGGCTGCTGGACTGGATCCAGCGCAACGATGCGGGCACCGGTCTGGTGAGCACCGACACCGCTGCCGACTGGAGCCGCGACCTGGACGAGGCCGATGGCATCGCCGGCGTGCTGGCATTGCCGCTCGACCCGGCACGCGAGGAATGGCTGTTCTTCTTCCGCTGCGAGGAAGTCCAGGATGTGCGCTGGGCCGGTCGCCCGGACGAGCCGTTCCTGATCGACGAGGATGGCGGTCGCATCGGTCCGCGGGCGAGCTTTGCCGCCTGGCACGAGACCGTGCGCGGCGTCGGCGTGCCGTGGTCGGATGCCGACCGTCGGATCGTCGGTCGCCTGCAGGCCACCCTGCGCGAACGCTACCGCCACAGCGTGCTGCATGCCGAGGTCGGCGACCTGCGTGCGCATCGCGCGCGCATGGACGTGCGCGAGCAGCGGACCCGGCTGATGCAGATGTCCGAACTGCTCGACGGTTTAGTGCACGTCAGCCCGCAGGAAGCGGCGCAGCTGTCGGCGCGGATCAACGGCCTGGAGGCCGAACTGCAATCGTTGATCGGACCGGCGCACGCGACCGCGAACTGACGCCTCGTCGCAGGCCGGTACGACCGGCCTGTGGCGATGCTGGGACCGCCGGGCGCCCGCGCGATGCGCGCGACGCCAGGTCGATGGTTACCAGACCACCTCGGCCATCGAGCAGTTCAGGCCCGAGCCGATCCCCAGCAGGGCGACCCGGTTGCCCTTCTTCAGGCGGCCCATCTCGCGCAGCTTGCTCAGCACGATCGGCACCGAGGCCGGGCCGATGTTGCCGTGCTCGCCGAAGATCGTGTGGACCTTCTTCGGATCGATGCCGAAGGCCTGCACGAACGAGGCGGTGTGGACCTTGCTGACCTGGTGGATCACGAACTCGTCGAGTTCGTCGACGACCCAGCCCAGCGCCTCGCGTGCGGCGATGAAGGTCTTCTGCGCCAGCTTCATGCCTTCGAGCAGCAGCATGCGGGTGTCGGTGACCATGCGGTCGAGGTTGCCGCGGCACAGGGTGTTCCACTCGGTCGCCGAGCGGGTCACGCCGCCCTTGTAGCGCGGCGCGTCGGGCACCAGGTCGGCGCGCGCGAGCACCATCGCCGCCGAGCCGCAGCCCAGGGTCAACGTGGCCAGCTCGTTGCGGAAGTCCTCTTCGGTCGCGTCGGGATGCAGCAGACGCTCCATGGTCTTTTCGTAGGCGAGGTTGGCGGTCTCGCCGTCGACGATCAGTGCGTAGTCGATCTCGCCCAACTCGATCATGCGGCTGGCCACGTCCATGCCGTTGACGAATGCCAGGCAGGCATTGGCCAGGTCGTAGTTCTGGCAGGTGTCGCCGATGCCGAGGTTGCCGCCGACGATGCTCGCCGTGGACGGCTCGAGAAAGTCGCGGCTGACCGAGGTGTTGACCAGCAGGCCCAGCTGCGTGGCCTCGATGCCGGCATCGGCGAGCGCCTTGCGTCCGGCCAGCGTCGCCGCGTCGGAGGCGAGCGTCTCGTCGTCCCACAGGTGGCGGGCGTGGATGCCGGCGATGTCCTTGAGGACGTCGGTCTTGATGCCGAGGCGGTCGAGGGTCGGCTTCAGCCGAGCGTTGATGTCGTCGCTGGACAGACGGTGCGGCGCATCGACATGGGCGAGGCCGGCGATGGCGACGTTTTCAAAAAGCATGGGCTGGGCGCCGGATGTGGCAAAGGGAGCCGCATAGGGTAACCGCTTCGCCAGGGCGACGCATGTTGCGGGCGCGCAGTCGGCCGCCCGACCGCGCGAGGATGGGGCGGGCGATGCCCTGCGGGCCGATCCGCAGGGGGAATACCGTGTTCAGCGTCCGCAGCGCCAGGCGCCGAAGCGCTGACTGCCGGCGACCGGCTCGCCCAGCGGGCTGATGGTGTCGGCCGACAGGCCCGGCGCCTCGTTGCGCGCCAGTGTCTCGAGCTCCTCGCGCACACGCAGCGCGTTGCGCTCCACGAACGCGATGCTGTGCTTGACCGAGACCTCGACCTCGCCGCGCTTCTCGCAGTTGCCCGGCGCCGGGTTGACCACACGTACCGCGCTCGCACCGGGCGCCATGTGCACCCAGGTACAGCCGGTGGCGGACACGGACAGCAGCAGAACCAGCAGGGACTTGCGCATGGAGACTCCGGACAGTCGAGGAAGGGCGCGATGCCCGCCATTGTGGCGGGCATCGCGCGGACGCGCGATCAATGCGGTCACCGGGCCACCGGCTTGCCGTCGGCGTCGAGCACCTGGACCTCGCCCAACTCGAGCGCACGGATCGGTGTCTCGATCTTCGACAGGTCGCCCACGACCACCCAGGTCAACGTCGCGGGGTCGAACGTGCGCGACACGCCGGCCAGGTCGGTCACCGTCATCGCCTCGATTTCGGCCTTGCGCTGGAAGACGTAGTCGTCCGGCCGGCCGAAGCGGAGGTTGCCGCCGATCGTCGACATCACCGACCACGCGGTCTCGTAGGCGCCGGGCAGGCTCAGGGTCTGGATCGCCTTGGCGCGCGCGAGCTCGGCGTCGGTGGCCGGACGCTCGCCATCGGCGACCTCGGCCAGCTCGCGCCGGATCTCGGCCATCGCCTCGGCGGTCTTGTCGATCTGCACCGGCGCCGAAGCCATCCAGGGGCGCTGGCCCAGCGTGCCGGTCGCCGAGCTGCGTGCGCCGTACGACCAGTGCTTGTCCTCGCGCAGGTTCATGTTCAAGCGTGCGGTGAAGTCGCCACCGACGACGGTGTTGAGCATGTCGAAGCGGGTGGAGGCTGGGTCGTTGGTCGGGGGGATCACCTGGGCGGCGAAGATGTTGGCCTGCACCGCGCCCGGCTGGTCGATCAGGAACACCCGCGGCGCGCTGGGACGGGCGACCTCCGGCACGGTGATCGGGGCGGGCGCAGTGCCGGTGCCGCGCCAGTCGCCGAAGTGCTTCTCCAGCAGCGGCACGATCTCCTCGAGCGTGGTGTCGCCGACCACGATCAGCGTCGCGCCTTCCGGGCGCACCCAGTCGCGATGGAAGGCCACCAGGTCCTCGCGCGTGAGCTTGGCGATCGAGGCCTCGTCGCCGCTGCCGGTGAACGGGATCGCGTAAGGATGACCGGCGCCGTAGACCAGCGGCGGCAGCACCCGCATCGCCACGCTCGACGGCCGCGCCTTTTCCTGGCCGATCCCGGCGATCCAGCTGGCGCGGATGCGCTCGATCTCCTTGGGCTCGAAGTTCGGGCGGCGGACCATGTCCGCAAACAGCGCCAAGGATGCGTCCAGGTTTTCTTTGAGCGCCGATACATAGGCGTTGCTGCCGTCGAGCGAAGCGCCGGCGCCCAAGCTCGCGCCCAGCGATTCGACGCGGTCGGCGAAGTCCAGCGCGCCCAGGCCGCCAGCGCCTTCGTCGAGCACGCTCATCGTGAAGCTCGCGGTGCCCGGCGTGCGCCCCTGGTCGGCGGTGTAGCCGCCGCCGAATTCGTAGCTCAGTTGCACCACCGGGATTTCCGGGCGACGGGCGAGAATCACCTGGGTGCCGTTGGTGAGCGTCGCGCGCTGCTGCTGGGGGAACTTCAGTTCCGGGAACGACGTGGTCCGGGGCACGCCCTGGCTGCGATCGACGTCCGTGCGCGCGGTGCGGTACTTCGGATCGGGCACTGGCGGCGTGAACGGTGCCGGCGTGACCGCGGGTTCCTCGGCCAGCGGCGTGCGCGCGCCCGGCACCACGGTGATGGTGTGGCTGCCGACATCGAGCCACGTCGCGCCGGCCGCCTTGACGTCGTCGATGGTCGTCGCCGCGACGTTCGCCAGTGCCGCGCGAAAGCAGCCCGGGTCGCCGTCGTAGACGGTGCATTCGGCCAGCGCGTCGGCCTTGCCGCCGAACCCGCCGATGCGCTCGATGCCGCGGACGAAACCGGCGCGGAACGAGGTCTTGGCGCGCTCGAGTTCCTCGGCCGTGGGGCCCTGCTCGATCAGGCGCTGGAGTTCTTCCTCGATCGCCGCTTCCACCTTCGCTGGGTCCACGCCCTGCTTGACGGTCGCCATGACGATGAAGTTCGAACCCAGCTGCGAGCCGTAGGCCCCGGCACTGATGTTGTCGACCAGGCGGTCGTCGTGCAGCAGGCGCTTGTCGAGCCGCGAGGCCTTCGCGCCGCCGAGCACGCTGGCCAGCACCTGCAGGTGGTCGAGGTCGGCGGTGCCCAGTTGCGCGACGTTCCACGCGCGGTAGATCCGGGCCTGCGGCACCTGGTCCTCCATGGTCTCGCGGGTGTCGGCGTTACGCCGGGCGACATCCACCTGCGGCTGGGCCATCGTCGGGCCGGCCGGGATATCGCCGAAGTAGCGCGCGACCTTCTGCCTGGCCGTCGCCGGGTCGATGTCGCCGGCCAGCACCAGCACCGCGTTGTTGGGGCCGTACCAGGTGCGGAACCACTGCTTGACGTCGTCGAGCGAGGCTGCGTCGAGGTCGTTCATCGAGCCGATGACGCCGTGGTGGTAGGGATGGCCCTTGAGATAGAGCGCGCGGGTGAGCTTGTCCCACACCTGGCCGTAGGGCTGATTCTCGCCTTGGCGCTTCTCGTTCTGGACCACGCCGCGCTGCTCGTCGAGCGCGGCCTGGTCGATCGCGCCGAGCAGGTGGCCCATGCGGTCGGATTCCATCCACAGCGCCATGTCCAGCGCGGTGGTCGGCACGTTCTGGAAGTAGTTCGTGCGGTCGGTGTTGGTGGTGCCGTTCTGGTCGGTGACGCCGACCTGCTTGAAGGGCTCGAAGAACTCGCCGTGGTGGTTCTCGCTGCCCTGGAACATCAGGTGTTCGAACAGGTGCGCAAAGCCGCTGCGGCCGGCCGGCTCGTCCTTGCTGCCGACGTGGTACCAGATGTTGACCGCGACGATCGGCGCCTTGCGGTCGGTGTGGACCACCACCCGCAGCCCGTTGGGCAGGGTGAAGCTCTCAAAGGGGATGTCGACGCCGAAGGCGGCCGGGGCGGATGCCTGCGCCATGGCCGACGGTGCGAGGCCGGCACCGGCCAGGGCGAGCCCGGTGGCCAGCGCCAACACAGCGCGGCGGGGACGGAAGAAGGCGGGACGGGCAAGACCGACGGGCATGTGCAATTCCTGAGCAACGGGCCGCGCGGGGCGGACGATGCGCCCATCCTAGCCACACGCCCGTGGGCTGGCACGGGCCGCAGGTCATGGCCGGTGGCCGCGCATGCCGCGATCGCCTCGGCCGCGACGACTTCGCCCTCATCGCCGGCGGGCTAGGGTGGGGGCACTGCCCCGTTGGAGTCTGCCGCCATGCCAGAGTGGACGTTGGTCACTGGCGCGAACCGCGGCCTGGGCCTGGAGTTCGTCCGGCAGCGACTGGCGGCAGGCGCACCGGTCGTCGCCACCTGCCGGCAGCCAGGGCGCGCGACAGCACTCAACGCACTCGCTGGCGAACACCCTGGCCACCTCAAGGTCCTGCCGCTCGATGCGATCGACCCGCGTTCGCGCGCCGAGCTGGTGCGCGAGCTGCCGCTGGCGATCGGCAAGACCGGCCGGATCGATCTGCTGGTCAACAACGCCGGCGTCCTGCATGGCGGCGAGCGCTTCGGGCACCTGGACGGCGACACCCTCGAGCACAGCCTGCGCACGAATGCGATCGCCCCGCTGCTGCTGACCCAGGCGCTGGCGCCGTGGTTGGCGGGCGGCGCCCGCGTGGCCAACCTATCCTCGCAACTGGGCTCGATCGCCGGCACCACCCGTTTTGGCACGCCCAGCTACGCGATCAGCAAGGCCGCGCTGAACATGGCCACGGTGCAACTGGCGCATGCGCTGCGCGAGCGCGGCATCGTCGTCGTCGCGCTGCACCCGGGCTGGGTGCGCACCGACATGGGCGGCGAGCAGGCGAGCGAGGCGCCGGACGACGCGGTCGCCGGCCTGCTGCGGGTGATCGACGGCCTGTCGGCCGACGACAGCGGCCAGTTCCTCGACTGGACCGGCGCGTCGATGCCCTGGTGACGCCGCAAGCACGGACAATGGCGGCCCGCGTCCCGGCCCCCGCACCATGTTCGACGTCATCCTGCACACGCCCGAAATCCCGCCCAACACCGGCAACGTCATCCGGCTGTGCGCCAACACCGGCGCGCGGCTGCACCTGGTCCGGCCGCTGGGCTTCGACCTCGACGACCGCAACCTGCGCCGCGCCGGGCTCGACTACCACGAGTACGCGACGTTGCAGGTGCACGACACCCTCGACGCCGCGCTGGCGGCGATCGCGCCTTCTCGGCTGTTCGCGCTGAGTACCCGGAATGCCGTGCGCTACGACGCGCCGGACTTCGCGCCCGGCGATGCGTTCCTGTTCGGCAGCGAGACCCGCGGCCTGCCGGACGACGTGCTCGCCTCCGTCCCGGATGGCCAGCGCCTGCGGCTGCCGATGCGGCCAGGCAACCGCAGCCTCAACCTGTCGAACGCGGTGGCGGTGGTCGTCTTCGAGGCGTGGCGGCAGCAGGGCTTCGAAGGCGGCGCATGAGCGGACTGAATGCGGGGACAAAAGTTCCTGTACTGGAAAGTTCAATATTCAGCCGGGATTTCAGCGCGCGGGCCGAAGATGCGTTCACGGCCCGGGTGGTCGTGCTTCCCCTCCCCCTCGAAGCGCCATCCCCTCCCCGCCACCCGGGCCGGCCTTTTTCGATGCGTCCGCGCATCTGCGCAAGTCCATAAAAACAACAAGACGTTCGATTTCGTTGTCCCGATTCACTGAGAGAGAGTTGTCCCCCATGAAGCGCATCCTGCCGATCGCGGCCTTGGCCGCCGCCCTTCCGTTCGCCGCGAACGCGGCCCAGGGCCTGTCCTACAACTACGTCGAAGGCGGCTATTCGGCCAGCAAGGCCGACATCGCGCCGATCAACCGCGACGTCGATTCCGACGGCTGGTCGATCCGTGGCGCCGCGGCGTTCCATCCCAATTTCCACGCCTTCGGCGACTACACCCGCGAAAGCATCGATAACGTGCACCGCGACCGCGACCAGTGGCGGCTGGGCATCGGCTACAACCACGAACTGTCGGACCGCACCGATCTGCTGACCCGCGTGGCCTACCAGAGCATCGACTTCGGTCAGGGCATTGACGCCAGCGGCTACGCCGTTGAAGTGGGCGCGCGCAGTGCGCTGCTGCCGGCGCTCGAAGGCTATGCACTGGCCGGCTACGAGCATTACGGCCGTGGCATCGACAGCGAGTTCTACGGCCGCCTCGGCGCGCAGTGGAAGTTCAACCCCAACTTCGGCGTCGCCGGTGACGTCAAGCTCATCAAGGGCGGCGACGTGCAGTGGTTCGTCGGCCCCCGTCTGAGCTGGTAAGAGTCCCCGCAGCATCCGGTCCGCGCTTCCCCTGGCGCGTCCCCTCTCCCCCTACTGGATGCTGCACCGACCCGGCCGGAAACGGCCGGGTTTTTTTTTGGGGTTCGTGTCGAAGTCAGCGGGCGCATCGAGGTGCTCGTCCGGCGGCGCGGCGTCCTGGCCAGGGATTGCCCCACATCCCAGCAGGTGATGTTCGCGTGCGTCCAGAGTCGGGTACAGACGTCGCAAAGGCGGGTCTAAATCAAAACCGGGGTCCGAGTGGAAATTAGCCGCCCGGAAGTTGACAAAGAACCCCGGTTTTGGGCGGCCCGCGGGGTGGGGGCCCGGGTCCGGCGGGGGCACCCCGGGCGGCCCCCCGAGG